>JAICMG010000225.1 GCA_025929365.1 Frankiaceae bacterium
ACGCCTCCCAGGGACGCTCGACGAAGGCAAAGCCGGCGTAGCCAAGGGCGCTCGCCAAGCTTCCTGCGACCACGATCGCTTTGGCGGAATACCGATCGAGCAGCGCTCCCGTCGGCGGAGTAACGATTGCGGACGTCCCCATGGTCGCCGCGAGAACCAGTCCGGCCGTCGACGTCGGGAACCCACGGATCTGGTGTAGATAGATGATCTCGAACGGAAGAACGAGGCCATAACCGAAGTAGTTGAGGGCGTTTCCCCCTTGAAGGATGAGCACGGGGCGAGAAAGCCGATGCGCCAACCCGCAAGGAGGCGTGAGACGCGGCGGGCCATCACGTCACGGAGGAACGGATGCCTCCCGCTTGAGGAATCTCGGTCGGTGTCATGCCGTCTGCCTGAGGCACACGGCGTCCACGCAGCCGAGTCGATGCGGATCGCAGCATCGCGATCGGAGTGGCCGCCACGTGTGGCTCGTGCGCGACGCGACGGACGAAGCGGATCGCCCGCCTCCGAGCGGCCGCGCGATCTAGGTCCTCGACGTGCGCGGTGGCGAGCGCTCGAGCCAGGGCGGGATGCAGCATTTGAGCCTCCTGTCCTCTACGACCACGCTTCACTGAGTCCCGACCCGGGTCGCCGCCCGTCGATCGTTTGGGGTGGTCGGCTTGTGGGCGTTGGTCCGTCGATAGGGACTCGGATTTGCCTGTCGCGGGTTCTGACCCCGCCTGGTGGAGAAATTCGCCGACGAATTTCGAGCATCGGTGGTGTCGCAGCAGTTGTGAGCCGCAATGCCAGACTTCGCTCGTGAACGACAGCGCTCTGATCCGTGCCCGTGCGGGCGACCATCATGCGTTCGCGGCGCTCACGGACCCCTATCGGCGCGAGCTGCAGCTGCACTGCTACCGGATCCTCGGCCAGGTGCAGGACGCCGAGGACGCGCTGCAGGAGACACTCCTGTCCGCTTGGAAGGCATTGGAATCGTTCGAGGAGCGCTCGACGCTGCGCTCCTGGCTGTATCGGATCGCTACCAACCGCTGTCTGAACATGCTGCGCGACAGCGGTAGACGCCCCGCGGCAGCGGCCGGACCGGCATCGACCCCCCCGGAGCCCACCCGCTACGGCGAGGTGCTGTGGCTCGAGCCCTATCCCGACGCGCTGCTCGAGGGCATCGTCGACGGCTCGGCCGGTCCGGAGGCCCGCTACGAGACCCGCGAGGCGGTAACGCTCGCGTTCCTCACCGCGCTGCATCGCCTCCCGCCCCGCCAGCGCGCCGTGCTCGTGCTCCGCGACGTGCTGGGGTTCTCCGCCATTGAGGTCGCCGCGATGCTCGATACCACCCCCACGTCGGTGAACAGCGCGCTCATCCGCGCCCGCGCGACGATCGAGGAAGGCGCGCCGCGGGCACACGACCGGGCGCCGCTCCCCCGATCAGCCCAAGAACACGAGCTCGTCGCGCGGTTCGCGGACGCATTCGAGCGCGGAGATGTGGAACCGATCGTCGCGCTGCTGGCCGAGGACGCATGGTGGACGATGCCCCCGGAGCCTTACGGGTACCAAGGCCACAACGCGATCAAGCAGTTCATCGCCCATGCCTTCGCGAGACGGGGGAACAACCGCCACCGCCTCATTCCGACGCGGGCCAACTCACAACCCGCGTTCGCCCAGTACGTCAAAGACCCACACACCGACGTCGGCCGCGCGCTCTCGCTGCTCGTGCTGACACTCGAGCGCGACCGCATCTCGCACATCACCCGCTTCGCCCCGACCAGCGCCCTACCGCACTTCGGACTCCCCCGAACGATTCCGTGGTAGCCACTGGCACACCTGGGTGACGTACCAGTTGTTGAACTCGCCGAACACCGGCCGCAACCCGGTGAACATCGGCCGCCCGACCTTGGCCGGGTGATAGCGCTCCAGCAACTCATCCTCGGTGCGAGCCGCCCACAACTCCGGGTCGGCGATCGTCGCGCGGACCGCGTCGGCCACCGCTCCGACCACCTCGGGGTCGCGCGTACGACGGGCACGCAACCGCCAGCGCAACGCCGGCGTGGGGAGTCGGCCCCGGTGGCGCTACGCCCGTCGGAGCACTCGGCGCTCCCGCCGGCTCAGCGCCGCATCATTACCGCGCCGAGGCCGCCAGTCTGCTCAACATCCCCACTACTATGCATTGGCAGGATTGTGCTCTTTGCGAATCGGCTGGCAGAGCATGGCGCCGAGGCGCGCACCAAAGGTAAGCGCCGATCGCGGCGGCGACGACCTCGAAATCGCTGAGTATGGCCAGCTCTCGGGCCAGCTCGGCCGACACATCTGGGTACACGTCGGGCGGCGTGCCGCGCGGATAGCCACACCCGGGATGGTGGCGGAAGCGCCCGTTCGGCTTACGGTGAGTAGTTCTCGAAGCTGCTGCCTTGCGGGCCGGCGCGGACGGCCCGGTGCAGGGCGCTGCCGCGCCGCCACTGCCGCCAGGACTTGAACCACATGGTCCAGCCGTTGTCGAAGGTGCCGGCGCGCGAGCTGCCGGTGACGGTGACCGGGTCGCCGGGGATGGACATCGCGTAGTAGATCGCGGCGGCGTCGGGCGACATGTTGATGCAGCCGTGCGAGACGTTGGTCGACCCCTGCGAGCCCACCGACCACGACGCGGCGTGCAGGTAGACGCCGCTCCAGGTGATCCGCACGGAGTAGGGGACCTGCATGTCGTAGCCCTCGCCGACCATCTCGACCGGGTTGCCCTTCTCGATCGAGAGATAGGTGCCGTTGGGCGTGTCGTCGCCGGGTCGTCCCGTGCTGATCGGCCAGTGGGCGTAGCGCTTGCCGTCGCGGTAGACGTTCATGACGTGCTTGGCGGTGCTGGCGAAGACCTTCAGCGATCGGCCGATGCGGATCGTCCCGCTGAGATCCTGGGCGCCGAACACGCCCGGCGCGGCCTGCACCCCGTTCACGTGCGCGGTGAAGCGCACGCGCGTGTGCGGGTGCCAGTACCGCCGTGGCCGGAAGTACAGACACAGCGGCACGATGCCGCACGAGTCGTCCCAGAACCACGACCCGACCACGCGCCGGGACGTCCGGATCTCCAACGACCGCTCGACCGCCTTGCGGTTGGTGACCGGCTCATCGAAGTAGAAGATCAGCGGCATGCCGACGCCGTAGACCCCGTCGTTGATCAGGATCGTGCGCGGCGCGAACGTGCGCTCGGGGGTCAGGGTCCG
>JAICMG010000227.1 GCA_025929365.1 Frankiaceae bacterium
CGGCGGGGAGTCGCCTTCGCTGGACAAGCTCGGCGGCGGCGACTGGGCTAAGCGCAAGGGTCGAGCCCGCACGGCGGTCCGCGAGATCGCCGCCGAGCTCATCCGCCTCTATGCCGCGCGGATGTCGGCGCCGGGTCACGCCTTCGGCCCGGACACGCCATGGCAGCGCGAGCTCGAAGACGCGTTCGCCTACGTCGAGACGCCCGACCAGCTCGCGGCCATCGACGAGGTCAAGGCCGACATGCAGGCTCCGCACCCGATGGACCGCGTGATCTGCGGCGACGTCGGTTACGGCAAGACCGAGATCGCCGTGCGCGCGGCGTTCAAGGCGGTGATGGACGGAAAGCAGGCTGCTGTCCTCGTGCCGACGACGTTGCTCGCGCAACAGCACTACGGCACGTTCTCCGAACGCTTTGCGTCGTTCCCGGTGACCGTCCGTGGGCTGTCACGGTTCCAGACCGAGCGGGAGCGCAACGACATCCTCGCGGGCCTTGCCGACGGCACCGTCGACGTCGTCATCGGAACCCACCGGCTGCTGCAGCCCGAGACGCGGTTCAAGGACCTGGGTCTTGTCGTGGTCGACGAGGAGCAGCGGTTCGGGGTCGAGCACAAGGAGTTCCTGAAGCGGCTTCGGACGTCCGTCGACGTCCTCACGATGTCAGCGACGCCGATTCCGCGGACGCTGGAGATGTCGATCACCGGCATCCGCGAGATGAGCGTCATCCAGACGCCACCGGAGGAACGGCATCCGGTGCTCACCTTCGTCGGTGCCTACGACGAGCGGCAGATCAGCGCGGCGATCCGGCGGGAGCTGTTGCGCGAGGGTCAGGTCTTCTACATCCACAACCGGGTGGAGTCGATCGAGCGCGCCGCCGCTCGACTCGCTGAGATCGTGCCTGAGGCGCGCATCGCCACCGCGCACGGCCAGATGGCTGAGCACGCGCTCGAGCGCGTGATGCTCGGCTTCTGGGAACGTGAGTTCGACGTGCTCGTCTGCACGACGATCGTCGAGAACGGGCTCGACATCTCCAACGCCAACACCCTCGTCATCGAGCGTGGCGACCTGCTCGGCCTGTCCCAGCTCCATCAGCTCCGCGGCCGGGTCGGACGCGCGCGCGAGCGCGCGTACGCCTATGTCCTGTATCCGCCCGACAAGCCGCTGACCGAGGAGGCACACGACCGGCTCGCCACGATCGCGCAGCACTCCGACCTCGGTGCCGGCATGCACGTCGCGATGAAGGACCTCGAGATCCGCGGGGCCGGCAACCTGCTCGGCGGCGAGCAGTCGGGTCACATCGCCGCCGTGGGATTCGACCTCTACGTGCGTCTCGTGGGCGAGGCGGTCGCCGAGTTCAAGGGCGGCGGCGCCGAGGAGCAGCTTGAGGTCAAGGTCGAGTTGCCGGTCGACGCACACCTGCCCCACGAGTACGTCCCGGGTGAGCGGCTTCGGCTCGAGGCGTACCGGAGGATCGCCTCGTCGTACACCGACCCCGAGATCGACGCGGTGCGCGACGAGCTGCGTGACCGGTACGGCGAGCTCCCCGATCCGGTCGAGAACCTGCTCGCCGTCGCGTCGTTCCGGGCGTTCGCGCGCGGGTTCGGGATCGCCGAGATCGCCGCGCAAGGCAAGTACGTGCGCTTCACGCCGCTGGAGCTCCGCGAGTCCCAAGCGCTTCGACTGGCCCGGCTGCACCCGGGATCGGTGGTCAAGGCGGCGACGAAGACCGTGCTCGTCACCGCTCCGACGACGGCGCGGGTCGGCGGCCGGCCGCTGCGTGACCGGGAGCTGCTCTCCTGGTGCCGCGAGGTGCTGCAGACCATCGTGGCCGACCTCGCGATCCCGGCGGGGACGGGCGACGCAGCGGCAGCCCCGGACGCCGTCGGGGAGTGAGCTCCAGATAGCCTCGGCTCTCGTGAAATCTCGGTCGTGGGTCGTTCGCCGCACGCTCGTCGCAGCGGTGGCGATGCTCGCCGCCCCTGTTCTCGCCGCCTGCGACACCAGCCCCGGGGCCGCAGCGGTCGTCGGCAAGTCCCGAATCTCGGTCAGCACCCTGCAGCATCAGGTCGACGCCGCGTTGGCCGACCCGCAGATCGTCTCTGCACTGGCTCCCGGCTCGCAGTTCGCGCAGGCGCTCGGCGGCAGCCGCGACGGCTTCGTGCGCATGACCCTCAGCCGCCTCATCAGTGACCGGTTGATCTCCGCAGTCGCGGCAGCGCACCACGTCACGGTGTCGTCGAAGGAGATCGCCGACCAGACCAGCCAGTTCGTACAGCAGGCGGGCAGCCTGCAGTCGCTGCAGCAGCAGGCGGCGGAGAGCGTGGGTGTGACACCTGGCCAGCTCACCGGGCTGATCCGGCTCACTGTGCTGCAGCAGCACTTGAGCGACGCGTTGATCGCGACGCTGCCGGCCACGCCGGCGCAGCTGCAGGCGGAGTACCGCAAGGACATCGACCAGTTCGACCAGCTCGACGTTGCGCAGATCGCGGTGGGGAGCAAGGCGCTCGCCCACCAGATCCTCGCGAAGGCGCGAAAGAACCCGGCGTCGTTCCCCGCGCTGGCGAGCAAGTACTCCCAGGACACGCAGACCGCGAGCAAGGGTGGTGAGGTCGGCCTCGTCGGCCGAAGTCAGGTGGTCTCGCTGCTCGGTGCGGCCAAGACGAAGGTCGGCAGTGTCCAGCTCGTGCAGTCGCAGGGCGAATACATCGTGCTGCACATCATCAGCCGCCATGTCATCCCGCTGTCGCAGGCGACGGCACAGGTGAAGTCGGCGCTGTACGCCGGCCAGGGAACGGCGCTGCTGCAGAAGGCGATCTCCGACGAGGGGACCAAGCTCGGCGTGCACGTCAGCCCGCGTTACGGCCGGTGGGACCCGACGACGCAGACCGTCCTCGCCGCGAAGAGCCCGATCTCCCGCACCGGGTGACGAAGACCTCCGACAACTCGTCGGCTGACGCCGGTCCCACCGGCGCCGCGCTGCTCGATGCCGTTGCCGTCATGGACCGGCTGCGTTCGCCGGGCGGATGTCCGTGGGACGCCGAGCAGAC
>JAICMG010000095.1 GCA_025929365.1 Frankiaceae bacterium
ATGAATATGGCGGCGGCCGAGGCTTCGGCGCGGCGTCCTTATCGGATGCGGGCACGAGCGGATGCGGCTGAGGAAACGGCGTTGCGGATCATGGACGCCGCGATCGAGTTGTGGCGCGAGGCGCCGTACGACGAGTTCACCTTGCGGGACGTCGCCGCGCGCGCAGGCGTCTCGTTGTCGACGGTCATGCGCCGCTTCGGCTCGAAGGAGGGCCTCGCCGACGCGGTGCTTACCAGCGACCGGGTCGGCACACAGCGCGGACGGGACGAGGTGGCTGCCGGCGACATCGACGGAGCCGTCAGGATGATCGTCGGCGACTACGAGAACAACGGCGACGCAGTGATCCGGATGTTGGCGCTCGAGGAACGCATCGGCATCGTCCGGCGGGTCGTCGACGCCGGCCGGCAGGCGCACAGCGACTGGGTCGAGCGCGTCTTCGGTCCTCTGTTGAGCGCCTCGTCGCCGGCACGACGGCGGCGTCGGTTGCTGCAGCTGATCGTGGCGACCGACGTCTACACCTGGAAGATCCTGCGTCGGGACCGTCAACTGGATGCCCGCGAGGTGCAGGTAGTGATGCGCGACCTGTGCCGGGCAATCGTGGAGGGTGCGCCGTGAGCCGGTTCTTGCTGTTGCTCTGGGACGGCGGCGGCAACGTGCCGCCGCAGCTCGGGATTGCGCGCCGTCTGATGAACCGCGGTCATGACGTGCGCGTGCTGACCGAGCCATCGCTCGAGCGGGAGGTCACTGCGGTCGGCGCGCGGTTCGTCGGGCTGACCGCGGCGCCGCACCGCAGCGATCGGTCGCCGGAATCGGACTTCGTCCGCGACTGGGAGGCGCGCACCCCCATTGGTGAGTTCGCCCGGACTCGCGACCGCGTGATGATCGGGCCGGCCACTCGCTACGCCGCTGACGTGCTCGCCGAACTTCGGCGCGAGCCTGTCGACGCGCTCGTCGTCGACTGGTTGCTGTTCGGCGGCGCGCTTGCCGGCGAGGCGGCAGGGGTGCCGACGGCGTTGATCTGTCACAACCCGTGGATGGTGCCGGAGCCGGGCCGACCCCCGCCGGGCCTCGGCGTGCGACCGGCAGCGGGCGCGGCCGGCCGGTTACGGGACGCGGTCGGCAACCGGCTATTCACCGCGAGCTTCGACCGGGCGCTGCCGACCTTGAACGCGGCGCGTCGCGAGCTCGGGCTCGTCAAGCTCGGGTCGGTGTCGAAACTGTTCGACACCGTCGAGCGCGTGCTGGTCCTGACCGAGCGGGAGTTCGACTTCATCCCGACATCGCGGGCACCCAACATCGTCCACGTTGGGCCAGTGCTGGACGAGCCGCACGACGTCCAGCCATGGTCGCCGCCCTGGCCAGCGAACGACCCACGGCCACTGGTCCTGGTCACGACGAGCTCCTATTTTCAGGATCCACGCGCGATGCTCGAAAACGCGTGTGCCGCCGTGCGGGGCATTCGCGCTCGAGCAGTAGTGACCACGGGCGCCATCGACCCGGCCACCGTGACGAAGGACGAGGCCGTCTTCGCCGCCCGGTCACTACCGCACGACCAGATCATGAAGCAAGCAGACGCCGTCATCACCCACTGCGGCCTCGGCACCGTGCATCGTGCGCTGTCGTTCGGCGTACCGCTGCTCTGCCAGCCGATCGGACGAGACCAACCCGACGTCGCCGCCCGCGTCGTCGCCGCCGGCGCCGGACTGCGGCTGGGCCCGAAGGCTCCGCCGCGCCGGGTCGCGAGTGCCCTCAACCGACTGCTCACCGACCGCACGTACCGCGACAACGCCGCGCGCGTCGGCGCGCGACTGCACGCGGACGCGGAACAACCCGCGTTCGTGACAGAGCTCGAGTCTTTGGCCGCCGGCCGCGCCTCGTCGGCGGCATCACCACATTGATGAACGAGGGAGGGTCATGACGGTTCGACTGAAGAAGTCATCTGCGAGCTCCTTGAGGTGGACGCGCCGCACCGATTGGTGTGGAGGACGTGCCGACGCGGTTGCTTCCGGACTCCACCCGATGGGAGTTCGAGCTCACGCCGAACGAGAGCGGCACCCGACTGACCGAGCGCATGCAGGTGCTCAGGATCCCCGCCGTCTACGACCGGCTCTTCGCCACGATGCTGCCCCAGCATCGCGACCGAACCGCCGACCTCGCGGGAGGCCCGAGACGCGGACGGAAACCGCGGGCTGGATCAAATGGAACCAGTCGACGGCAGGACGTACGTCGAGGTGGGCTACCACCTACGGGCCGGACTGCAGCCGCCAGGTTGCAGCGAGGCCGGCTAGAGCGCTGAAGGCAGCCCCGGCTTCCGCGTAGGCGGTGAGTGTCTTTTGGCCGAACCAGATCGGCTCGTACATGTTCGGCAGCGGTCCGAGGGATCCGACGTTGACGTAGCGGTAGAGCATGACGGCGCCGAATGCGGAGGCCGCGATGAGGAACGCGCCCGCGTACACCGCCCGCCGCCACGGCGCGAGCAGTATGCCGGCGGCGGCGAGGAGCGCGGCCACGGCCTCGATACGGAAAAGCGCACCTTGGCTGAGGGTGCTGCCGATCGGGTCATAGCGGCCAGCGAGGCGGAGGTGGACGACCGCGTCGATCACGAGGCCGGTCGCTGTGAGGAAAGCCAAGGTGACGTCCGACGCACCGCGATAGCGGTCCGCGATCTGGTACACCGCGGACTACTTGCCGGTCACGACGACGGTGGCGTGCATGTACTGGTGGATGGAGCAGATGTAGTTGTAGGTGCCGGCTTTGGTGAACGTGTAGGTGTAGCTCTGCCCGTGTTGGAGGTTGCCGGAGTCGAACCCGCCGGAGCCTGTCGCGGTGTGCACGGTGCTGTCCTGGTTGACGAACGTGACCTTCGTGCCCGCCGGGACGGTCAACGTCGAAGGGTGGAAGGCGAAGCCCGAGATGATCACTCGGTGAGCGGAGCCGGCGGTTCCGGTTCCCGCCGGTTGGCCGGACCCGGCGCCAGTGGAGGTTGAGCCCCCGCAGCCGGATGCCGCGACAGGGATCGCGAAGAGAAAGGCTGCGAGGGCAAGGCGCCGGGTCCGGGTCATCGGTGCGGGCCGCCTATGCGGTGAGCGCGGAGGGCTGCAGGGCGCCGGAGATCCCGATATCCGAGTTCGGCACCGGGTACTGGCCGAGGACGAACAGCAGGATGGCTTCGTGCATCGCCTCGACGGGTGCGATCGAGGCTGCGGTGGCGATGCCTCCGGGGTCGGAGACGTTGGCGGCGGCGAAGACGTAGGTCTGCGCGGCTGCGCTTTCCAGGCCTTGGGCGACCTTGGCGACGTCGCCGAGGGTCTTCGCGGACTTCAATGCCGAGACCGCGCCCGGTGCGATGGTCAGCGGCGTTCCGGTGACCTTCGGCAGCCCGGCGCCTTTGAGGACGGAGTTCCAGGCGGCGCCGTGATCGCGGTGCTGCTTTTGCACCACGGTCGCGAACTCCGCAATCGCGGGCGGGACCTTGCCATAGGCGCCCTTGCCGGCGTTGGACAGCACCAGACCGTACCCGGCCACGGCGAGGTTCTCCAGCGCCGCGGCGAGCGCGACGACCTTGAGGTCGCCCATGTACGGCGACGAACCGCTGGGCGGGCTCGTCGACCCGCTCGCGACCTTGCCGCCGCTGCTGTTGCTGCCGCAGGCGGCGAGGACGCCGACCCCAGCAACCGCCAGCGACCCGAACAGCAGGCTGCGCCGACTGGCCTGGGACTGCGCGATGCCGGCGAGCCGGTCGGTCAGCGACGCCATGTTGTCGCGGACCTCGACCATCGAGTCCTCGTGCATGTCCTGGAGGTCGCGGGTCATCGAGGTGAGCTCGCGCTCGGAGATCGCGATCGGGTCTTCGTCGCGGGCGTTCACTTGACCGCTCCTTCACTGGCCGGGGAGGCCGACTTGGTGGGGTAGAACGCGTCCGGGAAGCCGACGCTGCCCGCTGCCTTGGGAAGCTTGTTCAGCTTCGGCGGCAACGCGATCAGCTGCGGGGCTCCCCCGGCAAGCAGGGCCTGTACGGCGAGCAGGATCGCCTTGTGCTGCGCCTCGACGCCGGCCACGCCGGCGAACAGCTGTCGCAGGTCACCGGTGGAGACCAGCGACACGTTCTTGGTGTAGGTCTGGGCTGCGACGTCCTCCAGCGCGATCGCCAGACCGACGACCGCACCGGCGTTGGTCAGCTTCGGCTTCTGCGAGTTGACGTAGGCGAGGTACTTCGGGTCCGGCTTGTGCTGCTCCTTGCCGCCGAGCTGCTTGACCGCGGCGTTGAAGCCCTTGGCGTGGTCTTGGTGCTGCTTCATCGTCATCTGGGCGAACGCCTTGACGACGCCGTTTGCCGAGTTGCCGCCGATGAATGGCAGGCCGAGTGCGACACCGTAGGTCGCAACCGCAAGGTTCTCGATCGAGGCCGCGGTTTGCAGCACCTGCACGTCGGTGTTGCCGGCCGCGAACGCTGGCAGCGCCGAGCCGAGGATCGCCGCGCCCGCCGCACCAGCGACAACCGCGCCGGCGCCTAGACCCCGTGACTGCTGGAAGGATGACTCCTTCGCGGCGGCGACGTAGTCCTTGAGCTGATCGTGACCGGCGCGCATCGCGTCCGCGTGGAGGTCTTGCGATTCCTCCATCAGGCCGACGAGCCCCACGTCATCCGGCGCTGGGCCGTCCATTGAATCTGACACGTTGCCTCCTCCTCGACGATCGCGTTGTCGATCGATTGCCAGTGGTTCGTCGCCGAGCCGGATTCAGATCACCTATCGAGGGGGAATCTTTCGGGCTGCACCGGCGGAGCCGGCTCGTCGTCGAAGACGGCTTGGGCGAGGCGCCGGGGGTGCAGAGATGCGACGTCGAGGTCGGCCAGCTCCGGGCCGAGCTCGGATCGCACGTCTTGGAGCGCGACTCTGGCTGCGTGGCGCACCTGTCGCACGACGCGGACCGCCTCGGCGACCGCTCGCGGAAGCCGATCCGGCCCGAACAGCAGCAAGCCGGCGGCGGCGATCACGAGCACTTCGAGCGGGCCTAGGTTTCCGAACACGATGTCACGCTCCGAGGTCCGCGGTTGAGTCGAGCGACGCCGGTTCGTCGTCCGCCAGCCGGTGGTAGGGGGAGGCCGCGTTCCGGCGCTCGAGTCGTCGGTCATGCACGGTCGCGACCAGCAGCGCAACGCCGAACAACACGCACATCGGGGCGGCGAGCGCGGTCATGGTGAACGGGTCTTGGCTGGGGGTCGCGACCGCGGCGAACACCACGATGCCGAAGAGGATGGCCCGTGCCCAGGAGCGCAGCCGTTGTGCGGAGATGACTCCGACCCGGTTGAGCATCACCACGAGCAGCGGGAACTCGAAGGAGACCGCGAAGATGAGAACCATCGCCGTGACGAAGGACAGGTAGCTGTCGAAGGTAAGCAGCGAGCTGATCCCGCCGCGGGCGAAGCCGAGCAAGAAGTGCAAACCTTTGCCCAAGGTGAGCCACGCGAAGGCGCCACCGAGGGCGAACAGGCCCACCGACGCGGCGACGAAGGTCAGCGCATGCCGCCGCTCGTGCGCGTAGAGCGCGGGGGTGATGAACCGCCAGACCTGGTAGAGCCAGACCGGTGAGGACATGATGACCCCGGCGTACAGCGACAGCTTGAGGGTCAGCGTGAATGCGTCGAGCACACCGGTGACCACCAGGGAGCAATGGCCGTGCACAAGGCGGTAGCTGTCCGGCAGGCTGCAGTACGGGTGGGTCAGACCGCGCATCAGTAGGCGGTGGAAGACATAGGCCAGAATCGTCGCGACGACGACTGCGGCCAGCGACACACAGACCCGGTAGCGCAGCTCCCGAAGATGCTGCTCGAGGGACATCCGCCCGTCCGGCGGCGCCGTGACACCGGCGCGAGCCGGACGAGGCATCCTCACGTGATCGGTCAGCGAGTGACGGGCTCAGCCGGTTGCGCAGGAGAAGCGGTGACCACAGCTCGGTCGTCGTCGTGCAACGAGCGCAGCTCGGTCTTCATGATCCGCGCGGAGCGGCCTAGCGAACGGGCCGCGTCCGGCAGCCGCTTGGCCCCGAACAGCAACACGAAGACGCCGGCCACGATCAACAGATGCCAAGGTCCGAACTCACCCATGGGTCACTCCCAGATGCTCATCGCCACGGCTGTGGCTCGTCACACAAGGTGGTTCGCCGCAGCGACCGATTCGGATCAGTGCACCTGCGCAACGCGGTCAGACCGCGGCCGCGACCGGGTGGTGCTGGGTTCCCATCCGGCGCGGGTCGGGGGCATGCCGCTACCGCCGGCAGCGGTCGGTTTCACCGCGAGGATCTGGTCGAGACCCATCCGGTTTTCGGCAAAGGCGAGTGCGCCGCCGGCGAGGTAGAGCCGCCACACCCGTGCTTGGGTGACGCCGACCGCAGCGACGATCTCCCCCCACCGGGCGTCGAGCTGCTGCTGCCAGGCGCGGACCGTGTGGACGTAGTGCTCGCGCATCGCGTGCACGTCACGCACCTCGAATCCGGCCGCAGCGAGGACGGCGAGGGTCTCCGCGACCGGGCGCATGTGCATGTCGGGGGCGATGTAACGCTCGATGAACGGTCCGCCGCCGGGATGCGCGCCCCCGCGCGACATCTGCTGGATGAGCAGCCTTCCCTGGGGGGCGAGGAGGCGATGCAGAGTGGTGGCGAACGCCGGATAGTTGCCGCGCCCGACGTGCTCGCCCATCTCGATCGCCGTGATCGCGTCATACGGGCCGTCGCTGAGGTCCCGGTAGTCACACAGCCGAAGGTCGACCAAGCGACTGAGCCCCAGCGTGGCGACCCGGTCGGTGGCGAAGGCGAGCTGCTCGGCAGAGATCGTGACCCCCGTGACTCTCGCGCCATACTCGCGTGCCGCGTGCACGGCGAGGGCACCCCAGCCGCAGCCGACGTCGAGCAGGTGGCTACCCGGACCGAGGCCGAGCTTGCGACAGATCATGTCGAGCTTGTCGCGTTGCGCGTCGGCGACGTCGTAGGACGCGCCGTTCGACGTCCAGTAGCCGCTGGAGTAGGCCATGTTCTCGTCGAGCAACAGCGAGTACAGGGTGTTCGACACGTCGTAGTGGTGGTGGATGACGGCGGCGTCGCGTCGCCGGCTGTGCAGCCTGCCGCGCGGCACGAGCTCACCGGCGGGACGCTGCGGTCGCCGCAACGCGCCGTGGCGCGCCAGCAACCCGATGCCCCGCGTGACGGTGGCAACTCCGACGCGGCGGCGACTGGGACGCTCGCGAAGCGCCTCCCACACCGCAGACAGGCCCATGGCGAGGTCGCCGTCGACGTCGAGGTCGCCGGCGACGTAAGCCCGGGCGAGCCCGAGCTCACCTGGCGCCCAGGCGAGGTGGGCGAGAGCGCGCGGCGAGCGCAGCACGACGCTAGGGGCATTGACGGGACCGGCGGTGCTGCCGTCCCATGCCCGTACGCCGACCGGCATCGTGCCTTCGAACAGGGGGGCGATGAGCGCGGCGATGTCGGTCGCGACGGTTGTCATGTCGGTCCTTTGACGAGGGTGAGCTGGGCGACGTCGAGGTAGCCCGCGCGAAAGCCGGCTTCGCAGTAGGCGAGGTAGAACCGCCACATTCGCCGGAAGGTCATGTCGAAGCCCAGGGCGTCGACTGTCGCGCTCGCCGCGTCGAAGCTCTCCCGCCAGCGGCGCAGAGTCTCCGCGTAGGAGGACCCGAAGGTGACGCGGTCGGTGAGGTGCAGCGAGGTGCGGGAACGGACGGTCTCCTCGATTGCCTCCAGGGAAGGAATCAGTCCGCCGGGGAAGATGTACTTGTGGATCCAGGTGTAGGAGCGGCGTGAGGCCAGCATCCGCGGGTGCGGCATGAGGATGGCTTGCAGGGCGATCCGTCCGCCCTGGGCGAGTCGTTGGTCGAGCACCTCGAAGTACGTCGGCCACCACCGCTCCCCCACGGCCTCGATCATCTCGACGCTGACGATCGCGTCGTACTCACCGGCGACATCGCGGTAGTCGCACAGCCTGACGTCGACCAGGCCCGCCACACCCGCGGCTTTCGCACGCTCGACCGCGAGGGCTGCCTGCTCGTTCGACAGGGTGATCGTCGTGACGCAGGCGCCACGGCGGGCGGCGCGGATCGCGAGCTCGCCCCATCCGGTACCGATCTCGAGCACCCGGCTGCCGTGTGTCACGCCGGCCTGGTCGAGCAGCCGGTCGATCTTGCGTTGCTGTGCGGCGGCGAGGCTCTCGGTGTCGGGCCGGTCGAACAGCGCGGAGGAGTAGGTCATCGTCTCGTCGAGGAATGACGCGAACAGCTCGTTGGACAGGTCGTAGTGCCGGGAGATGTTGCGGCGGGCACCGCGACGGTCGTTGTCTTCGGCCTGAGGGTGGCGTGCGTCGTAGAGCCGGCGGATCCATTGCAGCCGCGGCGGGATCAGCGATCCGACGTCGCGCGCGAGCGGGGTGATCGCGGCGACGAGATCGGGGGCATCCCAGTCACCGGCCATGTACGCCTCGCCGAACCCGATCTTGCCGTCACGGCCGACACGGGTGAAGAACCGGCCGGGAGAACAGACCTGCACCACGGGCCCGTCGTCGGGCCCGAGATGTCCCCCGTCGGACCGCTCGACACGCAGGCCGGCGTGCCTCGCGATACGGCGCATCACCACCTTCGCGATCAGGGCCCGGACCGGGGCGCGTCGGGGGGAGGCAAGCCCGGGCCAACGGTCGACGTCCACCGCTGCCGAGACGCCCAAACGTGCGGGATGGATGCGCTGGCTGTTCGCGGGTCTGGTCATGGTCACCGTGGCACCACCGCTACCCCGCGTCGCCACAACCGCATGCCCTGCCAGCGGATCAACGCCGATACGCGCAGCGGCGCCCACGGGTAGCGCAGCCACATTCGCAGCATGGAACGCAGGCTCGCGGCGTGCCGCTGGCCGGTCATGGTCGCGACAAAAGGCTGCCCGTCGTCTCGGTGCAGCGTCACCGAGACGGACACCTGCTGGGCTGGCTCTGTGACGTGGATGCGGTAGCGGCCATCCACGGGGTAGAAGGGCGAGACGTAAAGCTGCTTGTCGGTCTCGGCGTGCCCGGACCCGTCGGGGTGGAGCACGTAGGCGTGGCGGCCGCCGTAGGTGTTGTGAACCTCGGCGACGACCGCGACCAGGTTGTCGCCCTGGTAGCACCAGAAGATCGTGATCGGGTTGAACACGTAGCCGAGCATCCGGGCGTTGGCGAGCATCAGGATGCGGTCGGGCGTGACGCCGGAGGCCGTGAGCTGGGTGCGGACGTCGAGGTGGTCGCGGGCGTCGAACCTCGCCAGCGCGCGCAACGGCCGTGGGAGCTTGGGGGGCTGGTCGACGTCGATCAGCCACGCGAAGCTGCGGTAGCGGAACACGTTACGCAACGGGGACAGCCTGGTATGGCGGATCGTCAGCTCATACAAAGCCGGTACGGCGCTCACCAGATCACTCCGAAGCTTGCGGCGGCTTCGGCGCCGGACCGGCAGCCGTCTTCGTGGAAGCCCCAGCCGTGGTAGGCGCCCGCGAACGCGGTGCGGTCACGGTTCAGCGCGGGGAGCAGGCCTTGGGCGGCGACTGACTCTCGGGTGAAGATCGGGTGGGTGTAGACCATCTCGCTGATGATCGCGTCACGCGCGATGTCACCCTTCGGGTTCAAGGTGACCAAGTGCGGCGTGGCGGTTGGCAGGTTCTGCAGGCGGGTGAGGTCGTACGAGACCAGCACATGGTCGGCGCTGGCCGCGCATGAGGGCAGCAGGTAGTTCCAGGACGCTCGGGCGCGCCGCGCCGCTGGCAACGCGCTCGCGTCGGTGTGGAGCACGGTGGGGTTGTGGGAGTACTCGAACGCGCCAAGCGCGGCCCGTTCGGCGTCGGTGGGGTCGGTCAGCAGCGAGAGTGCGGTGTCGGCGTGGGTGGCGACGACGACCCGGTCGAAGTGATGCACAGTGTCCGCGTCGTCGCGGATGTCCACGCCGTCGGCGTGGCGGGCGATGCCGCGGATGGAGGTGGCGGTCTCGACCGCGGTGAGGTGCTTGGCCGCGCGTTCGACGTAGGTGCGGCTCCCGCCGACGACGGTGCGCCATTGCGGTGAGCCGGTGACCGAGAGCACGCCGTGGTTGGACAGGAATGCGAACAAGTAGCGCGCCGGGTAGCGCAGCGAGTCCCCGGGCGCGGCGGACCAGACGGCGGAGACGAGCGGCACGACGAAGTGCGTGACGAAGTACGGGCTGTAGCCGCCCTCGCGCAAGAACTCGCCCAACGTGGCCGCATCGTCGCCGGTGGCGAGGTGGCGCCTCGCGGCGCGGTGGAACCGGGAGACCTCGGTGAGCATCCTCAGGTACGCAGGTCGGCCCAGCGAACGCGCGCGGGCGAACAGCCCACCGACGCCGCGAGCGCCTGCGTACTCCAGCCCACATTGCCGGCAGGAGACGGACATGCTCATCTCGGTCGGCTGGGTGGCGATATCGAGCTCGTCGAACAAGCGCAACAGCGACGGGTACGTGACGCGGTTGTGGACGATGAAACCCGTGTCGATGGCGAGCAGCCCCGCGTCGAGAGTGAGAACGTCGTGGGTGTGGGCGTGGCCGCCGAGGCGGGGTTCGGACTCGAACAGGGTCACGTCGTAGTGCCGCTGCAGGAGGTAACCGGCGGTGAGCCCGGCCACGCCTGCCCCGACAACTGCCACCCGGTGCCGCGCCACGACGAGGTTTCGTCATCGAGCGCAGTTCGGATCACACCCCGCCACCTGACCAGCGCAACCAGTGCTCAACGAAGCGCGATGTGATCCGATCAGCCGTGACCGGCGAATCTCGGTTGTGCTGACGTTACACAACGGAGACGGGAGGCACGTGCGCGCCGAAGCCCAAGAAGACGCGGTCCTGCTGCGCGAGGTCGCCCGGGGCAGCGAGCCGGCGCTCGAGGCGATCTACAACCGCTACGGGCCGGCGTGCTACCGGCTGGCTCGGCGCATCTTGGCCGATGCCCACCTCGCCGAAGACGTCACCCAGCAGGTGTTCCTTGCCCTATGGAAAGGGTCCGGGTACGACCCGCGCCGCGGCGCGCTGAGCACCTGGCTGCTCGGCATCACCCACCACAAGGCCGTCGACATGGTCCGCCACGAGGAGCGCCGTCGCGCCGAACGCCTGGGCCCCGCCCAAGCCGAGATCGCCGCGGCCATCCCCGGCCCCGACGATGTGGCCTGGGAGAGCCTTCGGGCCATGCAGGCACGCGCCGCGCTGCGAGAGCTGTCCGGCGACCACCGCGAGGTTCTGCTGCTCGCTTACTACGGCGGCTTCACGCAGACTGAGATCGCCGAGATGACCGGCCTGCCACTAGGGACCGTCAAGAGCCGCACCTTGCACGCCATGCGCCGGCTGCGCGAGACGCTCGCGCCGAGCCTCGGCGCGGAGGGGGATGAGACCCGATGAGCCGAAACGCTGACGACCACACCGTCTGGCAGGAGCTGCTGGCCGGGCACGCCCTCAATGCGCTCGACCCCGCCGAGGAGGCGGAGATGCTCGCGCATCTCGCCGGGTGCGCGGACTGCCGGGCCGAGCTCGACGAGCACGCCCTCACCGCCGCGCACCTCGCGGCGCTCGCCGACGACGAGTCCGACACCGCACCCGGATGGTCTGATATCCGCGGCGGGCTGTTCGGTGAGGACGCGCCTGTCATCTCCATCGACCGCGGTCGCCACCGCGTCTCCCAGCGCCTGCTCGCGGCTGCAGCCGGTGTCGTCGTGATCGCGGGTGCGGCGCTCGCCACCTCGCAGCTCCTCGTGTCGTCCGGCGGTGACTCTCACCGGGTTGCTGTCGCGAGCTGCGGGACCGCACGACCCTGCTCGGTGATCCCGTTGCGCTCCAAGGACGGCGTACACCGCGCGACGGTCGTCGTTACCGACGGAGTGGCGCGCGTGCAGCCGGTTGCGATGAGCCGCGCCCCTCGAGGACGCACCTACGTGCTGTGGCAGCTCCCTCGCGGCCGTGCGCCCGTCCCGCTCACCGAGTTCGTCTCCGCCAGCGCAACCTCCGGCTCCTCCCCACTGTCGGTGCCGCTGTCGCAAACCACGGCGTTCGCGGTGAGCAGCGAACGCGCCGACATTCACCCGACCAGCCCGACGCACGTCGTCGCGATCGGCAGCGTCTAGCGACCGACGGCCCGGCGCCAATCGGCGCTATCAGGCCGCGGCCTGGGGAGGCGGATCCTCGACGCCGCGCGCTCCCGCTACTAATTGACGATGCGTCACACCACCGTCAGCGGTGTCGACATCGATCCCTACCTCGCCGCACTGCGTGCCGAGTTCGACCTGCCCGCTGGCTTCCCGCAGCCGGTTGAGGAGGCGGCGAAGCGCGCCGCGACGTCATGGTCCAGGGAAGGCCATGCC
>JAICMG010000181.1 GCA_025929365.1 Frankiaceae bacterium
CGGCCGCCACCACAAGGGCGAGCACATCCGGGTGTTCCCGCTGTCGAACTGGACCGAGCTCGACATCTGGAGCTACCTCGCGGCCGAGAACGTCGACCTGCCGAGCATCTACTTCGCGCACGAGCGCGAGGTGTTCCAGCGTGACGGCATGTGGCTGCCGGTCAGTGAGTTCACGAAACCGCGCGAGTCCGAGGAAGTGGTGACGCTCATGGTTCGTTACCGCACGGTCGGCGACATTCCCGTCACCGGTGCGGTGGAGTCGACGGCCGCGACGTACGACGAGATCATCGCCGAGGTCGCCGCGACGCGGATCACCGAGCGCGGCGCGACCCGTGCCGACGACCGGCTGTCCGAGGCCGCGATGGAAGACCGCAAGCGCGAGGGCTATTTCTGATGGAGCTGTTGCGCTTCGCGACCGCGGGAAGTGTCGACGACGGCAAGTCGACGCTGATCGGCCGGTTGCTCTACGACACCAAGTCGATCTTCGAAGACCAGCTCGAAGCCGTTGAGCGCACGTCGCGTGACCGCGGCGACGAGCACGTCAACCTTGCACTGCTCACGGACGGCCTGCGCGCCGAGCGCGAGCAGGGCATCACCATCGACGTCGCCTATCGCTACTTCGCGACCCCCAAACGGTCGTTCATCATCGCGGACACCCCGGGCCACGTGCAGTACACGCGCAACATGGTCACGGGCGCCTCGACCGCGAGCCTCGCCCTCGTCCTCGTCGACGCGCGCAACGGGATCGTCGAGCAGTCACGCCGGCACGCGTTCATCACGTCGTTGCTGCGTGTTCCGCACCTCGTCGTGTGCGTCAACAAGATGGACCTCGTCGACTACGACGAGGCGACGTTCAAGCGGATCAAGGACGAGTTCCGCGCGTTCGCGGCGAAGCTCGACATCGGCGACCTCTCGTTCATCCCGATCAGCGCGCTGCACGGCGACAACGTCGTGCACCGCTCGCAGAACATGCCGTGGTACGACGGGACCTCGCTGCTGCACCACCTCGAAGACGTGCACATTGCGAGTGACCGCAACCTCATCGACGTGCGATTCCCGGTCCAATACGTGATCCGGCCGCTGTCGACCGCGCACCACGACTACCGCGGTTACGCGGGCACCGTCGCGGGGGGCGTGCTGAAGCCCGGCGACGAGGTCGTGATCCTGCCGAGCGGGATGAAGTCGACGATTGCCGGAATCGACACCGCGGACGGCGAGGTCGAGGAGGCCTACCCACCCATGGCGGTGACGGTGCGACTGACCGACGACATCGACGTCTCCCGTGGCGACATGATCTGCCGCCCGCACAACCAGCCCAAGGTGAGCCAGGACGTCGAGGCGATGATCTGCTGGCTGTCCGACGAGCCGCTTCGCGACCGCGGCATGTACGCGATCAAGCACACGACGCGGTCCGCGCGTTGCCAGGTGCGCGGGCTGGACTACCGCATCGACGTCAACACGCTGCATCGCGACGAGACGGCGGAGTCGCTGACGCTCAACGAGATCGGCCGCGTCACGTTGCGGACCACCGTGCCGCTGTTCGTCGACGAGTACCGCCGCAACCGCACGACCGGCTCCTTCCTGCTCATCGACGAGTCGACGGGTGCCACGGTCGGCGCCGGCATGGTTCTCTAGCCTCGTGCCTGACACCCGCACCGACAGCGAGCTCTCGCGCGACCTGGCAACGAGCGCCGGCCAGCTCCTGCTCAAGCTTCGCGCCGATGTCGGCTTCACCGACCCGTGGAAGCTGCGCGACGCCGGTGACCACGACTCCAACGTGCTCCTGCTCGAGCTGCTCGCGGAGGCCCGCCCCGACGACGTCGTCCTCTCGGAGGAGTCCGCGGACGACGCTCGGCGCCACGACGCGGACCGGCTGTGGATCATCGACCCGCTCGACGGCACGACCGAGTACGGCGAGCCGGACCGGACCGACTGGGCGGTGCACGTTGCGCTGTGGCAGCGCGGTCGAGGCCTCACCGACGGCGCCGTGGCGCTGCCGGCGCGTGGCATGACCCTCTCGACCGCCGACGCGTTGCCCGCCCGTGGCGAGCCGCCGACGCATCCGCGGCTCGCGGTCAGCCGCACTCGCCGCCCGCCGTGGGTCGTCGACGTTGCGGAGAAGGTGTCCGGCCAGCTGGTCCCGATCGGCAGTGCCGGGATGAAGGCGATGTCGATCGTGCTCGGCGAAGCCGATGCCTATCTGCACAGCGGCCGGATGAAGGAGTGGGACTCGGCGGCGCCGGCCGTCGTCGCTGCCGCAGCGGGCCTGCACGTCAGCCAGCTGGACGGATCGAAGCTGGAGTTCAACAAACCCTCGCGGCTCACCGAGGAGCTGCTCATCTGCCATCCGTCGCTGAGCGCCGGCCTCGTCGCGGCATCCAAGGCCGCGCCCCGCTAAGGATGCGCTGCAGGCTCGCCGGGCGGACCTCACCGTAGTAGCGGCTACGGAGCCGCGGCGCGCAGCGCCGTCTCGAGCGTGGTCGGCCCGACGCGCGCCTCGGGCAGCGGCTGGGACGTCATGTCCACCGTGTCCATCACGAGCGCAGCTCGGGGTTGGCGGTGCAAGTGCGCGAGACCGCGCAGAAGCCAGCGCGGCACCCGGCGCACCCGGCGTGGCCGGCCACACAGACGCTGCATCTCCGCGGCGAGCTGGTTGAACGACAGGCAGCGGGGGCCGACCACCTTGACCACCTGGCCGCGCTGCCGCGGGTCGAGCACGACCTCGGTGACGACGTCGGCGACGTCATGCACCGAGACGAAGTTGATCGCGTTGTCACCCCCGCCGAGCACGATCCCTTTGCCGACGATGTCAGCCCAGAGCTCGACGAATGCCACCGACTGCACGATGGTCCACGGCACTCCGCTCTCGCGAAGGCGTTGCTCCGCGTCGTACTTGCAGCGAAAGAGCTCCATCGGGCTGTCCGGCGCAGCGCCGACGATGGACACCAGCACGAAGGCTGCGCCGGCCTGATTCGCCGCTTCGATGAGATGAGCGTTGCCATCGCGGTCGACGGACTCCGGCGAGACGCCGCCGGGCCCGGCAAAGCCGTGCACCGCCGAGACGACGACGTCCACCCCTTGCGTCGCGGGCCGCAGACTGGCGGGGCGACGGACGTCCCCTTCGACCACCTCGACACCGAGCGCCAGCAGGTGCTCGGCCCGGCTGGCGTCGCGAGTGATCACCCGGACCGTGCATCCCCGTTCGACGAGCTGCCGGACGACAAGAGTCCCGAGGCGACCGGTTCCGCCCGCAACGAGGACTCTCATCGCACGACCTGGGCCAGCACGGCCTCGTCGACCGATCCCGAGTCTTCGTCGACGGGTTCGAGGAAGAAGATCGCCTGACGGGCGGCGCCGCGCTCAACCTCGAACCGGATGACGCCGGCCATGCGATGGGCGCTGCCGTCGGCTCGGGTGCCGTGCATCTCCCATTGCGTCCACGCTGTCGTGCCGTCGAAGGCGGCCGCGACGACATGGGCCGTGAGGTCCGGCACGGCGGCGAAGACCTGCTCCCAGTTTCGACGCACCTGTTCCCGGCCCGTGAAGCCGCGAGAAGGGTGCGCGGGGGTGATGTTGACGTAGTCCTCGGCGAAGCATTCGACCAGCGCGTTGAGGTCGTGCCCGTTGGTCGCTTCGAGCAGCCGGTCGAGCCAGTTGCGCGCGTCTGTCACGGGCCACCACCATTCGTTCCAGTAGACTGGATCGAACTATGGCGCACACGACAGGAGCCGTCAACCCCGGCCGGGCCCGTTACGACTCCAGCCGTAGGAAGGAGCAGGCCCGGCGGGTGCGGGAACGCATTGTGCGGGTCGCGGAGGACCACTTCCTCGAGCGGGGCTATGCCGCGACATCGGTCGCCGCGATCGCACAAGCAGCCGAGGTGTCGGTCGACACGATCTACAAGAGCTTCGGCGGCAAGCCCGGCCTGGTTCGCGCGATCTTCCAGAACGCTCTCGAGGGCGTCGGGCCGATTCCGGCCGAGGAGCGCTCCGACCGGCTCCAGGCTGAGGAGTCCGACCCGCGCAAGATCATCGAGGGCTGGGGCCGCTTCGTGACGGAGATCGCGCCGAGGGGCTCGCCGATCCTGCTGTTGCTGCGCAGTGCGAGCGCTACCGACCCGGAGTCGCGTGCCCTCCTCGCCGAGTTCGATGCTGCACGACTGCGGCGGATGACGACCAACGCCCGGCGCTTGCACCGCGCCGGCCACCTCCGCGCGGGGGTGACCGTGGCCGCCGCCGCCGACATCATGTGGACCTACAGCTCGGCCGAGCTCTACGAGCTGCTCGTCCTGCGCAGGGGAATGCCGGTGCGTCGGTACGGCCGTTTCGTCGCGGATGCGATGGCCGATGCGCTCCTGCCTCGGTGAATCGTCACAGTGGCTGCTCGCTAGGGCGCGGCGGTCTCCTCCGGTCCCGGCTCGCCGAGGCTCGCGCCACCGGGCTCGGCGCGGCGTGAGCGTGCCCGGAACCGCTTCTCGACCTGGTAGTACGACAGCGAAGCGAGGGTGAACGACGCGACGAGGACGGCCAGGACTCGCAGCGCGAGCGGCCACGACTTGGTGTGACCGCCGACCTCGCTGACGGCGAACACGCTCCAGAGATAGAGCGAGTACGAGATCACCCCGACCCACACGATCGGGCGGCTCGCGAGGAACCGGTCGAACCACCAGGCCTTGTACCGCGGCGCGATCATCGCGCCGGTCGACAGCGCGATCAGCAGCAGCCCCCACTGGTACACCCAGGACGCGAGGTAGTTCGCGCGGACCGTCGCGACGACGAGGAAGACGACGCCCGCGCTGCGGACCCAGTTCGGGACACGCCGTGCGGCCGGGAGCAACCCGATCGCGCAGCCGGTGAGCATGTCCTGGAAGCGAAGCAGACCGAGGTGGTAGTTCAGAACGACGTCGCCGTCATGGTGGAGCAGCCAGATTCGGCCCAGCGAGCACGCTGCGACGCCGCCGACGCAGAGCCAGCCGATCACCGGTCGGGGGATTCGCGCCAGTAGCAGCACGAGCAGCGCGATCGACCACGCGATGTAGAACTCCCACTCGACGACCAACGTCCAGACCTGCGACAGCCCGACTGGCGGGTGAGGTTCGCCGTGCGGCTTGCCGTACAGGGTGTAGGTCAGGACGTGCAGGAGTCCCCGTGCTTGTGTGTGGCCGCTGTTGTGGTCGAGCTGGTACCAGGCGAGCGTCAGCCCGATGAACACGAACAGCGCGGGCAGCAGCCGCCGCGCGCGGCGGCGGTAGAAGCCGATCAGGTCGATCCGACCGATGCGGTCCACGTCCGCGACGAGGATCTCGGTGATCAGCAGGCCCGACAGCACGAAGAACAGATCGACGGCGATGAAGCCGCCGCGACCG
>JAICMG010000151.1 GCA_025929365.1 Frankiaceae bacterium
CGCACGGACGCCTGCCCAGGGGGAAATCCGCCGCCGTGACCACGTGACCGTGACCACACAGTCGTTACCGACCGCCGCGCCGGTTGACGACCGGCACCAGGTCGTGGTCTACCAGGGCGAGGACGATTTGGTCGGCGTCGCCGCCGGATGGTTTCGTGACGCGCTGAAGCGTGGCGAGACCGTGCTGGTCATCGCAACCGACCCGCACCGGCGGGCGTTTCGCCATGCACTCGGCGCGCTCGCGGGCGCCGACCAGGCGATCGGCGGCGAGCGCATCCTGATGCTCGACGCGGCGCAGCTGCTGTCGGAGTTCATGGTCGGCGGGAGCCCCGACGCGGAGCTGTTCGACGCGACCGTCGGTGGCCTCGTGGCCCGTACTGCGCAACCCCGTGGCCTGTCGGCGTACGGCGAGATGGTGGCGCTGCTGTGGCAAGACGGGAATACGCGCGGCGCCCTCGAGCTCGAGCAGCTCTGGAACGACCTGCAGGAACACCATGATTTCCACCTGCTGTGCGCGTACCCCACGAACGTCCTCGTGACAGCTCACGACCCGGTGGGCTACGTCGACGTGGCGTCGGCCCACACCTCGATCTTCGACGGGCCGCCGATGGCTGCGGACGCCGAGGCGACGCGGCATTTCCCCGCGCACGCCGGCTCACCGCGGTTGGCCCGCGAGTTCGTTCGCGCCACGCTGGAGATGTGGGGACTCGAGGCACTGAGCGACGACGCCGCCCTCGTCGCGACGGAGTTGGCCACGAACGCCATCCGCCACGCCGGCTCTCACTTCGCCGTGTCACTCGCACGATCTGCGCAGCGGGTTCGAGTTGCCGTGGGCGATGTCGTGGCTGCCGCACCTGCGCCACGCCTGCCCGGCCCGTACGGCGGTGGCCACGGCCTGCACATCGTGGCCGCAACGGCGAGCACGTCGGGATACCAGAGGACGGCCAACGGCAAGCTCATGTGGGCGGAGCTGGGGCCGCCAGGTGGACGCGAGCCGCACAGCACCGCGCGGCTGACCCGACCCGGGTGCCCCGAACGCTAGCCATTTCCATGGCGCGCAGCGCGCAGTAACGTCAGCCGCGCAGGGTCCACCTCGCCAAGGAGGCGCGATGTTCATCCAGGTCATCTCCGGCAAAGTCGCCGACGCCGAGCTGCTGCGAAAGCAGGACGAGCGCTGGATGTCCGACCTCAAGCCCGGCGCGAAGGGCTATCTCGGCTACACGGGTGGCATCACGGCCGACGGCCGCTCGATCGCCATGGCCCGATTCGAGTCGGAGGCAGCGGCGCAGGCCAACAGCGAGCGCGCGGAGCAGGGCGATTGGTGGGACGCGACCGCAGCGGCGTACGACGGGACGCCCACCTTCAACAACTGCACCGAGATCGACCTGCTGTTCGGCGGCGGCTCGAACGACGCGGGTTTCGTGCAGGTCGTCCAGGGCACCGCCAAGGACCGCGACGCCGTACGGAAGTTCGTGACGGAAGGACAGGACGAGCTTCGCTCCGCGCGACCCGACATCCTCGGCATCGTCGTGGCGTGGCACGGTGACACCAACGACTTCACGCAGGCCGTCTACTTCAAATCGGAGGCGGAGACGCGCACGCTCGAGACCGCGACCGACGGCGACGAGATGCGCCAGCAGTACCAGGACCTCTTCGCCGGGCCGCCGACCTTCTACGACCTCACCGAACCGATCCTCGACTAGTCCCTCTCAGCGCACGGTGACCCACATGGTCGCCGACGTTGCGGCCTGGCCGCGCGCGTCCGCTGCGCGGACGGTGACCTCGAAGCGACCCGGGCGAGCGTAACGATGCGTCACGTAGGGCGAGAAGTAGGCGCGCGCCTGCGCCTGGATCGGAGTCGTCATCGTGGTCCCGTCGCCGAAGTCCCAGTGGAACGGGCCCATCGCGTCCTTGGGCAGCGCGCACGATGGCGGCGCGACAAGCAGCGCCGGGTTGTCGCACGTCATCTCGACGCGGGGGACCTGCGAGGACGCTTCGAAGATGAGGACGTCGCCCGGCGTGACGTCGTCGGCTGAGGCGAGCAGCGCAACGCCGGGCCGTGCCACCTGGGTGTAGTCGTTGTCGGTCACGGTCGCCTCACCGCTCGTCGCCCAGTTGACCGGAAAGCCGAGCGCGGCCGCGTCCTGCTTGCCCGCGAGCTCCACCTGGTCGCCGAGCTCGACCCCCGGGTTGAAGATCAGCTCGTCGCCGCCGAGCAGAGTGAACGGCGTGACGTAGGCCGGGTACTCGTAGCCGAGGAAGTCCTGAGCGGCGCCAATCACTGCGACCGCGTCGGCGTCCCCGATCGAGTCCTGCCAGGTCCAGTGGATCGGCGCCGCGAACTCACCGGGTTCGGAGATGAACACGACCCGTCCGATCCGCAGCGCCGTCACCCACGTGCCAAGTGCCGCCGCGTACGTGTACGGCGGGGACATCGAGCGGCAGGCCGGATAGATCGATCCGCCCGTGGCCGTGCTGATCGCCTTCTCACCGGCCGGGCCGGCGGTGCACGACTCGCTGAGCACCAGCAGCGCCGCGTTGTCGGCCGGCGAGATGACGTGTTGCTCGGCGGAAGCCAGCGTCGGGTCGGTGACCGGATGGGAGTGCGCAAGCGCCGTCATCGTGAGGTTGGCGACCGCCTCGCCCATCAGGATGATGTCGTCGAAAGCCCGGGTCTGCTGCAACCCCTCGACACGCGGCAGGTCAGGGCTCGGGGCGATGTCGGCCTGCTCCGGACTCGCCTGGTTCGACAGCGTGCTGGACGCGATGATCGCGACGCCGCCGTACCGGGCTTGCAGGAACTCCCTGGTGTAGTGCGGGAAGTCGGCGCTGATCAGCGTCTTCGTGACGCGCCCCTTCTGCACGAGGTCGGCGGCACCGTAGACGATGTTGGGGTACGCCGGCTCGGACACGTACGTCGCAATGGTGCGGCCAGTCGCCACCGCATGTGCTTGGAGCGCGAGCAGGAAGCCGTCGCGGGGCCAGCCCTCGAACTCGTTCCCTTCGGGAATGTTGCCGCCACCCAGCCAGGGCGCGTTCGTCGTGCCCCACGTCAACGTCGCGGGCCGAGCCTTGGCGTAAGCGCGCTCCAGCACAGTGGTGAGCGCTCTTGAAACCTGGCCGAGGTAACGCACCTGGTGACTCATCGGTGCCCATACGCCGAACAGCGTCGGTACCGCATGCTCGTGGAGGCTGGAGATCACGATGTCGCTCTCGCTCGCCGAGCGATCTCCGTGCGCCGTGAGCCAACGGGCGACGTGCTGGCGGATCGTGGTCAGGCCGTAGGGACCCTCGTCGTAGCCGGCCATGTAGCCCTGAGTGTCGACGGTGGCGAGCTCGACGACATGACCGGCGCGGACGATGGCGATCGCGCGGACCGTGAGGTGCTCGGACTTGCCGGTGAGCGGGTCGGTGTGCCGCGCGATCGTCCCGCCGGCTGGCCCGGCGCCGTACCCGCCGAGGTAGACGGGGTACGTCGGGTCGATGTTCGCAACTGCAGCACCCACGCGAAACACAGCGGAACGGTGGCGGTCCTCCGCCGTCGCGGCACGTGCTCCTGTCGTCACCATGAGCGCGATGACGGCGAACGTGGCCGCAACTCGGCGCATGCTGCGGACTTCTGCGCCGTGTCTCGCAGTCCTGCCGCGATCGGTCCGGGGATGTTCGCGCTCATTCGCGCCCGGACCGGCTCGCCGACCCGTCTCGCATCGTTAGGCTCCCCGACCATGCCGAGCGAGAGCCGTGTCGCGTTTGACGAGCTGCTCGAGACGCTGCGTGAGGTTGCCGGCCGGTACGCCGGCGACGAGTGGATGATCAGCACTCCCGACGATGTCGCCGGTGCGTTGCGCGCCGTCCTTCACGGGCTGGGTACCGGACTCGAGACGCAGTTCGAGGACGACCCGCGGCGTCCGGTGTTCCGCGAGATCGTCACACCCTGGCGCAAGATGCTCGGCGACAACCCTGACGCGCGCTACCACGACGCCGTGGTGGATCCGGGCGGCATCTACCGGGTCCGCGGCAACACCGGGGGCGCGGTCTACGTCTCGTTCACGGTCGAGGCAGGCATCGCGGACGGCCGCATGCCCGCGCGGACCGCGGGCGTGCTCAACGATGCCGATTTCGGCGTCGCGGCCGACGGCTCGTTCGAGCTCACGATCGGCGGCCCGTCGCGGCCGCGTGACTGGCTCGGGCTGCCATCCGACGCCACCCGGATCACCGTCCGGCACTACTGGGAGCAGGAACAGCCTCCGG
Organism: Frankiaceae bacterium; assembly: GCA_025929365.1. Taxonomy (GTDB): domain Bacteria; phylum Actinomycetota; class Actinomycetes; order JAFAQI01; family JAFAQI01; genus DASZTV01. The sequence goes on from JAICMG010000151.1 coordinate 4,252, forward strand.
CGCTGCCACCCGCGCCAAGTCTCGCCCTGTCCATCGACCTGGTCGAAGGCGACGTCGCCGATCAGTCACCCGTCCCCACCGATGGTTCGGTCGCCGCCTCCATCCGCCGGATCGCGACATTCGTCCGGAGCAGGGTCATGGAAGCGACGCCGCCGCCGGGATCGGCAGCGCCTCCGGCATTCGTCTCGCAGATGCCCAACCGGTTCGTGCCACCTGTGCCGCCGGGTGATCACGCCCTCGCTGCCGCGGACGCGTCGTACAGCCTCGCGCCGTATCTGCTCGGCCCTGACGAAGCGCTCGTCATGAGGGTGCGCTGGCCGGACTGCCGATACGGCGGCGTCGCGCTGTGGAACCGCCACCTGCAGACCTTCGACTACCTGCGCGGGCGGGTGGGGCTCAACCGGGTGCAGACCGTCGCGGACGCCGACGGCAGCACGACGATTGTCATCGCGCATCGCAACCCGGGTGTGCCCAACTGGTTGAGCACTGAGGGACGGCCGTTCGGGCTGGTGTTCTGGCGCTTCCTGCTCGCAGCGGGCGAGATCGACGCGATCGACGCCGAGGTCGTCCCGGTCGACTCGCTCAGCCCTCGCTGACGATGCCGAAGGTGGAGATGTACGACGTGAGACCGTCGCGAAGGGACGTCGCGTCGTAACCCCACTCTTCGGCGGTGTAGTCGTGGCGACCGTGCTTGCCGCGCGGCTTGTTCGCGAGGTAGTCCGCGATCGCCGCGCGGTGTGCATGTGTGAAGTCGCGGCCGATCCCGTCGTAAGCGGCCGCGATCGCCTCGACCGGCTCCGCCATCAGGTCGGTGAAGCGGACATGCCCGGTCAGCTTCGGAAGGGTCCCGTCGTTGTGGCGCGCGGCGACAGTGTTGAGCCCTGCCGAGAACATCAGGTTCACGAGCTCCGCGAGTGCCGGCACGTCGACCGCGTCGCTGCGGATCCATCTGACCATCGCCGTGGTGCTGACGGTTGAGGGCATCGTGCGCGCCGGGTCGCGGTGCGTGAACACCACCGACGCATCGGGATAGGCCTTCAGCAAGTCGTCGAACATGAAGATGTACGCCGGCGTCTTCAGCAGCCACTGCTGCACCGGCTTGCCGTGCTGCACGGACTGCAGCACCGCCTTGTGAAAGGCGAAGTCCGAGGCCGGGTCCGGCATCCACCCGCCAGGATCGTCCAACACCATCGACCAGTGCGAGCCGGCGAACGACGGGGCGGTGATGGTGATGCACTCGACCGGCAGATCGGCGCGCAGCTCATGGATCGCGGCGAACTCCGGCGCGACGTCGGCCCACAGCTCCTGCTCGGACTCGGTCATGGCTCGGCGAGTCGCCGCGTCGGTGCCCTGCGGCAGTGCGGGGTGCAGGACATCCGTGGCGACGGGGGAGCGCAACCCCGCGTCAAGAGCCAGGAGCTCGAACAGGATCGTCGTACCGGAGCGGGCGGGACCGGTGACGACGACCGGCGCGACGATCTGCTCCTCCCCGACGGCGGGGTTGCCGGCGCGTTCTGCGCCGAGGAAAAGCCGCGTGCGCAGGCACCGCAGCAGCTCTTCACGGGTCATGAGCCGTCCCACTACCGTGAGGTCGGAGGTGTTGATCGCCGCGACGACGGCGCGAAGCCGTCCTTCCCAGTCGCCGTCTCCCAGGTCGCCGAAGGCTGCAACTCCGGTCGATGCGCGCGCCGCGTCGATCAGCGCACCGGCATCGAGCGGGACGAGGTGAACCGCCGACCCCGCGGCCTCCGCCATCGCGTTGACCCGTCGCACCCAGTCGGGCCGCACATAACGCTCGGCCATCGACGGCAGCCCGCTCATGTCCCCCATGATGTCGCGATATCCGCGACCGTGGCTCCCGTCCGGGCTCGGGAATCGGCGTCCCGCCAAGCGCGTTGCAGCAGTCATCCGGCGCCAACCCGCGGTTCCCCCTGGCGAAGTGTCAGTGGGGGTGTCTAGGGTCGGAACCGGATAGCCGGCGATGAACCGGGTAACCACCCACAACGAAGGACACGCAGAAACACCCCTAGCGGCACCTTCGCTCGGGCCTCGGCCCGCTGCTTCAGGCGCTGCCAGACACGCGTGGTGCAAGCCACGGGACACAAAAGGCGGACCTGTCTCCAGCGGAGGCCGTAATGACCATCACCTCGTCCTCGACGAACCTGCTCGACGCGCTTCGCGACGTGCGCCGGCTGACCGACGCTCTCGCAGCCCGCCTGTCACCCGAGGACCAGACCGCCCAGTCGATGCCGGACGCGAGCCCGACGAAGTGGCACCGCGCACATACGACGTGGTTCTTCGAAGAGTTCGTCCTCGGTGCCGAGCCGGGCTACCGGGTCCACGACCCGTCGTACCGCTTCCTCTTCAACTCCTATTACGAGGCGGTAGGGCCGCGGCATCCGCGGCCCCAGCGCGGCCTCGTCACGCGCCCCGGGGCCGCGGAGATCGGCCGCTATCGGCTCGCCGTCGACGACGCGATGTTCGCGCGACTAGCGAGCGGATCCCTGGACGAGCGAGGACAGGAGCTCACCGAGCTCGGCTGCCATCACGAGCAGCAGCACCAGGAGCTCCTCCTCATGGACGTCAAGCACCTGCTGTCGCTGAGCTCCCTCGACCCCGTGTACGTCGAGCGGCCGCCCGAGCCCGACGAGCCGACCGCGCCACTGGGCTGGCGACCTGTCGCGGGCGGCCTGGTCGAGATCGGTCACGCGTCGACCAGCTTCGCGTTCGACAACGAGGGCCCGTCGCATGTGCACCACCTCTCCTCTTTCGACATCGCGACCCGCGCGGTGACGAACGGCGCCTGGCTCGACTTCATCGCCGACGGCGGCTACCAGCGACCGGAGCTGTGGCTGTCCGACGGCTGGGCGCGCGTCCAGCAGGACGGCTGGACGGCGCCGGGATACTGGCGCAAGGACCACGACGCGTGGACGACGTTCACGCTCTCCGGCCGCCGGCCGCTGCGTGCCACCGAACCGGTCTGCCACGTGTCGTTCTACGAAGCGGACGCCTACGCCCGATGGGCGGCGACGTCGTGGCCGGGCGCGCGGCTGCCGACCGAGCAGGAGTGGGAGATCGCGGCCCGCGCCCTCGGCGACGACC
>JAICMG010000156.1 GCA_025929365.1 Frankiaceae bacterium
AGTAGCCGTCGATCAGGACAGCGGCTCGTTGACGATCCTCATCATCGGCTACACCGCGATCGCCATCGGCGTGATCATCGCGGGGATCGATGTGTCCAAGGTGTTCCTCGCCGAGCGGGCGCTCGCCTCAGCGGCTGACGCCGCCGCGATCGATGCGGCGCAAGGCGTCGACACCGGTGAGGTGTACGACGGCCCCGACCTGCACTGTGGTGCGGCGCTTCCCCTCGATCCCCAGCGCGCCTCGGCGATGGCGCGCGAGTCGATCGAGCAGCGGAGCCCGGACCTTTCGCACACGTTCACGCAGCTGGAGCAGCCCCAGACATCGGTCACGGGGACGACGGTGACCGTTGCGATGCGGGGCGAGGTGGAGGTGCCGTTCGGCCATCTGCTCTCCTGGCTCGGCATCGCCCGCAACGGCGGCACGGTGACGGTGCGCGACACGGCGCATGCGTCGTCGCCCGTCACAGGCAGCACGGCTGCTTGTGAGGACCACCGGTAGCCTCGCTGAACGTGTCGACCGAGCCTGCCGAGGAGCTGAAAGAGCTCGCCGCCACGCTCGCGTCGATCGAGGCGGTGCTCAAGCCCGACGCCATGCGGGCCGAGCTCGGGACGCTCGAGACCGATGCGGCCGACCCCGAGCTGTGGGGTGACCAGGAGCGCGCCCAGCGGGTGACCCGCCGCATGGCGACGCTGCGCGCCGATCTGGGCCGCCTCGATGCCCTGCACGCCCGCCTCGACGACCTGTCCGCCGCGATCGAGCTCGCCGACGCCGGCCTGCTCGCGGAGGCGGCCGGCGACCTTCCCACCCTTCGCGCCGACATCGAGGGGCTGGAGATCCGCACCCTGCTGTCGGGGGAGTACGACGAGCGGGATGCGCTCATCACGATCAACTCGGGCACGGGCGGCACCGACGCTGCCGACTGGGCCGCGATGCTGATGCGAATGTACGAGCGCTGGGCCGAGCGCCACGGCTACGCGACGGAGGTCTTCGACACCTCTTACGCGGAGGAGGCCGGCATCAAGTCCGCGACCTTCGTCGTACGCACGCCGTTCGCCTATGGCACGCTCGCCGGCGAGCACGGAGTGCACCGGCTGGTGCGGATCTCGCCGTTCGACAACCAGGCGCGGCGGCAGACGTCGTTCGCCGGGGTGGACGTGACGCCTGTGGTCGATGAGACGGACCATGTCGACATCCCGGAGGACGAGATCCGGGTCGACGTCTACCGCTCGTCCGGCCCTGGCGGGCAGGGCGTCAACACGACGGACTCGGCAGTGCGGCTGACCCACATCCCGACCGGCATCGTCGTGACCTGCCAGAACGAGCGCAGCCAGATCCAGAACCGGGCTCGTGCGATGGAGGTCCTGGCCGCGAAGCTGCTCGAGGAGCGACGCAAGGCCGAGGCCGCCGAGATGGATCGGCTCAAGGGCTCCCGCAACACGGTGGGGTTCGGCAGCGACGACAAGGTCCGCGACTACGTGCTGCACCCTTACCAACTGGTCAAAGACGCTCGGACTGGCCTCGAAGTGGGCAATACGGGCGCGGTCCTGGACGGGGACATCGACGCGTTCATCGAGGCCGAGGTCCGCTGGCGTCGCAGCCAGGGCGACGGGTGAACCGCATCTAGACTGGCCGCAAATGATTCGCTTCGAGTCGGTGACCAAGGTCTACCCGACGAGCACCAGGCCTGCCCTCGAGAACGTCTCGGTCGACGTCGACAAGGGGGAGTTCGTCTTCCTCGTCGGCCAGTCCGGCTCCGGGAAGTCCACCTTCCTGAGGCTCGCCCTGAAGGCGGAGACGCCGAGCAAGGGCGAGATCTGGGTCGCCGGCAAGCAGCTGTCGCGGCTGTCGCACTGGCGGGTCCCCGCCCTTCGCCGCCAGATCGGCACCGTCTTCCAGGACTTCCGGTTGCTCCCCAACAAGACGGTCGCGGAGAACGTCGCGTTCGCACTCGACGTCATCGGCAAGCCGCGCCATGTCGTCGCGAAGGTCGTCCCGGAAGTGCTCAGCCTCGTCGGCCTGGACGGCAAGGAGAACCGCAAGCCCGACGAGCTCTCCGGCGGTGAGCAGCAGCGGGTCGCGATCGCGCGCGCCTTCGTGAACCGCCCGCGCGTGCTGCTCGCCGACGAGCCGACCGGAAACCTCGACCCGGCGACGAGCATCGGCATCATGAAGCTGCTCGACCGGATCAACCGCACGGGCACAACGGTCGTGATGGCAACGCACGACTCGAACATCGTCGACTCGATGCGCCGCCGTGTCGTGGAGCTGGAAGGCGGGCACGTGACCCGCGACCAGAGCCGCGGCGTCTACGGCTACGCGCAGTAGGGGAGGCCGAGCATGCGGACCGAGTTCGTGCTGCAAGAGGTCGGCATCGGCCTCAAGCGCAATGTCACGATGACGATCGCCGCGGTCATGACGGTCGCGATCTCGCTGACGCTCCTCGGCATCGCGCTGATCATCCGGATCGGCGCCGACCAGCTCGAGCACGACTTGCTCAACCAGATCGAGGTCTCGGTCTACCTGCAGCCGCCGTGCGGCACGCCGAATGCCGGATCCAACTGCCTCACGCCGAGCGACCGCGACAGCATCGACAAGACCTTGCTCGGCCTGCCCCAGGTCCAGAAGGTCACCTACATCTCGCAGTCAGATGGCTACAAGCGGTTCAAAGAGGAGTTCCGGGACGACCCGGACCTGGTCAAGCACACGCCGGAGAGCGCGATCCCGGAGTCCTTCGCGGTGAAGCTGAAGAACCCGCACGACTACCCGGTGATCAACAGCGCAGTCGGCCGCGCGCCCGGCGTCCAGCAGGTGACCAACGCGTCGTCGAGCCTGAAGCGGTTGTTCTCCTTCTTTCATCACGTCACGCTCGGCGCGCTGCTGCTGACGGTGCTCCTGCTGATGTCGACCTGCTTGCTGATCTACAACTCGATGCGGGTTGCCGCGTTCAGCCGTCGCCGCGAGACGGGCATCATGCGCCTGGTCGGTGCGTCCGACTTCTACATCCAGGCGCCGTTCGTGCTGGAAGGTACGGCGGCCGGCGTCGCCGGGTCGGGCTTGGCCGTCCTCCTGCTCGTCGCGGTCAAGTGGTACATCTCCAGCACTCTCGCCACGCGGGTTCTCACCCCGTTCGGCGAGTGGTCGACGCTCGGCAAGGCGCTCCCGCTCGTCATCGTCATCGGAATCCTGCTGCCCGCGATCGCGTCCTTCCTCACGCTGCAGCGGCACCTGCGGGTTTAGTCGTGCGGATGCTCGGGCGCATTCGCCTGGTCGCGGGCGCGGCCGTCATCGCCGCGTTCGGGGCAGGCGTCGTCACCGGAAGCGTCGTGCATCGCGGCTCGCACTCGTCGCGGCACGACACCGTGCTCGACCAGGCCGAGCGGGCGATCGAGTCACACGCCGCGCAGCCGATCCCCACATCCGTCCTGCAGCAGGCCGCCGTCGACGGCATGCTCAAGGCGCTCGGCGACCCGTGGTCGGCGTACTACGAGCCGACCGAGTTCGCGCGCTACGAGCAGACCCTCTCCGGCTCCTACAGCGGGGTGGGGATCTGGGTCCGGCGTACCGCGGACGGGCTGCTGCGGATCGAGAGCGTGCAGAGCGGGTCACCGGCGGCGGGCGCCGGCCTCCGGCCCGGCGACGTGGTCACTGCCGTGGCTGGGTTGCCGGTGGCGGGGCGGACCGTCGCCGACGTGGTGGACGCGCTGTGGGGCCGCCCGGGGACCAGCGTCAGTGTGCGGATCGAGCGAGACGGCCGACCACTCACCGACGTGCTGTCGCGGGCGGCGATCCACGACGGTGACGTGAGCGCGCAGCGCATCGTGCCCGGGGTGGAGCGACTGCGGATCGCGATGTTCACCCGCGGCGTGAGCCGCTGGGTGCGGGCCCACGTTCGCGCCGCCTCGCGTGAGCATCTCCGCGGCATCGTGCTCGACCTGCGCGATGACCCGGGCGGCCTGCTGGACGAGGCGGTCAAGACCGCATCGGTGTTCCTCGACGGCGGAACCGTCGTCACGTATGTCCAGCGGGGGAGCGCGCCGGACCCGCTCGGCACTCGCGGGGGTCGCGGCGACACCGCCATCCCGCTGGTGGTGCTGGTCAACGGAGGGACGGCGAGCGCCGCGGAGATCGTCGCCGGCGCGCTGCAGGACCGCGGCCGGGCGATCCTCGTGGGCTCGCAGACCTTCGGCAAGGGCAGCGTGCAGGCGCCCAACACACTTTCCGACGGCTCCGACATCGAGATGACGGTCGGGCACTACCTGACGCCGGACGGTCGTTCGCTCGACGGTGTCGGCATCGCCCCCGACGTACAGCTCGGACCACAGGTCCCGCAGGCAGTGCTCTACCAGCGCGCCACCGAGGTCCTGTCCGGCCTCACCGCCGACGCCGGCAGTGCCGGCTAAGTGAAGCTCGTTCATGGCTAAGGAATCCGGCCGGAAGCTGATCGCACAGAACCGCAAGGCCCGGCACGACTACGCGATCGAGGACGTCTACGAGGCCGGCATGGTGCTCATGGGCACCGAGGTGAAGTCGCTGCGCGCGGGCCGCGCCTCGCTGGTCGACTCCTACGCGACGGTGCGCGACGGCGAGGTGTGGCTGGAGAACCTCCACATCCCGGAGTACACCGAGGGCACCTGGACCAACCACGAGCCGCGCCGGCGGCGCAAGCTGCTGTTGCATCGCGAGGAGATCGCCAAGCTGGTCGGCAAGACCAAGGAATCGGGTCTGACGCTCGTCCCGCTGCAGCTGTACTTCAAGGACGGCAAGGTCAAAGTCGAGATCGCGCTCGCCCGCGGCAAGCGGGCGTACGACAAGCGGCAGACTCTCGCTGCCCGTGACGCAGCTCGCGAGATCGAGCGCGAGAGCGGGCGTCGGAGCAAGGGCAGGGTGTGACGCACTAGGCGGCTTCGGCTACGAACGCACCAGCCTGGCGATGGCGTCGGAGGCTTCGCGCAGCTTCGTGTCGGCCTCGCGACCGCCCTCCGCCACCGCCTCGCGCACGCAGTGGCCGAGATGGTCGTCCAACAGCCCGAGCGCGACCGCCTGCAGCGCCTTCGTCACCGCCGAGACCTGCGTGAGGACGTCGATGCAGTACGCGTCGTCGTCGACCATCCGGGCGATGCCCCGGACCTGGCCCTCGATGCGGCGAAGCCGCCGCTGGTATGCCGCCTTGTCCTCGGTGTAGCCGCGGGTAGTCGTCATGGCACCTTCTCCAGGTAGTGGTCGTGGCATCGTTCGCTGCAGAAGTAGATCCGCGTCGCGCCGTCGTCGTACGTCGCAGGCGCGTGCGCGCGTTCGACCTGCATCCCGCAGACCGGGTCGATGGCGTAGCTCTCATCCGGCGCCGTCCCACCGCGGCGGCCGGCTCGTACGACCAGCGCGAAGGCGACGACCGCGAGGATGTTGAGCACCGTCGTGTAGTCCCACGCGAAGTGCTCCGGTGCCACGAGCTTCGGACGATGGCTTGGCACGCCGCCGGCCGCACGCATGACCAGCTCGGTCGCCAGACCCGCTGCGCTCATCGCGAACCACATCACCGCGACGAGGCGCAACGTGAGCCGCGCGCCGTACAGCTTGCGGTAGATGAGCACCAGCGGCAGCGACAGCAGGTCGGCGAAGACGAACGCGACGACACCGCCGAAGCTCACGCCTCGCTGCCAGAGGGCGGCGGCGAGCGGCACGTTGCCGATCGAGCAGACGAAGCTCGCGAACGCGACGACCGGTCCGACGACCGCGTTCTCGACGGTGGTCAGCGCACCGTGGCCCGTGACGAAGACGGAGGTCCAGAACGACGTGGGTACGCCGACGGCGAGAAAGCCGGCGACGACGAAGCCGATGAGGATCTCACGACGCAGCATCGTGAGGTCGGACAGGGTGTAGCGCGCGGCGGCGCGGCGGCGGGCCGGGTCGCGCAGCCGCGCGCGAAGAGTGCCGTCCGAGTCGGGCTCATCCGCCTGGGTGAGGTCCTGCTGTTGTTGTTGCGCTCGTGCCGAATCGATGAGAGCGGCGCCCGTTGCCTTCGGGAGCATCATGGCGAGCAGCACGATCATGATGGCGCCACCGATGAGCTCCGCGACCGCGAACTGCCACCCGAGAAGGAGCCACATCACGAGACCGAGCTCGATGACGAGGTTCGTAGAGGCGACCATGAACACGATCGAGGTCGTGAAGTCCGCGCCGCGCGAGAACAGCGACTTGCCGAGCGAGGCGGCGGCGTACGAGCAGGACGAGCTGGCCATCCCGAACAACGAGGCGCGGATGATCGCGGGTGGGCGGTGATCGCCCATGGCATGCGCCATCGCGCGGCGTGAGACGAAGGCCTGTACGGCGCCGGAGAGCGTGAAGCCGAGGACGAGCGCCCACAGCGTCTGCCAGAACATGAAGAAGGCCTCGTCGAGGCTGTGCCACATCGTCGACGCCGGGCTCACGAGGCAAGGGTACCCCTATGGGGTATATGGCAGATACGGCGAATCCGGGTCCCCCTGTCGCCGGTCCGGGGTACCCTGGAGGGGTCAGATGCACCAAACCACTACGAGGGGACGAACGGTTTCGACTTCGGACGTCGATTCAAGGGAAGCGGGCCGAGAACGTCACGTGATCTCGCAAAACTCCCGTGGCAACTTCAATAAATGCCGATAACAACCGGCTCGCTCTCGCTGCCTGACAGGTAGCAGAGCTGTCAGCCTAGGGGCGCCTCCGCTCTAGGACCTGGCATCGATAGGAGGCTCCACCGAGGGATCCGGTCACGGGATCCCAAGGGAAACCAAACAGTGACTGAGCTCGCAGCGGGGCGCCTGCGCCGCCGTTGGAGCTGAGAAAACCAGAGCAGGCTGCGCCCGGAGAAGCCTTGATGAGCCGCCGAAGGACGCGGGTTCGATTCCCGCCGTCTCCACTCAGTGCCGTACGGCGTACCGAAGATGCAGCGCTCGCGTGCCTTCGATGACGACGGGGTCCTCGAGCATGATGTGTTTGCCCACGAGGTCACTGAAGTAGCGGACGCCGGTTCCGAACAGGACGGGCACCAGACTCAGGCACACCTCGTCTACCAGCCCGAGGTTCAACGCCTGCTGGATGATGTCCGCGCTCGCGATCGTGACGACCTTCTCCCCGGCGATCTCCTTCGCCCGAGCGACGGCCTCCTCGACGC
>JAICMG010000203.1 GCA_025929365.1 Frankiaceae bacterium
ATGTCACATGCGTGCGGCGTGGCACGACACCTATGTCACATGCGTGCGGCGTGGCACGACACCTATGTCACATGCGATCAGTGCGAACGAGTGCTGGGGGCTTTCTTGGCCGGGACATCGCGCTTCGTCGTCGTGGCGCTTCCGTTGACGCGCTTGGCGGGTGCGGCCCATTTCGCGGGAGTTGACTTGCGCGCAGGAGCAGATCCGTTGGCCGAGGTCGTACGCGGTGCAGCGGAAGTCCTGGGCGCGGCGCTCTTCTTTGCTGCGGGCGTGGGTTTCGGGGTTACCGCGGTTCGCTTCGCTGCGGCGCTCTGCTTCGCAGGCGGCGCGTTCTTGGCGGGCGCCACTTTCTTGGCCGCCCGCGGCGTCTTTACCCCGGCCGCCTCCGCGGTCACCGGCATGCCCATGGACTCCGCGACCTCGACGGGTTCGCTCAGGAGGATGCCTTCCTCTGCCGGGACGTAGCCCGTGCGCAGCTTCACTTCCTTCAGCACCAGGGCGCCAATGACGCCGATGGCGGCCACTGGTACGCAGGCCAGGAACACGACGTGCAGCGAGTCCGAGAAGCCCACCCGGACGGCGTGCAGCAGGACCGGCGGCAAGTGCCCGAGCGCAGCAGGGTTGGCCGACACCGAGGTCCCGCTGATGTGCTTCAGCCCCTTGATCACGTCGGGCTTCGTGAGCTCGCTGAGCGGAATCTTGTGGATCTGCGCCGGCAGGTCGTGCGACAGCCGGTTGCTGAAGACCGTGCCGAAGACCGCAATCCCGATCGCGCCGCCGATCGAGCGTCCGAATGCGGCAAGTGAGGTGGCCACTCCGAGCTCGCGGTACTCGACGGCGTTCTGGGAGACGAGCAGCAAGACCTGCATCGTCATTCCGAGTCCGGTGCCCATGAGCGCCATCGGGATGACGGTCTTCCAGTACGGCGTGGCCGCGTTCATGTGCGAGAACAGGTACAGCGCGACCAGCATCAACGTCATTCCGGTGATCGGGAAGCGGCGGTAGGTGCCGGTCGCGCTCACCCGCCGCCCGCTGTAGATCGACATGACCAGGACGAACGCCATGATCGGCGCCATCTGCAGGCCGGACCTCGTGGCGGATGAGCCGTTCACGACCTGCAGGAACAGCGGCAGGAACGTGAGCGCGCCGAACATCGAGAACCCGACCGCCCCACCCGTCAGGAACGAGGTACGGAACACCGAGTTGCCGAACAGGTGAAGCGGGACGATCGGCTCCTCGGCCTGCTGCTCGATCCTGATGAAGAGCGCGAACAGGACCACGGTGCCGACCCCGAGCCCGACGATCATCGCCGAGCCCCAGGCGTAGTTCACCCCGCCCCACGTCAGCATCAGGATGAGCGAGGTGGCGGCGGCCGACAGCACCGCAGCGCCGAGGTAGTCGATCTTGTGCTCGACCTTCGACGTGCCGCCGTGCAGGAACGCCGCCACCGCCACGAGGGCGATCGCCCCGATCGGCAGGTTGATGTAGAAGATCCAGCGCCAGCTCAGCGAGTCGGTGAAGAAGCCGCCGATCAGCGGGCCGGCGACACTCGCGACGGCAAATGCCGACCCGACGAGACCGGTGTAACGACCACGGTCGGCCGGCGGCACGACGTCGCCGATGATCGCCTGCGCGCCGACGATGAGGCCGCCGGCACCGAGCCCCTGCACCGCGCGGAACCCGATCAGCTGGGTCAGGTCCTGGGATGCGCCCGACAGCACCGAGCCGACCAGGAAGATCACGATCGCGGCCTGGAACAGGCCCTTGCGACCGTAGAGGTCGCCGAGCTTGCCCCACAGCGGGACGGTCACGGTCGAGGCGAGGATGTACGACGTGACCACCCACGACAGGTGGTTCAGGCCGCCGAGGTCGCCGACGATCGTGGGCAGTGCCGTCGCGACGACCGTCTGGTCGAGGGCCGCGAGGAACATGCCGAGGATCAGCCCGACGAAGACGAGCCGGATCTGGCGAGGGGTCAGGTCAAAAGGCACGAACGGTCAGCTTTCTAGTTCTTCTGCGATGAGCTGCAGCCCACGGATCACCGCACGCTGTTCGGCGGGCTTCATCCGGTCGAGCGCGCGCTGCACCGGGCGCAGCCGGGTGTCGAGGATCGCCTGCGTGAGCGCGCGATGGGTTTCGGTGACGGCCAGCAGCGTGCGCCGCCGATCGGCCGGGTCCTCGTAACGATGGACGAGACCGCCGGACTCCAGATCCGTGACCACCTGGCTGGCGGTGGCGAGCGAGACGCCGAGGTGGTTGGCGAGCGTCGTGACGCTCAGCCCCTCCTCGCTGGCGATCCGCATGAGCGCGGCGATGTGTCGCGGCGCGGGGGGCGCGTCGCGCCATCTCTCCTCGGTGGCGGCGTCGGGCGCCGGCACCTGCGTGCGCTCGAGCCGCTTGACCACCGTCCGTAACGCCGCCAGCAGATCGGCCGCTGTCGACGTGAGCGGCGTAGCCGTCGAGGTGGACACGAGATGAGGCTAACATCGTTACTTCGACTAACCAAACCGTTTTGAGGAGCGAATCATCCCGCCCGAGCGCGTCGGCCCGAGGGACGGCCGCGCGCGCATTAGATTGGTCGCTTCCCGCCCACTTCCCCAGGCCGGAGTAAGAGGCTCATGCACCGACGCACGCGGCGGGTCCCCGCTGCGCTAGCCAGCGCGCTGACCACCTTGCTGGTTGTGCTGCCCGCGTCACCGGCGGCGGCGGGGCTGCTCAGTCCGTCGCCGAGCCCGACCCCGACGACCTCGCACGCCGCCCCGACCGCGACTGCGTCTGCGACCGCCACGCCGAGCGCTTCGGGCTCCCCGTCCGTCTCGCCGTCGGCGAGCCCGTCGGCGAGCCCGACGACCAGCGGCGCGATCACCGGACCGGATGTCGCCTCCTACCAGCACCCCGCGACCGCGTCCTATCCGAACGGCAAGCCGATCAACTGGAACGCCGTCGCCAACGCCGGGATGGAGTTCGCGATCGTCAAGGCCAGCGAGTCGACGACGTACAAGAACCCGTTCTTCGCCGGCGACTACGCCGGCGTGCAAGCGGCGGGCCTGGTCCGCGGCGCCTACCATTTCGCGCGCCCGGCCTATCCGGTTGCCTCGACGGCGGAATCCCAGGCGGCCTACTTCGCCAAGCTCGTCGGCGACGTCAATACGACCGCCACGCTGCCGCCGGTGCTCGATCTGGAGGTCACCGGCGGGTTGCCGCGCGCCGACCTCGTCACCTGGGCGCAGATCTTCCTCTACCGGCTGCGCACGCTCACCGGGCGCACGCCGATGCTCTACACCTATCCGTCGTTCTGGACCGACATACTCGCGGACCCGAGCGCCTTCTCCCGCTTCCCGCTCTGGATGGCGTCGTACGGCGCCGCGCCGACCTCGACGTCCGAGCTCTGGCAGTACACCGACTCCGCGTCGATCAGCGGCATCAGCGGACACGTCGACGAGTCGAAGTTCCTCGGCGGAGGCGGCATCCCCTGGGCGACGCTGTCCGACGGCACGCAGCCGGTGCCGTGGCCGGCCGCTGCACCGAAGGCGCCGCACTCCATCACCGCCACGGCCGGCCCGGCCACCGCCACGGTCTCGTGGGTGCCGGGCAACGACGGCTCGGCGCGGACGACGTCGTACATCGTGACGTCGAACCCCGGGAACATCACCGCGAAGGTGAATGGCGCCGCCACCTCGGCCACGGTCACGGGACTGGACCCGGCAACCGCCTACAACTTCACCGTCACGGCGGTGAGCGCCGCCGGCACCAGCACACCGTCGGCGGTGTCACCGGCGGTCACGCCGATCGTGGCGACGCAGCTCGCCCCGACTCAGCCGTCGTCGATCACGTACGGGCACCGCCTGGTCGTGACCGCGATCCTGACCCGCAGCGATACCCACCAGCCCATCGCGGACCAGGCCATAACTGTCCTGCGCCGCGGATCGGCCCACCATCCGTGGGCCAACCGCGGGACGGTGACGACCGACGCCGAGGGTGGCGTGCGGGTGATCCTGCATCCGACCCGGGCCGTCCAGGTGGCGCTCTCCTTCGGTGGCTCGCCGGGCTACTCACCCACCTACGAGATGACGACGACCCACGTCCGTCCCGTGGTGACCGCCGCCCTTTCCAAGACGACGCTCCGGCACGGTCGGTACGTGAAGCTGACCGGCACGCTCACGCCTGCGCTCGCCGGTGAGCAGGTGGTGCGCCAGCAGCTGATCGGCTCCACCTGGCGCAACGGCCCAGTCAAGACCATCGACAAGGACGGCGCGTTCTCCTTCCGGCTGCACCCGGTGAAGAAGAACACGACGCACACCTACCGGATCTTCGTCGCCGCCGGACACGGACTCAGCGCCGCCGCCTCACCGATCTTGATCCTCAAGGTG
>JAICMG010000230.1 GCA_025929365.1 Frankiaceae bacterium
ACGGCGTACATCCGCTTGTCCGCCGCGACCGCGGGCGCGGTCGGGGTGCGAGCGACGACATCGCTGGCAAGTTCGACGTGCGGACCCGACGGTCCTTCGACGACCGCACCGACGAGCACCTCGACGACACCGGTCGGTTGCACGATGACGAGCTCGACGCCGACCCGCCCGGCCGCGTCGACCGGCTGCGGGCGCCACCACCCGTGCTCGGAGTGCAGCCAGTGCCCGTCAACCGGGTCGACCGCGCGCGTCGAGTAGGTCAGCCACGGCGAGCCGTCGTGACTGATCGTGAGCTCTTCGGCGTACGGGAAGTCCGGCGCTCCGCCGCCGGCCACCGCGCCGGCGCCCTCGCCGCGCCAGGTGCCGATCAGAAACGCCAGCGGTCGCAGGACGTCGGGCAGGTCCTCGGGCTCGTTCGTAGGCAATGTCAGACGTCGCCCAACAGGAGGCGGCTGATGATCAGCTTCTGGATCTCGGAGGTTCCGCCGCCGATCGACCCGAGCTTGGCGTCGCGAAGCGCGCGCTCGACGCCGAAGTCGCGCAGATAGCCGTAGCCGCCGTGGATCTGGATGGCGTCGAGGGCGTTGGCGACGCTGTACTCGCCAACCAGGTACTTCGCGATCGACGCCTCCATCTGGTGCTCGACCCCGGTCTGCTTGAGGTACGCCGCGCGGTAGACCGCGGTGCGGCAGGCCTCGAGCCGGATCTTCATCTCGGCGAGCTTGTGCGCGATCGCCTGGAACGAGGCGATCGGCCGGCCGAACTGCTTGCGATCCTTCGCGTAGGAGATGCAGGTGTTGAGCGTGCTCTGCATTCCGCCGATGCCGCTGGCGATCATGACGGTGCGCTCCCAGTCGAAGCACTCGAACGCGACCCGCCACAGCGCCTGGTCGACCTCGCCGAGCACGCAGTCGGCCGGCACCCGGCAGTCAACCAGCGCGATCTCGGCGGTCGGTGAGGACCGGCAGCCCATCTTGTCCAGCTCGCGGCCGACCTGGAAGCCGGGGTTCGTCGTGTCGACGATGAACGCGGTCGCGCCCTTCTCGCTGGTGCGAGCCAGCACGTTGCACACGCCGGCGATGGGGCCGTTGGTGATGAAGATCTTGTTACCGTTGATCACCCAGTCGTCACCGTCGCGCACCGCGCGCGTCTGCAGGCCGGCGGCGTCGGACCCTGCCTCGGGCTCGGTCGACGCCCACGCCCCGATCATCGAGCCGTCGCACAGCGCGGGCAGCCATCGCTGCTTCTGCTCCTCGGTCCCGTGCAGCCAGATCGGCACCGCACCGATCACCCAGTGCGCCCCGAGCGAGAGGTTGAAGCCGCCGTCGTGGCCGCCTTCGGCGATCGCCTCATTGGCGATGACGCAGTCCATGACCGACGCGCCGCCCCCGCCGTACTCCTCACCGACCGGCAGGCCCGCCAGGCCCTGCGCCGCGAGTGACTTCCAGACCTCGGGGTCCCAGTGCCCCTCCTTGTCGCGGTCGGCCGCGCCGGGCGCCAGGGTCGCGACCGACCAGTCGTAAACGCTGGCGCGGAAGGCCTTCTGCTCGTCGGTCAGCGAAAAGTCCACCCGACGAGTCTGCCCCACCCCGACCGGTACTGTGCCTCGCGTGGCGGCCGTGACACTCGACATCGGCGGGCTGGCGCGACTCGACCAGGTGCTGGTGGGGCTGCTCGCACCCGATGCACTTCCCGGCGTCGACGGCGACAGCCTCCTCGACGAAGAAGGCACGCCGGTCGCGCGGCGCGAGGGCGGCGAGGTCATCGGACTGCGGGCGTCCCGGTGGCCGCGGCCGGAGGAGGTCCGCACCGACGCGCCGGTCGTCGTCGCGATCGCCGAGGAGCTTCCCCTGCAACCGTTGCCGCGCGAGGCGCGGCTGCTGCTGCCTGCCGGCGGGGTCCGCTCCGACGACGACCGCTACCGCGCGTGGGCCGGCGTCTGGCGTGCGGCCGCCTCGGACGTCCTCGAGGTTCCCCTCACCCCGAAGGAGGCCGTGGACCGGGCGCCCGAGCTCGCCCACCTCTACTCCACCGGCATGCTCGTGGCGGTCGCGACCTCACCGCAACCACCCAACGGCGGCCGCACGGTGTTCCTCACCGGGTTCTCCGGATCGGGCAAGTCGACGATCGCGCGCGCGCTGGTCGACGTACTGGCCGGACGTCGCAGCGTCACGCTGCTCGACGGCGACGTCGTCCGCACCCATCTGTCGCGCGGGCTCGGCTTCTCGCGCGAGGACCGGGACATCAACATCCGCCGCATCGGCTGGGTCGCGGCGGAGGTCACGAAGCATGGTGGCGTCGCGGTCTGCGCACCGATCGCGCCGTACGACGAGACGCGGCGGTGGGTGCGCGAGCTGGTCGAAGCGGCGGGCGGCCCGGGTGCGTTCGTCCTGGTGTGGATCTCGACACCGCTCGAGGAGTGCGAGCGACGTGATGTGAAGGGCCTGTACGCCAAGGCGCGGGCCGGCGAGATCACGGGCTTCACCGGCATCGACGATCCGTACGAGGAGCCGACGGACGCAGAGCTCGTGATCGACACGACGGATGTGAGTGTCGACGAAGCGGTCGAGCGCATCTTGGCGTTCATCGGGACATGAGCGTCCCGCCCACTCGGAAGCTCGGCTACCGGCCGGAGCTCGACGGCGTACGCGCGCTGGCCGTGCTCGCGATCCTGCTCTACCACCTGACCTTCCTCGTGCCGTGGCTCACCCACGTCGGTCGCGGCGGCTTCATCGCCGTCGATCTGTTCTTCGTGCTGTCGGGCCTGCTGATCACCGAGATCCTCGTCGCGGACGTGGACCGCATCGGTCGGATCGACCTGATCGGCTTCTACCGCCGCCGCGCGCGGCGGCTGCT
>JAICMG010000016.1 GCA_025929365.1 Frankiaceae bacterium
CTCGCCCGAGGAGTCCGGGATCGCCTCCGGTGTCGTCAACACCTCGTTCATGATGGGCGGCGCGCTCGGGCTGGCCGTGCTGGCCAGCGTCGCGGCGGCACGGACCGGCAACCACACCGACCCGGGCTCGCTGCTGTCCGGTTACCACCTCTCGTTCGCGATCGGCGCCGGCGCCGCGCTTGCTGCCGCGCTCATTGGCTGGTGGCGCATCCGCGAACCGCAGATCACCGACGACGAGCTCTACGAAGAGGACTTCCTCGCCGACGCGATCAGCTAACGGGTGGAGCTGAGGGGACAGCCCGTTGCGATCCGACCTCGTCCTCCCGCCCACCTTGTAACGCTTTGCGTCCGCGCACCGATCACTAAGTAGCAGGACCTGATCTGGCGAGGTTCACCCGCCTGCGGAGAGACGCGGAAATGACGATCGATCCTGCGCGACCGAATCACCCCGCTGACACTCCGGTCTTTCTCGATGCGAGCGGGCGACGGCATCGCAGAGTTCGGACAACCGGGTGGGTCCTCGCGGTCGTCGTGCTCGGGTACATGGTGCTGCTCGGAATCAGCCTGTCGGCGTCGCCGGGCTTCCTGCCGTTCTCGTTCGGCGGAGCGAAGATCCTCCCCAACGCGGCGGCGCCGAAGATCCCCAGCGCACGCCCCTCGAGCAGGCCGCTCGAGCCGCCGTCATCTCCGGGCGTCAACGGACCCGCTCCCGCCGGCGGCTTCGGCCTTCCCACCACGGCGAGTCGCGGGACAAGCCACCGGACGGTCCCAACAAGAGGTCCGCGTCACGCCGGCTCGCTCACCCCCCGTCCCGGTACGCCGCCCCCGCATCCGACGCCGACGCACCCGTCCCATACCGGCAAGCCGAGCGCGCATCCGACGACGACGCATTCCTCTCAGTCGGGCAAGCCGAGCGCACACCCAACACCGGCGCGGACCCCGCGCAGCGGGAACTGAGCGTGGGGGCGGCGAGGCGCCGCATGTCGTCTCCGGCGGGACACTGGGTGCTCTTCGTGGTGATCATGACGGCGGTATGCGCGGGACTTCTGCTCCAGGGATACGCCCACCAGAGCATCGGCGGTTCAGGGACAGCCCTCGCGAACAGCGGCGCGGCCTCGGCGGCACCAACCGGCGGCCCGTTGATCTCCGCGGCTCCACGCGGGCTGGCGGCGCGTGGGTTGCCCAGCCACACCGTTGCCTTGACGTTCGACGACGGACCCGATCCCACATGGACGCCGCAGATTCTCGCCGTCCTCCACCGCGAGCATGTTCCGGCCACCTTCTTCGTCGTCGGCACACGTGTGGCGGCGCATCCCGACCTCGTTCGACAGGAGCTTGCCCAAGGCAACGAGGTCGGCATCCACACGTTCACCCACGCGAACTTGTCGACCCTGCCCGCGTGGCGAGAGAACCTGGAACTGTCGCTGAGCCAGCTCGCCCTCGCCGGGGCGACCGGCAAGTCGACGACATTGCTTCGGCTGCCCTACTCCTCGACACCCGCGGCGGTAAGCCCCCGCGATCTCGTCACCATCCGGCAGGCCACCGGCGAGGGCTACCTCGTCACGCTCGCCGATCGAGACAGCGAGGATTGGCGCCGGCCAGGAGTGGCAGAGATCGTGGCCAACGCCTCCCCCGTCGGCGATGCCGGCGCCGTCGTGATGTTCCATGACGCCGGCGGCGACCGAGCCCAGACCGTCCAAGCCGTCGAACAGCTCATTTCGTCCTTGCGAGCCCGGGGCGATCGCTTCACCACCATCACTGGCGGGCTCGGGCTGCCGGCACAGGCGGCCGACCAACCGGCGAATGGGGTCACTCACCTTCAGGGCGTTGCTCTCATGGTGGCATTGCAGGTGAGCAGCGGGCTGAGCAGCTTCGTTAGCTGGGTGGTCATACCGCTGGCCGCGCTGGCGGTACTGCGGACCCTCCTCATGATCGGGCTCGCCGGTCGTCACAAGCGGCTCGCCCGACACCGCATCGGTGACGGAAGCTACCTGCCACCCGTCACAGTCGTCGTCCCTGCCTACAACGAGCGCGTCGGCATCGAAGCGGCGGTCCGATCGCTCGCCGCGTCGGACTACCCCGACCTCGAGATCATCGTCGTCGACGACGGTTCCACCGACGGCACGGCCGACCTCGTGGAGTCCCTCGACATCCCCGTCGTACGAGTTGTGCGGCAGGTCAACGCGGGCAAGGCGACCGCGCTCAACACCGGCGTAGCGGCCGCAACGCACGACGTCCTCGTGCTGGTCGACGGCGACACTGTGTTCGAAGCCGACACCGTGCGTCACTTGGTGCAGCCGCTTCGAGCGCCTGAGGTCGGCGCGGTCAGCGGTAACACCAAGGTGGGCAACCGACGCGGCCTGCTGGGACGCTGGCAACATCTGGAGTACGTCGTCGGATTCAATCTCGATCGTCGGATGTACGACCTGTTCGGTTGCATCACGACGGTGCCTGGCGCCATCGGGGCGTTCCGTCGCGACGTGCTCACCCTGGTTGGCGGAATCAGCACCGACACGCTCGCCGAAGACACCGACCTGACCATGGCGATCAACCGCGCCGGCTACCACGTGGTCTACGAAGAGCGGGCTCGCGCGTGGACCGAGGCGCCGGACTCGCTCGCTGATCTTTGGCGGCAACGCTATCGATGGTGCTACGGCACGATGCAGGCGACGTGGAAGCATCGTGGCGCAGTGTTCGACACCGGCCATGGTCGACGGCTCGGCCGGATCGGCCTGCCTTCGCTGTTGCTGTTCCAGGTCCTCATGCCCTTGCTGTCTCCCTTCATCGACCTGTTCGCGCTGTTCGGAGTGCTCTTCCTGGACCCATGGCGGGTGATCGCGTTCTGGCTCGGCTTCATGGTGTTGCAGCTGCTTACTGCTGCTTACGCGCTACGGCTGGATGACGAGCGGCTATCGCCACTGTGGGCGTTGCCGCTCCAACAAGTCGTATACCGCCAGCTCATGTATCTGGTCGTCATTCAGTCCATCGTCAGCGCCTTTTCCGGAATCCGTCTTCGGTGGCACAAGATGGAACGCACCGGCGGCGCCGGCGACGCACTCGGCCGCGAGACGTCGACCTCGACCGCGTAGCGGGTGGGGCTGAGTGTCGGTGACCCCTTGCCGATCCGGCAGCGACGGTCAGGCGGAGCCGAGGGGTAGTGCCGCCGCGATTCCGTCCAACACCATGAGAGACTTCCTCGAACGCTTCGACGAGGCGCGCGAGCTTGCCAGGACCTATGGACGGCGCCTGGTGGACTGGTTTGCCTGCGACGACTACTTCAGGCTGACGATTCGATACATCCCGTACTCATAACTCGGGATGCCAGTCTTGGGGTTGGGGAAGAAGCAGTACTCGCCGTACTCGCCCTTCGGCAGGGAGTAGGAGATCGTCTCCGACCTGCCGGGTCGGAGCGCATCGGTGCCGCCGGTGCCGAACCGCATGATCCCCGACAACTTGTTGTCGCGAAGCGCCGCGCCGAACTCCTTGCGGGTAGTGCCGTTCTTGAGGTGCTGAAGAACCAGAAAATGCGGATCTGCTTTCGAGTGGTTGATCACCGCGATCGTTCCCTTCGCAGGCAACGTCTTGGCACCGCCGAAACGCTCCCGGCTTGCTTTCATCGTCACGGTCGCTCGGCTCACGGGTGCGGGCGCGGCAGGCACGGCCGGGCCGGTCACCTTGATAGTCCTCGGCCGAGCCGGCAACGCTCCCGTGTCGTCGAGCAGGGTGTACTTGCCCGGCGGCAGGACAACGGTCTCGGTCGAGGGCCGATGCGGCTCCGCGTCGACGCCGCCGAAGAGCCCCACGTTGCGGATCAGCCGATGAAGACGACGAAGCGCTGACTTGGACGGCCGTCCAGCACTGTTGGTGTGCGATCCGAAGTAACGAATGTCCCGCTTCTCATCCGCAAGCGTGTACCCGTGCATGAACTTCACAACCTGCAGCACGCGCTCGCCGCCTATCGCAGTCAAAGTGATCGTTACGCGGTTCGACGGGAACGACCGATCACCGGTGAGCTTGAAGCCATGCGAACTGATCCGTGCGTGCAGCGTCGGTGTAACTGCCGAAGTAGGCACGCCTGGACCTGCGGACACCGGTGAGGCGCCTGCAAGCCCGGTCGCGGCGACTAGCACCAGTCCCGCGCCTATCGTTGAGTGTCGTCTCATGCCACTCCTTCTCATCGCAGGCGACGGCATCGAACGCCGCTCAGACAAGCCGGGTGATACCCATCGACCGTAGACCTTATGAGCGTCGCACCTGCGAGATGCCCTCGTGAGACAGCCATAGCCGACGCCAACGTACCCACACTGGCCCGCGTCCACCACGAGATCGAAGAAGCCGCTCACCGGGGAAACCCGACGGGCGGCTCCGACGGCGACCCCCGCCGCGTTCACCAGGGGCAGCGTTCACATACGAACACTTTGGTGGAGCTGAGGGGATTCGAACCCCTGACCCCTTGCATGCCATTGGCTTCCCACGGGTGTCCCGGTGTCCGCCGAGGTCCGGGATTCCTTGCTATTCCTAGGATTCTGTCCATCCACGTCCACCGCCTTCCGTCAAAACTCGCCCCGGATGTGCCTCAGTATGTGCCTCAGCCAGCCGGGCGGCTCACTGCTTGAACCAGACGTGCGGCACAAGCTGATCGTGCCACTCTTCTCCCGCGTCGAGCCAGGTTGTCGCCCGCAACTCGGAGCTCAGCGCATGCAGGACGTCGGCTTCCGGCGGCTCGAGCTCGTCGAGCTGGTTCAGGACCACAAGCAGATTCCAAAGAAACACGGTCAGCAAGAGCGCTAGTCGCTCGGCCTTGTCCTGATCGAACGACCCAGAACCAATCGCAGCAAGCATCTGTCCTTCGGCCGCCGTCGGCCGCTGAAAGGCCAGCGTCCATTGGATCAAATCCGGCGAGCAATGCGAGTAGGGCTGCAGCGCACGAGCCATCGACGTCATGTGTTGCGACCAACTGATTCCCCAGGGCGTATCCGGAAGCGACGGCCACAGGTCGAGGGCGAGACGACGACGAAGGTCGCCCTGCCGCAGCGTGTCTGCAGTCCATGCGCCCAGCAGTTCACTCGCCGTCTCCGAAGGCAATAGCCCTATCTCGATCACACTGCTTGCCTCCAGGCACTGTCGGGCCATACTCAGCGCCACCGAGTGCCGGCCGGCCTCATTCGCGGCCAAGCCAGATTCTCGACTGGCGGCGAAGTGCGAAGCCGCCAGCATTGGAAGGAAGCGGAGGTCGTCGGGAAGATCAACCCGCCGAGCGCTTTGTACGCGGTCGAGTGCTCGATAGGCGAGCGTGCCGTACGCCGCGGGCACATGCTGCCAACGATCGTCCGGGCGCGGCACAGTGATCAGTCCGATTCGTGGCCGAGCGTCGTTCCCGCCGTCGTCTCAAGGGCCGACGCGACAGCCTCGAACTCGGCGAGTGCGGCGGTGAGGTCTTCGACGATCTCGCGGGCTATGACCTCCGGCGCCGGAAGGTTGTCGAGGTCTTCAAGAGACTCGTCGCGGAGCCAGGTGATGTCGAGGTTCACCTTGTCTCGCGCGATCAACTCGTCATAGGCGAAGGAGCGGAACCGCTCGGACTCGACTCGCTCGGACCGCGACAGCCCCGAGAGGTAGCACTCCACAAATTCGTCGAGGTGGGCTCGGCGTAGCGGATTCTGCTTCAGCGTGAAGTGCTGATTCGTACGCAGGTCGTACACCCACAACCGCTCGGTCCACGGCCGCTCACTAGCCGGCTTCTTGTCGAAGAACAACACGTTTGCCTTCACGCCCTGCGCGTAGAAGATCCCGGTCGGCAGGCGCAGCAGTGTGTGCACGTCGAAGTCGTTGAGAAGCCGACGGCGCAGCGTCTCCCCCACGCCGCCCTCGAAAAGCACGTTGTCCGGCACAACGACGGCGGCACGGCCGTTGATGTCGAGGATCGTCGCGATGTGCTGGACGAAGTTCAGCTGCTTGTTTGCCGTCGTCACCACGAAGTCAGGCCGTTCGATCTCCCGGTCCTCGCGTGCCTCGCGACCATCAGCACCGACCATCGTGATCGAGGACTTACGGCCGAAGGGTGGATTCGACAGAACGACGGACCAACGGTCGCCGGGGTCAGCGAGCAGCGAGTCCTTGACCTCAATCAGACTGTCGCCATCCGGTCGGCCGATGCCATGCAGCAAGAGATTCATCGCCGCCAGTCGCGCCGTGCCGTCGACCAGTTCAACGCCGTGGACGAATCCGTCACGGAGATGGTTGCGCTGGTCCGGCGTCAGACTCTCCGCGTCGCGGGCTGCATGCTCGTGCGCAACCAGCAGGAAGCCGCCGGTACCGGCCGCCGGGTCGACTACCTTGTCCTTCGCAGACGGGTCGACGCAATCGACGACCGCTTCGATCAGCGCACGCGGCGTGAAGTACTGACCGGCCCCGGACTTGATGTCCTCGGCGCCCTTGCTGAGCAGTTCCTCGTATGCATCGCCCTTGATGTCGACGCCGGCCGCCGACCAGTTCTCCTTGTCGATCAGGTCGACGATCAGCCGCTTGAGCTTGGCCGGGTCCTGGACCCGGTTCTGCGCCTTGCGGAAGACCACGCCGAGCGTCCCGGGCTGGCGAGCGAGTTGCTCGAGGATGTGCCGGTACGTCGTCTCGAGCTCGTCTCCGTCGGCATCGAGCAACCTCTGCCACGAGCACTCCGCCGGGACGATTCGCTCCGGCTTGAGCGGACGGGTCTCCCGCTCATGCGCCATCTTTAGAAAGAGCAGGAAAGTCAATTGCTCGGTGTACTCGATGGTCGAGACGCCGTCGTCTCGCAGCACGTTGCAGTACGACCACAACTTGTCGACCAAGCGTCGCGCGTCAGACACCAGCCAGCTCCACCGGCTCATCGAGCTCACTTGCCATGCCCGTAAGTCCGCCACCGAATGCTGCGGCCAGCAGGCTTCGCCTCAACGCGTCACCACGTTTGCTTGCGGCCTCCACCTGCGCGCGCAGCTGCAGACCGCTGTCCGACAGGGAGCTGAGCCGATCAACGATTCTCGGCTGTTCTGCGAGCGGCGGCACAGGAATGGGCATCAGCTTGATCTTCGAGAGGCTGATCGAAGCCAGGTTGACGCTCTGCCGACCGTTCCTCTCACACCATCGCCCACCGATTGAGTTCGCAGCCCAGGACAGGAGATACGGATCGATCGAGCCGTCACGCACTCGCGCACGAAATACGTGGTTCTGATGGATGCAGTTGTCGACTTGCCCCTCCCACACCCAGCCGCGACCGAGCTTGTCCCGGTCGCCACCCTCGTTCAATAGGACGTCACCAGCGACGAGTTGCAGTTTCGACGCGGTCGGTTCGGGCACGCGGATCGTCGTCACGGTGCCGAGGTTGAGGAAGCCTCGTTGCACGTTCGCGACGCGCAGGTACGGCCTTTCGACGAACGACGGGTCCGACTGCCTAGAAGCATCTTTGGTTACGCCACCAACGACGTCCGCGAGGTCGCCTAGCCTCGTCCACCCCCAGCCTGTGGGGAGTCGTGCCAGCGCGCCGTCATCGACGCCTTCGTCTGCGAGCCCTGGATGCGCGCGTCGCTCTCCGGCGATCCCCGCGCCCGTCAGCTGACCCTCGAGAACGCTCTGCCAAAGAGATGACCATCGGGATGCGGCCGTCCGGAGCAAAGTCGCGGCAGCATCGAGGCGGGAGAGGTGATCTTCGAGGATCTCGACGATGCGCCGCTGCGTCTCCGCCGGCGCGACGGGAACGGGTAGCGCGTTAAGGCCGCGAACATTGATCTTCGGCAGCACCGTGCGGGCTTGCTCTCCAGCCGCTAGTCGCGTGAACTCCCGGGTGAGCATCCACCACTTCAGATATCTGGGCTCAAGATCCGTATCGATCGGGTATATGTCTGCGCTGCACAGACCGTCGAACTCCGCAACGATGACCTTGGCTAGATAGGGGCGAATCTTCGAATAGAGCACCTGCCCGGCGCGGAAGCCGTGTTTGGCGCTGGTCACACCGTCCGCCGCAACCGTCGAGTACGGCAGGAGACGACCTGTCTCCGACTCGATGTGGTTCGGTGCGATGTGCGGCAAGTCTGGATACTGCGTTGGCCCGACCAGGTTGCTGGCGACCTTTGCGACCTCATCGAAGCGAGCCCAGCGCCAAAGTGGCGGGAGAGACCACGGCTCGGCAGTCACGCTGTCAGCGCCACGTTGAGGCGCTCGAGGTAGTTCGCCGCCTCGTTCCCTAGATCCCGGATGGCACCGTCGACCCCGCCCCGCTCGACAAATGGCGCGTTGTCGAGGTCATCCGCACTGACGGCCGCCGACGTCGCAATCACATCGGCGATCTTGTCGAGCCACCAGCGTTCGCGGTCGTTAAAGGTCACGCCGGCCTGCTCCTGCTGCGCGAGCCAGGTCGCATAGCGCTCGCGAACCTTGTCGGCGTACGGGACGAGTTCGTCATCGCTACCGAGTGTGAATCGGACCAGTGACACCAGGTCGGTAACTGTGTGGCGGTCCGCATGGCGGACTCGATCGACCTCGATCGCCTCGTAGGCGCTCCAGATCAGGTCGGGTGTCCAGTTGTACGGCGGGCGCTTGATCCGCTCGGCGAGTTCACGCAGCTCGTCGAAGGAGACCCGGCCGGGCTGCGGCTGCTCGTAAAGCACGTGGAGCGCGGTGATCTCGTCACGGTGCTCGTCCAGGTACGTGCGCCAAGACTCGACCACCGACCGCGCACGTTCGGCGTCGACGACGCCGTGTGCGTTGAGAAGGACATCGACGCTGACTTCGTCAATCACCTGGTCGTGGGTGGCGCGCAGGTCGAGAATGCGCTGCCGCAGCACGGGGTTCGAGGCGACTGGGCGAACGGCGTCGTCGATCAGCCGCTGCCGCACAACGTCAGAGTCTTCGCCTGGCGCGGCCGCGGCGGCACTGGCTTGCTCATCGGGATCGACCGCGGCGACGAGTCGCCGTACGACGTCCTTGAGCGGCTCGCCGGCGACACCGTCCAGCTCCTCGCGCTCGGCGGTGCTCAGCTGCAGTTCGAGTTTCGCGAGCCGAGAGGCGAGCGTTGCAGTCTCGTCCTCCGTAAGAGTGAGGGCGGCGGCCTTGTCGAGCAGCTTCTTCAACGAGACGGACTTGGCGCGTTCCAGCGGCGCAGCGTCGACGTAGTCGTGCTCGGTGACGCCGATCGCGTCGACCAGTACGAATCGCGTCTTGGTTTCCGCGTCCGGGGTGACGGCCTGGAAGTCCGACGGCGAGATGGTGCGGGCGCCGCGGCCCTTCATCTGCTCGAAGTACGACGCGGACTGCACGTCGCGTAGGAAGAAGACACACTCCAGCGGTTTGACGTCGGTGCCTGTCGCGATCATGTCGACGGTGACCGCGATCCGCAGCGTCGGTGAGGTGCGGAACTCCTGCAGCAGTTGCTTCGGGTCGCGGCGTGAGTTGTAGGTGATCTTGGCGGCGAAGTCGTTGCCCTTGCCGAACACCTCGCGGGCGAGCGTCACGACCTGCTCGGCGTGGTTGTCGTCCTTGCAGAAGATCAGCGTCTTGGGGACGGTCGAGCGACCCGGGAAGATCTCGGTGTACAGCCGGTCGCGGAACGTTTCGAGGACCAGGCGGATCTGCTCGATCGAGGTGACCGCGCGGTCGAGTTGGGTCGCGCTGTAGGTGAGGTCGTCCTCGAGCGTCTCGTACCGCTCGACCCGGGTACGCCGGTCGCGGACCGGGACGACCGTGCCGGCGTCGACGGTCGAGCCCTGCTCGGTGATCTGGGTCTTGATCCGGTAGACGTCGAAGTCGACGTTGACGTTGTCGGCGACCGACTGCGGATAGGTGTATTCGGAGACGAGGTTCTGCCGGAAGAAGCCGAACGTCTGTTTCACCGGGGTCGCGGTGAGCCCGACGATGTGGGCGTCGAAGTATTCGAGTACGCCGCGCCAGACTCCGTAGATCGAGCGGTGCGCCTCGTCCACGATCACCAGGTCGAACGCCTCAGGTGGCATCTGCGGGTTGTAGGCGACCTCGACCGGGCGCTCCGGCGTATAGGTGTCGAGGTTCGGGTCGTCGGCGTCGGCAACCTGCTCGCCGCGCAGCGCGGCATAAACGCGCTGGATGGTCGAAATGACGACGTGCGAGGAGTCGACCATGCCGGCCCCGGTGAGCTTGTCGGCGTTGTAGAGCTCGGTGAACCGCCGGCCGTCGTCAGGGGTCGCATAGTTCTGGAACTCGCGCAGCGTCTGATCGCCCAGGTTGTTGCGGTCGACGAGGAACAGCACGCGTCGGAACCCGGCGTGCTTGAGCAGCCGGTAGGACTCGGTGACGGCGGTGTAGGTCTTGCCGGCGCCGGTCGCCATCTGCACGAGCGATCGGTCGCAGCGCTGCTCGGCGAGGCTGCGCTCGATTCCGAGCACGGCCTCGATCTGCGCCGGCCGCAGGCCCTCGGTGTGCAGGTCAGGCATGTGCGCGACCTTGGCACGCCAGGTTGGGACGTCGGGCTTGTCGTCGGCGTCGCGCATGATTCGGGCGAGGGTCTCCGGGCGCGGGACGTTGAAGATCCGCCGGGCGCGCGGTGCCGGGTCGAAACCATTCGTGAAGTGCGTCTCCGAGCCGGAGGCCTCGAAGATGAACGGCAAGCGCCCGTCCGTGGTGAGCGCCTTGAGCTGAACCTCGGCAGGCAGGCCCTCGGCGTACATCGCGGACTGCCACTCGACGCCCGACAGCGTGGTGCCCTCGGGCTTGGCCTCGATCGCGCCAACCGTCCGCTGGTCAACGTAGAGCAGGTAGTCGGCGCGGCCGTGACCGGCAGCCATGATGACCTCACGGACCGCGACGCCCTGGCTTGCGAACAAGTTCAGTCCGGACCGGTCCTGCACCGACCAGCCGGCGTCGGTCAGCTGGCGGTCGATGAGCACGCGAGCGCGCTGCTCGGCGGTCAGCTGTCCCCCGTCCACAGCCCGCAATCTACCGAGATCGGAGCCGGTGATCCGGGCGCTCAGCCATGCCGGCCACCCCGAGCCACCGAGCCATCAGCCGCCGCGATCCATTCGTTCACTGCCGCAACAGCGTCGGCCATTGAGAGCTCGACGTCGGCGGAGGTGGCGGCACGCTGGAAGTCGTCGGACCAGTGCAGATGACCGTCCACGGTTGGCGGCCACGATCGCGAGGGCAGGCCGAGTTGTTGCGCCTCGTGCGCGCGCGCTTCGAACAGTGCGATACCGGCCGCGCGGATCTCGGCGAGAGTCGGCCTGCCCGTGGCCGCCGCCAGGTCACGGAGCAGCAGGAGGTCGACGACATCGCGGGCGCGGTCGTTGATCGCAGCCGGCGGGTCATGTGGATCGGACACCGCGTGCAGCTTCTGCGCGATTTGGAAGCGCATCGCGATCCCGACGAGTGTCGCAGGATCCGGCAGCCCGAAACCACTGAGCGGCGGCGGTTCGATCGCCTCGAAGTCGCTGCCGATTCCGGCCTCGTCGGCCGATACCTCGAACTGGATGCGTCGCCACGTGACACCGCGTAGCTCCAGGATGATGTCGAATCGCCGCGGCTTCACGATCTTGGTCGGGGTGTTGATGACCTCGACTTCACCGCGACGCAAGGTTAGCGGTCCCCATGGTTCGGCGAGCGCGTTCTCGAGCGCGACGAAGAACGTGTCGAGATCACCGCGGATCAGACCGTCTACATCCTTGGTCGTGCGGGCGGTCGAGTTCAGCCGATGTTGAAGCAGCGTTCCGCCCTTGAGCAGGAAGAGGTGCCGCCCTTCGGCGTCGATCGCCCGCTGCACCGCGGCGATCGCCACCGACGATGCGACCAGCCAGCCGAGTCGTCCGCCCCGCGCTTCGTCGCCGAGCTTGCCTTCGGCTTGGGCGATCCACGTTTCGAGGACTCGTGTCGAGTGCGGTTGCTTGGTTTTCGGCGCGAGCGTGCGGAGCAACGCCGCGAGCCGCGAGCCGATGTGTTCAGTCGCCACGGCGTACCGCCAGAGCTTGCGCGAGGGCGTCTTGTTCAGCGGTCTTGAGGTAGCCCTGGGCGTGTCCGCGTTCGATCGCCTGACGCAGCAGATAGGTCGGCGTGCCGTAACCGATGCACTGCTCGATCGCCGTGCGCGCGGTGACGATGGGGACCTCCTGCCACCAGCCGACATCCGCCGGGGCGAGGTCCTCGTAGTGGATGACGTACGCCTCTCCCCCGGCGCGGCGCAGCCGGCGCTCTTTGCCGACCGTGACGTGGATCCGGTTCGGATTGACGTCGCTGATGCCGTAGGCGTCCAGGGCGGTCTCATGGCTCAGGCACGCCTCTGGGGCGCGGGTCCACAACACCGCCAGCATGTAAGGGTCGTACTGGCTGGCCGGGTACTTCGGGAAGCGGTACACGCCGAACCCCGCGCGCTCTACGGTTCCGCGATGTACCAGCATCTGCAGCGCGGTCTTGTGAATGCCGAGGTCTGCGGCCTGCTGGGCCGTGACGAAGCCGTGCTGGGCGGCAGCGACCTCCCACAGCTCATCCCGGCCCAACACCTTTCCGGTCATGGCAAAAGTATAACGGAACCGTGATACTTCTGCCAGACACTCACCGCAAGATCTCGAGGCCGCTACGCAGCGCCGGCAGGGCCTTCGGGAAGTGCTCGGCCATCTGCATCAGCTGGGCCGGTGAGGAGCCCGGACGCCGCAGCCATCGCTTGAGCGCCTCGTACGCGATGTCCGTGCCCTCGCGGTGCCGCAGCCGGAACGCATCGATGATCGAGCGCTCCGCTCCGTACAGGCCGATCTGCTCCGTCGCGGTCAGCCGCAGTGATTCGCGGCCGATCTCGAACGTCGCAGGATCGAACGCATGCCATCTGACCGGCGCGGCGGTGGGTGGTCGGCGCGTCCCACGTGGGATCGCGATGTCGATGCGACTGGGGATCGCATCAGTGAGGTCGTGTTTGACGAGCGCGCTGGTCAGACACAGGGTGGCTCTGGGCGCGCGCGCGGCGATCTCGATGAGGTCAGGGTCGGCGCCCGGCTCGATATCCGTGGATCGGTACGTGCCCTGGGCAAGCGGCTCGATCAATCCGTGGTCGCGAAGCCAGTAGATGCGGCGGTTACTGAGACCTGCCTGCCGCGCCTGTCCGTAGGAGAAGATCGGAGGCAGAGTCGTCAACGCGAGGCGCGCGGCGTCCTCGCGAGTCAGCTCGCTGGTGGTTGCCATCTTCCACCTCCGGATAGAAGTGTAGACACATATGGCCGATGTGTAAACAGTTCTATCCGCTATCGAATTGGATACCTCCCTATCGGATCCCATAACGACGTACGGGCGGGCAGATTCAACGCCGATAAGCCAGTCGTGAAGCGTCTCGCTCTCCGACGACCGGACACCTGCGCATCGTGCGCCACGGATCTGGCGGTCGGCGCCTGGGCGTACTGGGACGCGACCACTCGCGTCGTCACGTGCACCGCGTGCGTGGACGGCGCTCCGACGGCGCCGCGCGCGCTCGACGTCCTGCCTGCGCCCGTGGTGGCGCCCGCTCCGTCTGCCGGCGCGTCCGCCCAGCGGGAGTTCGAGCGCCGGGTGCAGCGCCGCGACGAGACTGTCCGTGCGGCGCACCCCAAGCTCGGCGGGCTGCTGCTCGCGCTGTTCAACGAGCCGGCCAGCACCCGCGTTTGGGCACAGGGCGCGAGCGGTGAACGTGCCATCGCCGCGAAACTCGCCGAGCTCGAGGGCGAGCACGTCACCGCGCTGCACGACCGGTCGATGGTGGACGCCAACGGACGCCGGACGCGGGCGAACATCGACCACATCGCCGTCGCCGCAACCGGGGTGTGGGTGATCGACGCCAAGACCCACCGAGGTGCCCTGCAGGTGCGCCGCTCCGGCGGCCTGTTCGCACCCCGGGTCGAGAAGCTGTTCATCGCCGGCCGTGACAAGACCTCGCTCCTCGAGGGGCTTGCTCGTCAGGTCGAGTCCGTCTCCTCGCATCTCGCGTCGGTGAGCGCGGCAGTCCCCGTCCGCGGGGCGCTCTGCTTCGTCGGGACGGAGTTGCCGTGGTTTGGCGAGTCGATCCGCGGCGTACCGCTCGTCGGCCGGCGGGGGTTGGCGAAGCTGCTCAAGCAGCCGGGCGAGTTCGGCAGGGATGACCGGGAGGCACTCGCGACCTTCCTCGCCACCCGGTTCCCGAGCGCCGTCTGAGGCCCCGGCGCAAGCCCTCGGATCGGTAGATCTAACTGTGTGCGTCCCGTTGATCGTGGGTGTGGCGAGCGGTCCGGAGGCTCGACGCCAACGTCCGGGGGGTGGCCCCGGTGAGCCGGGACAGCGAGCGTTCCGGCACTCTCGTCGCAGCAACCAACCAGGGCACGCACACACTTGTCTCTTACGAGATCTGCCGACCGACTTTGGCCGTCCCACGGCTCGGGGGACGCTCGGGGGGACACCAGCGCGCACGGTAGCCACCGTCAAGCCACGAGGCAGGAGGCCGCGCGAATGTCCGTCACGACGATTCCGCTGTTCGACGATCCGCCGCCGGCGCGGCGACCGCGGCCGCTCCCCCAACGGGACCGCACCGCGGGCGAGCCGGAAACGCTGCTCACGGCGGCCGAGGCAGCCGCCGTACTCAGGATCGGTCGCAGCAAGCTTTACGAGCTGATGGCCCGCGGCGCTATCCACTCGGTGAAGCTCGGGCGATGCCGCCGGTTCCGGCGCTCCGATCTTGACCGGTTCATCCGGACGCTGAAGGCAGAGCCCGCCAGCTGAGCGACGCTGACTTGTCCCCAGCTTGCGGACTACCGCTTCGTCGTACGCCGGTGTCGTCGGACCCTCGCGGTAGAGGTGACTGATGCCGAAGAAGCGCGGACAGGGCGAAGGCTCGCTGTACTACTCCGAGCCGCGCCAGCGATGGGTCGCCGTTCTCGACCTCGGCCGCGGGCCGGATGGGGTCCGCCGTCGGGTGAAGATGTCCGGCAAGACGCGCGCCGAGGTACGACGCAAGCTCGAGGAGGCGCAGAAGGCGGCCACCGCCGGACTCACCTGGGACGACCAGCGCACGACGGTCGCCGAGTTCTGCGCGTACTGGCTGAAGTACGGCATCCCCGCCGCGGTGCAGTCACCGAACTCACTATCGAACATCGAGTGGGCGGTCAACCGCCACATCGTGCCGCGGATCGGTCACCGTCGGCTACGCGAGCTGACCGCCGACGACGTCGACAAGCTGATGCGCGACATGGCGAGCACCGGCTACAGCAAGTACTCGATGGTCCGCGTCCATGGCGAGCTGGCGCGCATCCTGCGGTTCGCCGAACGCCGCGGCAAGGTGATGCGCAACGTCGCGACCCTCGTCGACGTCCCGGCCGGACCGAAGAAGCGAGGCCGGTCTCTCACCGTCGCCCAGGCGAAGGCGCTGCTCGAAGCCGCCGGGGGCGACCGACTCGAGGCGCTGTACGTGACGGGCCTGCTGATGGGTCTGCGGCCGGGAGAGCTGCTCGGACTGTCGTGGACGAACGTGGACCTCGACGATGGCCGGCTTCGGGTCTCTCAGTCGCTCAAGCGTGAGCACAACACGCTCGTGGTCGGGGAGCCCAAGACGCTGCGGTCACGTCGAACGCTCGACATGCCTGACCTTGCGATCGATGCGCTCAAGCGGCATCGCGATCAGCAGGAGAACGAGCGGACCGACGCTGGCGACACCTGGATCGACACCGGCCTCGTCTTCACGACCACACTCGGTACGCCGATCGACCCGTCGAACCTCCGGCGCGAGTTCGACAAGCTGACACGGAAGGCTGGCATCGGCCACTGGCATCCGCATGAACTGCGGCATTCGGCGGCGTCTCTGCTGTCAGCGGCCGGCGTACCGCTCGAGCAGATCTCCGACGTCCTCGGCCACGAGGGACCTCGAACCACTGCCGCCGTCTACCGCCACCTCGTCAACCCGTCAGTCACCGCCGGCAAGGCGCCAATGGACGCTCTATTCACAGCGTCAGCCGAAGATGGGCCGCCCTCGCTAGGCAGTTGACCCGCCGTGCCGTTCGAAGTGCTGGCTGCACACCTCATACTCCGCTACCCCTACGTAGCGCCGTCACAGCTTCCCGGGAGCGTTCTGGGAGGCTGGCCGAAGGCGTCGCAGAATGCCTGGAAATCGGCGGCGACGGGAAAGTGGTCGACGGCCTGATGCTCCTGCCGTAGTGCGTGCACCTGCGGCCAACCGCCCGTTAGGAACATCGTGAATGCGGGCAGGCCCTGGTCACCGCTAACAGTGAAGGATCCGTCTTCCTGTCCGCGGATTACGAGCCGCCCCTCGACGGGGTGCGCCAACGTCACCTCCTCTAAGCACGTTCTACTTGGTCCACGATCTTGTCCCACAGAACTTCGAAGAAGCCTTCGTTCGACATTCGCCCGCGGCCATCACTCCCGAAGTTGGCCATATCGCTCACCTCGATCAGGCTCTCACCGGACTCCTTGTCGTAGGTAGGGCTGGCCCAGCCGTTCCAACTGTTGGATTGACTCCTATAGCCGACGCTCCAAGTGAGGTGGTCGTCTCCCATGTGCCGGCCCTTACTCACATCTAGCCCGGCCACGGTCTGCCCAGCACGCTCAACGCGGATGTTGATCTGATCTGTGGACGTACGCACTGTGCACGGGATCTGTTGGGCCCGCATTTGTTCGGCGGCTTCGCGGAAACGCTGCGCGAGGTAGTCGAAGCTGACCTCCAACTGTTCGTACCTGCTCCAGGTGGCTGGGACGATCATCGGTAGCCGAACGGCCAAGGCACGCTCGACGACGTCGCCAACCGGCTGCATCGGCTGACCCGAAGCCGTTGCCTGTCGCACCCTTGCTTCGATTTCGGCTGCTAACTGCTCGGGGGTGTAGTCCCTCGCGCGCAAATAGTGGATGTGCGGATGGAGCAGCTCGGGCGGGACAGCAACATCGTCCATGAGCACAGGCAGGATGTACCCGTCGCCCTGATGCACTGCCGTCATCATCGCCGACGAGAACTCATCCATCGGAATCGGCTTGGCTATGTACTCGTGCGACAGGAAGGGGACGAAGTAGCGTGTCTGCGAGCTGTAAACAGACCGTTGCTGCCGGATGAAGTTGCCACCCCACCACTCGTTATTCTTGTCGCGGTCGTAGAAGACCCGGAGACCGCGCTCCTGGCAGGCGCGCACGGTCGCCTCCACGTAGTCACGGTGTTCTCCCGCGAACGAAACCGCTATGTCGTACGGCAAAGACTCAGACACGCAAGTCCCCAGACTCTTGGACAGAGAGCCCGCCCCGCCATCAGTACGGGTTAGCAGGGCGGGCTTCCCGCTACACCGTCAGCATTCGACGACGACAGCTCCGATGCTCATCCAACGGCCCCAGCCACGCCGGACCGCGTCAATCACCAAGCGCGTCAGGTCTGCGCCGGTAAGGCCGGCGCTGCACTCGCAACCCGTGAGCGTGCCGCCTCCATCGACGCCGCCGCCACCCGGAGAGCACCGGAGCTTCTCCGGTACCTCGCGGTCGACACGAACACAGAACGTCCGCTCACGGCCGTGGCGGCACGTCAGCCGGGCGTTCACCCAAACGTGTGGTCCCACGACCACCACCTCCTCTCCGAGCATGTCCGCCGGAGGGAAGGTCACCCAATGACGTACGTCAGGGCTTGCTTCGGTTAAGGTCCATCACGCATCCCACATGCAGATGAGCCCCGTTCCAACGGCAAGCACCAGCGCGTCGTCGGGCCGGGGCTCGTTGCTCTCTATCGGTCTAACACACGGCGCCGACGGAAGCCGGCGCGTCGACCGGCGTGTCGGAACTCCGATTCGCCGAGCGATTGCGATAACAGTCCAACCCCGCGAAAGGGTCGCTTGTTGACCCCACAAGCTCGTCTGGCAGGTCTCGACAGCGGCAGCTCGCCTGCTGACCTCGCTCGCGCCGAACGCGCGGCAGTACCGGATATGTGCGGTCCCGTTGCGGTCGCCGAGCGATGCGTTCGACCTGCCCTGCTGTCGACACAGACCCGAATGCACGTGCCCGTGTAGGACCTCCTGGGCCACGGGTGTGCCCCAGTATGTGTCCCGGTCCGGCACAAGATCACCAGCGACAGCGCCGCAACGCTCTGACCTGCGGAAACTCGGTGGAGCTGAGGGGATTCGAACCCCTGACCCCTTGCATGCCATGCAAGTGCGCTACCAGCTGCGCCACAGCCCCGAATGAAGCGGCGCCGAGTCTAGCCGAGGCGCGATTGCCGCCTGGAGACGCTAGAAGGTCGTGAGACGGCAATGGGCGAGTTAGCGGGCGTCGTCGCCGGTTTCCTCCTCCGGCGGGCTACCGGCGTTGTGCTCCTCGATTCGCCAGCCACGACCGATGTTCGCCAGCAGCGACCACCGGCAGTTCGACAGCGGCGCCAGCCGCCACCACGTGTCCGGGTGCATCCCGACCATCGTGCCGATCGTCGCCCGGGCGGCACTGCCATGCGTCACGGCGACGAGCAGAGAGCCTGGCCCGAGCCGCGCTTCCCACTCCTCGATGCATTCCAGACACCGGGCGCCCACCTCGGCGTACGTCTCCCCACCGCCCCGACGGGCGTCCTCACCGGTTTGCCACCGCGCGTACTCCTCCGTGAACTGCGCGCGTGCCTCTGCGCGGGTCAGCCCCTCCCACGCGCCCAGGTTGATCTCACGCAGCCGGGGGTCGACCGCAACCTCGAGGCCGCACTCCGCCCCCACCAACTTTGCGGTGTCGACGGCGCGGGACAGATCCGAGGAGACGATCGCATCCGGCTTCATCGGCGCTATTGCGACCGCCACCGCTTCGGCCTGCGCGCGTCCGATGACGTCGAGCTGCGACTCGGTCTGACCCTGGAAGCGCCCGGTCGCGTTCCACTCGGTCCGGCCGTGGCGCAGCAGCAGCACCTGCTGCATCTGCTGCATCTGTGTCATGAGGCAGCCGGCGGCTGTGTTGATCCTGCCGGCGGAAGCGCGTCAGCGGGCAGCGGCAGCGTCGGACAGTCCTTCCACAGCCGCTCGAGGGCGTAGTACGTCCGCTCCTCGGCGTGCTGCACGTGGACGACGATGTCGAGGAAGTCGAGCAGGACCCAGCGGCCCTCCGTCTGGCCTTCGCGGCGTACCGGCTTGGCCTTCATCGCCAGAAGGCGCGCCTCGATGGCATCGACGACCGATCGGACCTGGCGCTCGTTCGGTGCTGCTGCGAGCACGAAGCAGTCCGTGATGACGAGCTGCTCACTGACGTCGATGATCGCAAGATCGGTTGCCAGCTTGTCGGCAGCCGCGCTCACCGCAGCCTCGGCGAGCTCGACACTGCGGGCGCTGGCGGTCATGGCTTGTAGTCCGATCCGAGTATGACGACGTACCGAGCAACGCTCTGGTTAACCGTGCTGCGCCGTACGTCGGAGGCCGGCAGGCCGAGCGCCCGCGCAAGGGTTCGCCCCTGGTCGGCGTCACTGTCACGGAAGATGTCGACCTCCGACCGAGCGTTGGAAAACGTCGGCCTATTGCCGCTGCCCACATACGTGAAACCGCTGCGCGCCAGCCGGGAGCAGGCCGTTCCCACCAACCCGGGCACACCGAGACCGTTGAGGAGGTACACCGACGCGTGCTGGCTGTTCGCGCTCGACGGCACCGAGTTTGACAGCCGTGTGCTGACCAGCTGCTTGATGCCGGTCGCGGAGTTGTCCACGCGATAGGACGGCGCCGATCCACCGGAGTCGATCGCCGTCACCGGCAGATCGGTCGGGAACACACCCGCCTCGGTCTGGTCGTACGTCCTGAGCTCGAAGAGCAGCTTCGCCAGCCGGTCGCTGCCGATCGTCGACTGCGAGCCCTTGGGAAGCTGCCTGGTCAGTGCCTCGACGGCGTTCAGCGTCCGTGGCAGCGCCTGGATCGTCGCGTCGATGACGCCCTGCAGCCGCGCGAGCACGCCGGCGGCGCCTTCCTGCCCCGGGCTGTACGTCGCGTACTCCAGCGCCTGCGTGCCGTTCAGCTTCTGCTGGCCGGGCGCGACAAGGACCCGCCCGCCACCCCCCGCGGTGCGCTGCACGACGGTGGTGTTGACGTCGACGTTGATGCCGCCGACCTCGTTGACGAGATTGGTCAGGTCGCGCTCACTGATGACCCATGAGCCGTCGATGCTCACGCCACCCAACATCGTGGACAGCGCACTTCGCGAATCGGCGGCGCCGTTGGGCAGCGCGAGGATGTTGCCGAAGTTCTGCGAGCCGTACCCGCACACATCGGTGATCAGCCGGCTCGGGATCAGCACCTCGAGCCCCTGCTTGGCCGACGGGTCGGCAGCGAGCAGCACCGTCCCCGCCGCAGTGCGATCCGGCCCCTGCATCTGCAGCAGCAGTGTCTCCTGGGTCCGCTTACCGCCGCCGCTGTCCGTGACGACGTGCTGCACCCCGACGATCAGCGTCGCGATGCCGCCGATCGCCAGTGCCCCGATCCCGATCCCCCCGGCGAGGCCGATCTTCCTGCGCTGCTGCCGCTTGCGCATCCGCCGTTCCTCACGACGGCTCAGCGCCGGCTGGATGATCAGCTCCGGTGACGTCGGCGGCGCGAGCGAGGGCGGCGGCAGCCGTGGGTCGCGACCCACTTCGCGCGCCGGGCCACGCCCAGCTCGGCGCTTACCTGCCATCACGCCTTCCCCGCATACAGACCCCGTTTGGAGATGTACTGCACGACGCCGTCCGGCACGAGGTACCACACCGGCTCGCCCGCATTGACCCGTTCCCGGCAGTCCGTCGAGCTGATCGCGAGCGCCGGCACCTCCACCAGTGTCACCGACCCGTCCGGGAAGCCGGCGTCGGACAGGTGGTGCCCGGGCCGGGTCACCCCGATGAAGTGCGCCATCGCGAACAGCTCGTCGGAACGGTGCCAACCGAGGATCGCCTCGAGCGCGTCGGCCCCCGTGATGAAGAACAGCTCGGCGTCCTCGCCGTACCCGCGGCGAAGATCGTGCAGCGTGTCGATGGTGTACGTCGGGCCGGGACGGTCGATGTCGACGCGGCTGACCGAGAACCGCGGGTTGGAGGCCGTCGCGATCACCGTCATCAGGTAACGGTCCTCCGCGGGGCTGACGGGAGCGTGGGACTTCTGCCACGGCTGCCCGGTAGGGACGAACACGACCTCGTCGAGGGCGAATCGGGTGGCGACCTCACTGGCGGCGACGAGGTGACCGTGGTGAACCGGGTCGAAGGTGCCGCCCATGACGCCGACGCGACGCGGCGATGTGGGATGGCCGCTCACGCCTTCGGAGGCTACCGGCGCAAACGACGGTGGGGGCGTACCGAAGCCGGTACGCCCCCACCGTTTTGTGGGTCTTAGCTACTGCTAACTGCTACCGAAAGTACGGCGCCGCATGGCGAACAGTGACAGGCCGGTCGCCGCGAGCAGGCCACCACCGATCGGCAGCCAGGGCGAGGAGCCCGTGTTCGGCAGCTTCACGTGGGTGTTGGCCAGGCCCTGAACGGTCGGACCGTGCAGCGTCACCGTGCCGTTGAGGGACACGTTGGCGGTGCCGGTCGCCGTTGCCGAGCCGTTCGCGTTACCTGTCGCACAGTCAGCGGTCACCGTGAGGGTGTCCTCGAGCTTCCCACTGGGCGAGTCGGCAGGCACGTTGACCGTGATCGTCACGTCGTCGTGGCCACCCGGCTTGATGTCCGGGAGGTTGCTCCAGGTGACGTCGCTGTTCGTCGAGCTCTGGTCCGCGTTAGGCGTCGTGTCGCCGACCGTCCACTTCACATCGCCGACCTCGGACTGAATCGCGTCGTCGAAGTGCACGTGGGTGAGCGTGCAGTTGTACGGGTTGTCAGCCGACATGGTCACGGTGAACGGGTGACCCGCGGTGACAGTCTGGCTGCTCGGGGTCTTGCTCACCGGGATGTGGCACTCGATGCCGCCGGACGGAACCTCCGCGTTGGACTCGAAGTGGCCGACGCGGATGTCGGCGCCCTTCTTGATGCCCAGGCCGGTCAGTGCGCTGTCGAGCTGCTTGGTGACCGAATCGAGGCCACTGAGCACCGGCTGCAGGATCGGGTTGAGGACCGGAGCCAGCGGGCCACCGACGTTGGAGGCGGTGGTGTTGTTCAGGCTGATCACCTGAATGCTGATCAGGTCCGCCGTCGCCGACACCTTGTCGTTGCCGACGCTGATGGTCGGCTTGCCGCCGATCTGGACCCGCAGCAGACCATCGACGTCAATCGTCAGACCCTCGGTGCCGAGGAGCTGCTCAACGGTCAGCGCGGACGTCTGGCCGCCGGCCGTGATCGACAGGACGTCCTTCTGCTTGTCGCCGCTTCCGTAGGTCACGAACGACGAGTTGTCGCCGGCCGCGAACGCCTGCAGCGCGAGCGGGTTGAGGACCTTGATG
Organism: Frankiaceae bacterium; assembly: GCA_025929365.1. Classification (GTDB taxonomy): domain Bacteria; phylum Actinomycetota; class Actinomycetes; order JAFAQI01; family JAFAQI01; genus DASZTV01. The sequence goes on from JAICMG010000016.1 coordinate 22,324, forward strand.
TCGATCTCGGCACCCGGGATGCCCTTGAACAGCTGGATCTCCGCGGTGTGCAGCAGCGTCGTCGAGCTCAGGCCGAAGTTGCCTTCCTTGTTCGGCTCGAGCATCTCCAGCGAGTTGTTCTGCACGGTGCCATCAGCGGCGAGGACAGCCTGGCCGGTCGCGACCGGCAGCACCTCGGCGTTGGCGATGGTTGCCTGGCCGGCCGAGATCGGCGTGTCCGGCCCGAGGACGCAGAAGTCGCCGTTGCTCGGGGTATTGGCCGTGGCGATGTCCGGCTGGACGTCGACGTTGGCGAGCGGGGCAAGCGGCAGGTTGAGGATGCGAGCCGTCTTGACCTGCTTCGGCGGCGGCGAAGCGGCTTCGGCGTCGACCAGCTGGATCTGCGGAATGCTCGCGTCGCCTCCACCGAGGTTCACGCTGACGCCGGCAGCACGCCCGTAAGCGTTGTGCCCCGCGGTCTTGAGCGAGGTGAGCAGGTTCTCGCCGAGCGTATTCACAGTCTGCAGCTTGCCGTTGGACACACCCGAGGCGCTCTGCGCGAGACTGAGCTGCGCAAGGCTCATCGAGCCCGTGTTGAGAGCGTCAACGTAGGTGAAGTCGCCGTTGGAGAAGCCCTGGATTGTTCCATTGATCGGCGGGTTCGGGTCGTTTGTGACCGTCAGTGAACCGGCCGCCGCTGCCGAGCCGCTGAGCGCGAGGGGAACTACTGTCCCCGCAGTTGCGAGCAGCACCGTGAGGCGCGCCCGCTTCGCCGTCATACGCATGTGTGACCGACCCCAAGTCTAGGTAGGCATATCCGTGCGGAACTATTTGTACCGCACAACTTGAGAACGAGCATACCCGCCACGCGGATACGCATGCCTGCCGGGGGGCGACATCCGGACCGGTCAAATGGGTTGTTTATGCGATTGCTCAAACGGGCAGGAAATGCTGTTTTTCCGCGGCATTGCTCAGACAGGCAGCAAGCCTTCCACGAATTCTTGCAATTGCGCAACGTTGCGGCATTCCACCATCGGCATCACCTCGGCGTACGTCGCTGCGGCGGAATCCCCTGACGACCAGTACTGCCGAGGCTCCGGGTTCAGCCAGAAGGCGTGACGCGCCTGCCGCACCATGCTCCGCAGCGCCGGAAGCGCCGGCGCCCGGTAGTTCGTGCGGGCGTCTCCGAGCACGAGCAGTGACGTCTTCGGCGTCACCGCGTCCGGCCACTTCTGGGCGAACACCTCGAAGGAGTGGCCGTAGTCGCTGTGCCCGTCGTACCAGACGACGTCCGCCTCGCTCGACATGCGGGCGAGCGCGTCCACCACATCGCCGCCCCGGTCGAAGTAGTCCGTCACCTCGTCAGTGGTGTCGACGAAGGCGAACACGCGGACCTTCGCGAACTGCTCGCGCAGGGCAAACGCCAGCAGCACCGTGAAATGGGCGAACGCCGCGACCGAGCCACTGACGTCGCAGAGCACGACGAGCTCCGGCTTGTGCGGCTTGTGCGGCTTGAAGATCGTCGTCAGCGGAACGCCGCCGCTGGACAGCGACGCGCGCACGGTGCGGCGTACGTCGAGTCGGCCCCGGCGGCCGAGCCGGCGCTTTGCGGTCAGCCGGGTCGCGAGCCGCCGGGCGATCGGATGCACCTGGCGTCGCAGCTGGGCGAGGTCGTCGCGAGACGCACGGAGGAACTCGACCTGCTCGACGAGCGGCTTCACCGCGGTCTTCGCGATCGCCTCGGCACCGCGGTCCTCCGCCAGCCGGCGGCGGACCTCGGACTCGACCATCTCCTCGAACTGCTTGATCCGCTCGGTGAGCATCTGCCGCGCGACGCGCTCGCCAAGGCCGCCACGATCCTGGCCCTGCAGCACCGCCTCGAGCAGAGAAGCCATCAGCGTCTCCGGGTTCAGCGCCCGCAACACGCGGTAGGTGAACCACGACTGGCGCCCGGGCTGGCCGTCGGCGCGGCCGAGTCCGTTGACCGCCTCGCGAGCGAGCCGCCGCAGGGCCTCGTCATCGCCCGACAACAGCACGTCCCTCAGCCGGTCGCGCAGCTCGCTTCGGATCACGTCGAGGTCGGCGGGATCAACCTCCTCGAGCTCCTCGCCCTCACCTTCGCCGTCGCCGTCGTAGGCCTGCCCGTCTCCGATCGCGGGCGGCCACCAGAGGTCGAACAGCCTGTCGAACGCCGGGCGGTGCGCCGCGCGCTTGACGACGCAGGCGGCGTACGCCGCACGCAGCTGCTCGCGGTCCAGCAGGTCGATGGTCACCGCGGCGCGGCCGGCATCGAGCGATTCCGCCATCGACACCGGCAAACCGGCGGCACGGAGCGCGCCGACGAACGACACGTGCCGGTCGAGCAGACCGGTGCCGGAGGCGGCGACGTCAGCCATCAGTTGAGGCCGAGCTCCTTGATCGCGCGGGTGTGATCGGTCGCGTGCTTCAGCACGACGCCGAGCGTCTTGGAAACCGTCTCCTCGTCGAGCGTGTCCAGCCCGAGCGCGACGAGAGTGCGGGCCCAGTCGATGCTCTCCGCGATGCTGGGCGCCTTCTTCAGCTCGAGCGCGCGCAACGTGCGAACGGTGCGGACGAGCTGCTCGGCGAGTGCCTCGACCACCTCGGGGACGCGGGTGAGCACGATCTGGCGCTCGCGATCGGCGTCCGGGTAGTCGACGTGGAGGAACAGGCAGCGCCGCTTGAGCGCCTCGGACAGCTCGCGGGTGGCGTTGGACGTGAGGACGACGAACGGCTTGCGGACCGCCTCGATCGTGCCGAGCTCCGGCACCGTGACCTGGAAGTCGCTGAGCACCTCGAGCAGCAGACCCTCGACCTCGACGTCGGCCTTGTCGGTCTCGTCGACGAGCAGCACCGTCGGCTCCTCGCGGCGGATCGCGGTCAGCAGCGGCCGGGAGAGGAGGAACTCGTCGGAGAAGATGTCGTCGTGGGTCTCCTCCCACGCCTGGTCACCCGCGGCCTGGATCCGCAGCAGCTGCTTTCGGTAGTTCCACTCATAGAGGGCGCGGGCTTCGTCGAGCCCCTCGTAGCACTGCAGACGGACCAGACCGGCACCAGCGGCCGTGGCGACGGCCTTGGCGAGCTCGGTCTTGCCGGTACCGGCCGGGCCCTCGACGAGCAGCGGCTTGCCGAGAGCGTCCGCGAGGAACACGGTCGTCGCGATCGCGTCGTCGGCGAGATAACCGGTGGCGGCCAGCCGGGTCCGGACGTCGTCGGGCGAGGAAAAGAACGGCATCCGAGGCTCCCAGCTGACAGTTAGAACCCGATTCTATTGCCTAGCGGGTGCCTCAGGCGCGGATCTGGCCGTTGCCGGTGACGACCCAGGTGGTGCTGGTCAGCTCGGGCAGCGCCATCGGCCCGCGGGCATGCAGCTTCTGGTTGGAGATGCCGATCTCGGCCCCGAAGCCGAACTGCTCGCCGTCGGTGAACCGCGTCGAGGCGTTGATCATCACGGCTGCGGAGTCCAGACCGGCGACGAACTGCTGCGACGCCTCGAGCGACCTCGTGACGATCGCCTCGGTGTGCCCGCTCCCCCACCGGCGGATGTGCGCCACCGCCTCCTGCAGCGAGCCGACGACGCCGACCGCGAGGTCGAGCGACAAGTACTCCGCCTCCCAGTCCTCGTCGGTCACGGGAAGCACCCCGTCGGCGTACGACGCGGTCCGCTGATCGCCGTGGATCGTGACACCCGCCTGCTGAAGTGCCTGGAGTGCGCGCGGCAGGAACTGCGCCGCGATCGTCTCGTGCACGAGCATGGTCTCGGCGGCGTTGCACACGCTCGGCCGCTGCGTCTTGGCGTTGAGGATGATCTCGATGCCCATGTCGATGTCGGCGTCGGCGTCGATGTAGACGTGGCAGTTGCCGACGCCGGTCTCGATGACCGGCACCGTCGACTCCTCGACGACACTGCGGATCAGGCCGGCGCCCCCGCGCGGGATCAGTACGTCGACCAGGCCGCGAGCGCGCATCAGGTGCTTCGCCGACTCGTGGTCGTGACCCGGCACCATCTGCACGCAACCGTCCGGAAGCCCGCTCTTCTGTGCCGACTCGGCGAGGATCGCGACCAGCGCCGCGTTGCTGTCGCGCGCACTCGAGGAACCGCGCAACAGCACCGCATTGCCGCTCTTGAGGCAAAGACCCGCGGCGTCGACCGTCACGTTCGGCCGCGCCTCATAGATGATGCCGACGACGCCCATCGGGACCCGCACCTGGCGCAGCGTCAGCCCGTTCGGCAAGGTCGAGCCACGCACGACCTCACCGACCGGATCGGGCAGCTTCGCCACCTGCCGCAGGCCGTCGGCCATCGCCGCGACACGTCCCTCGTCGAGCCGCAACCGGTCGACCAGCGGGTTGTCGGGGTCGCGCGAGACGTCGGCCGCATTGGCCGCCAGCACCTCGGCGGTCGCGGCCTCTAGTGCGTCGGCCATCGCAAGCAGCGCGGCATCCTTCGCGGCGCGCGTCATTGGTGCAAGCAGCGCCGCGGCCTCCCGAGCCTTCCGCGCAGTAGCGAGAACCTCGTCCGCGGTCGTCATACGCCGATCGTAGGCCCCGAAATTCCCGGTGATCTTGACGTTATGGGCGTCTGGAGGCCCGCCAGACGCCAACTACGTCAAGATCACCGCGGGTTAGAGGAGGGCGAGATCGTCGCGGTGCACGACCTCGCGGGAGTACGCCGCGCCGAGCTCCGCCACCAGGTCGTGCGTCGAGCGGCCGAGCAGCGGGGGCAGCTCCGCCGCGTCGTAGGCGACAAGACCACGCGCGACGACGCGCCCTTCGGCATCGACCAGGTCGACCGGGTCGCCGGCCGAGAACTTCCCGTCGACCGCCGTGATCCCGGCCGGCAGCAGCGAGCTGCGCCGGTCGACCACCGCCTCGACCGCGCCCGCGTCGAGCCGCACGCTGCCGCGCCCGGTCGTCGCGTGCGCGAGCCAGAGCAGGCGCGCCGGCGCCCGTTTGCCGGTCGGGTGAAAGCACGTCCCGACATCGCCTCCGGCGAGCGCGGACGCGACATCATCGGCATGCGCGAGGAGCGTGGGCACGCCCGCCCCCGCGGCGATCCGCGCCGCCGCAACCTTCGTCGCCATGCCGCCCAGACCCACGCCGGCTTTGCCGACGGCCCCGAGCCGCACGTGTGCGAGGTCCGCGTCACCGTGCACGTCGGACACGCGCGTCGCCGGGCCATGACTCGGGTCGGTGTCGTAGACGCCGTCGACGTCGGAGAGCAGCACCAGCGCATCCGCGCTCACGAGATGGGTGACCAGCGCGGCGAGCCGGTCGTTGTCGCCGAATCGGATCTCCTCGGTGGCGACGGTGTCGTTCTCGTTGACGACAGGTACGACGCCCAAGCCCAGCAACCGCTCGAACGTGCGAGCCGCGTTTCGGTAGTGCGCCCGACGAACGACGTCATCCGCCGTCAGCAGCACCTGGCCGACGGTCAGACCGTGCCGGCCGAACGCCTCGGTGTAGCGCGCGACGAGCATCCCCTGTCCGACGCTCGCTGCGGCTTGCTGCGTCGCGAGGTCCTTCGGCCGCTTCGCCAGGCCCAGCGGGCGCAGCCCGGCCGCGATCGCGCCTGAGGACACCAGGACCACCTGCGCGCCCGCGCCGACCCGCCCGGCGAGCGCAGCGACGATGGCATCAACGCGAGCAACGTCCAGTCCGCCGTGCGAGCTGGCAAGCGACGACGAGCCGACCTTCACGACGAGTCGCTTCGCCGAGGCGACGACGTCGCGGCTCACGATCCATCAGCGCGCGGAGCGCGACACTCCCCCATGTGGTCATCATCCGGGTGATCGCCGGCAAACGGATCGTCCGGCAGCCCTTCGACATCCGTGTCGTACGCCGACCGGCGGGCCCGCCGTGAGGCCTTCCGGTCCTCCGCCCTCGGCCGATGGTGGTCCTCGAGCCGCTCGTCGGTGCCGCGCCCGCCGTGCGCCGCCGACCCGCGCATCGCCAAGGTCGGGACCCAGTCGAAGGTGACGTCGCCGATCGTGACCTCGGCGCCGGCCTTCGCACCGAGCCCGGCCAGCGCGTCCTCGACGCCGAGCCGGGCGAGCCGGTCGGCGAGGTAGCCGACCGCCTCGTCGTTGCTGAAGTCGGTCTGGTGGACCCATCGCCTCGGGCGATCCCCGGTCACGACGTAGGCCTGCTCGCCGACCGGCTCGACGCTGAACCCCTCGTCGCGGACCGCCGCGGGCCGCAGCACGATCCGCGTGGGCTCGGCGGCGGGCAGGCTCGCCCGCCACTGGGTGACGCGCTCGGCCATCGCGAAGCCCAGGTCGCGCAACCCGGTGCGGCTGGCCGCGGAGATCTCGAAGACGGGGGCCCCCAGCCGCTCGCCGACCTCGCCGCGCACCATGTCGGCGAGCTCGCGTGCGTCGGGAACGTCGATCTTGTTCAGCGCGATGATCCGCGGCCGTCCGGAGAGCCCACCGGCGACCAGCTCGTCGTACGCCTCGAGCTCCGCCTCGATCGTCTCGAGATCCGACAGCGGATCCCGGCCCGGCTCGACGGTTGCGCAGTCCACGACGTGCACGAGCACCGAGCACCGCTCGATGTGGCGCAGGAACTCCAGGCCGAGCCCGCGGCCGCTGCTGGCCCCCGGGACCAGCCCGGGTACGTCGGCGACGGTGAAGGTCACCTCGCCCGCCTCGACGACGCCGAGGTTGGGCACCAGCGTGGTGAACGGGTAGTCGGCGATCTTCGGCTTCGCCGCCGACATCGCCGCGATCAACGACGACTTGCCGGCGTTCGGGAAGCCGATCAGCGCGACATCTGCGACGGTCTTCAGCTCGAGCGTTGCCTCGACCGCCTCGCCCGGCTCACCGAGCAGCGCGAATCCGGGAGCCTTGCGTCGCGACGACGCGAGCGCGGCGTTACCCAGCCCCCCGCGACCGCCCTTGGCGAGGACGAACCGCGTGCCGGCTCCCACGAGATCGGCGAGGAACTCACCGGTTTCGCTGTCACGGACCACGGTGCCGTCCGGCACCGCAACGACGAGGTCGCCACCCTCGGCACCGGAGCGCATCGAACCTTGGCCGGGCTTGCCGCTGCCGGCGCGCTGATGCGGATGGCGGTGGACATCGAGCAACGTCGTGACGCTCGGGTCGACGACGAGGATCACGTCTCCACCACGGCCACCGTCGCCGCCGTCGGGCCCACCGAGCGGCTTGAACTTCTCGCGCCGAACCGATGCGCAGCCGTTGCCACCGTTGCCACCGGCCGCGTGGAGAACCGCGCGGTCGACGAAGATTGCGGCCATCGCGGCCGCCCTGACGCAGCTACTCGGCGGCGGTGGTGACGCTCACGACGCGGCGGCCGCGCTTGTGGCCGAACTCGACGGCACCGGCCGCGAGCGCGAACAGCGTGTCGTCGCCACCACGGCCGACATTGTCACCGGGGTGGAAGTGCGTGCCGCGCTGGCGGACGAGGATCTCGCCCGCGTTGACCAGCTGGCCACCGAAACGCTTCACACCGAGTCGCTGCGCGTTCGAGTCCCGGCCGTTGCGGCTGGACGACGCACCCTTCTTGTGTGCCATGTCGCGACTACTTCCCGGTCTCGATGCCGGTGACCCGCAGCGTCGTGAGCTTGGCGCGGTGGCCCTGACGCCGGTGGTAGCCGGACTTGTTCTTGAACAGGTGGATCGTGATCTTGGGGCCCTTGATGGCCTCGACGACCTCAGCGGTCACCGACGTCTTGGCGAGCGTGGCCGCGTCGGCCGTCACCGCGCCGGCGTCGTCGACCAGGAGCACGGCCGGCAACGTCACGGACTCACCGGGCGCACTCGCGATCCGGTCCACCGTGAGGGTGTCACCGACCGCGACCTTGTGCTGGTGGCCGCCGCTGCGGACGATCGCGTACACCGTCGTACTCCTTGGGATTGGCCTGGAATGGCGCGTCGCTTCCGCGCCAGCCGTCGAGTCTACGGACGCGGGTGCCGCCGGATCAAACCTCGACCGGCTCAGGCTCCGGCGCGGGAGCGGATACGGCCTTGTCGGGGGCCTTCTTCGCCGCCTGATCGCCCTTGCGCTTGTCACCCTTGCTGCTCTTCTCGCCCGCCGCCGCCTTCGGCGTCACGGGCTTGGGCGGTCGCTTCTGGCTCACCGGGTCGTGCGTGAGGATCACGCCGCTGCCGCCGCACTCCTTGCAGGTCTCGCTGAACGACTCGAGCAGCCCCTCGCCGACCCGCTTGCGGGTCATCTGCACCAGCCCGAGCGAGGTGACCTCCGCGACCTGGTGGCGGGTCCGGTCGCGCCCGAGACATTCGACCAGCCGCCGCAGCACGAGGTCACGGTTGCTCTCGAGCACCATGTCGATGAAGTCGATGACGATGATCCCGCCGAGGTCGCGCAGCCGGAGCTGACGCACGATCTCCTCGGCCGCCTCGATGTTGTTCTTCGTCACCGTCTCTTCGAGGTTGCCGCCCTTGCCGGTGAACTTCCCGGTGTTGACGTCGACGACCACCATCGCCTCGGTGCGGTCGATCACGAGGTAGCCGCCGCTCGGCAGCCAGACCTTGCGGTCCAGCGCCTTGGCCAGCTGCTCGTCGATCCGGTACGCAGCGAAGACGTCCTCGTCCTCGGTCCAGCGACGGGTGCGCTCGGCGAGGTCGGGGGCAACCCATCGCACGTAGGTGTCGATGGTGTCCCACTCGTCGATGCCCTGGACGACGAGGCCGTTGAAGTCCTCGTTGAAGATGTCGCGCACCACGCGGATGACGAGATCGGGCTCCGAGTAGATGAGACTCGGCGCCGACGCGGTCTCGGACTTCTTGTCGATGTCCTCCCACTGCGCCTTCAGCCGGTTGAGGTCGCGCTCGAGCGCCTCTTCCGACGCGCCTTCGGCAGCCGTGCGGATGATGACTCCGGCATCTTCCGGCGTGAGCCGCTTGAGGATGGTCTTGAGCCGCGTTCGCTCGGTGTCCGGAAGCTTGCGGCTGATCCCCGACAACCTGCCGTCGGGCACGTAGACCATGAAGCGACCCGGCAGGCTGACCTGGCTGGTCAGTCGCGCGCCCTTGTGGCCGATCGGGTCCTTCGTCACCTGCACGAGCACCGACTGGCCGCTCTTCAACGCCTGCTCGATGCGCGGCGCGCCACCCTCGAGTGCGCTGGCGTCGTAGTTGACCTCCCCGGCGTACAGCACGGCATTGCGGCCGCGGCCGATGTCGACGAACGCCGCCTCCATGCTCGGCAGCACGTTCTGCACCTTGCCGAGGTAGACGTTGCCCACCATCGACGCGGCGTGCTTGCGGGTGACGTAGTGCTCGACGAGTACGCCGTCCTCGAGCACCGCGATCTGCGTGCGGTCCTCGCCCTGCTTCACCACCATGATGCGATCGACCGCTTCGCGCCGGGCGAGGAACTCAGCCTCGGTGATGATCGACGGCCGGCGGCGTTGGGTCTCGCGGCCGTCGCGACGACGCTGGCGCTTCGCCTCGATCCGGGTCGAGCCCTTCACACCGCGGACGGAGTCCCCGCGGGCGCCGTCGTCGGCCGAGGGCCGCGGCGGACGCACGTGCACCACGGTGTTCGGGGGGTCATCGGGTGAGCTGCCGTCCTCGCCCTCGCCGGTACCGCGCCGGCGGCGGCGCCGGCGGCGAGTGCCGGCGCTGCTGCCGTCCTCGGCCGTGCCACCGTCGCTGTCGTCAGCCTCGGGGTCGGCTGTCGCGCCGTCCTCGTCGGATTCCTCATCCGCCCCGGCGTCGCCGACGCCGCTTGCCCCGCCGCGGCCACCCCGGCCACGCCGACCTCGCCGGCGGCGGGTCGACCGCGGCGCCCCGGGCTCGCCGTCGTCGTCGGTGTCGACCGAGTCGACCGGCTCGTCGGCGCTTGGGCCCGCCTCCTCGGCGGGTGCCGCGGTGGCCTTCGGCTTGCGTGGCGGCGCGAGCTCGGCGGGAGGCGGCTGGAAGACGACCGCCGCCGTCGGCGCCTTACGGACCCGCTTCGCGGGCGCGGCCGCTTCCTCGGCGGGCGCGCCGGGGTCAGGCTCCGCCGCTACCGCCTTCTTCCGGGTCCGCTTCACGGGAGGCGGCGCTTCCGCGGGATCCGCGGCCGCCGCCTTCGCGCCGTCGGCCGGAGCCGAAGGCGGGGCCTCGACCGGCGTCGGCGGGCCGGCGGGGCGGCGGGCGGCCCGCCTCCGAGGTGCGCCCTTGGCCCCTGCCGCGGGCTCGTCGTGTGATTCGTTGGATGTTTCGGTGGTGCGCTCGTCGTCGAGCACGTGTACTCCTGTCCGCTCCCGGGAGCGCCACGGACACTGCTGCCCTGGCACCCCGCGCGGGGCGAGGTCGAGAAAGCCTGTGGCGACGGCGCCTGGATCGCGAACCAGGCGTTCGATCCGCTACTTCAGCGGGTCGAGCAAATGCCTCGCGGCCTGCGGCGGTGCCGCGTCGAGCAGGCCCTGCGCCAGCCTCGTCGCCACGGGGGCGGCGGGCGTCGACAGTCCGGCTGCGCGTCGCAGCGCTGTCACAACGTCGTCGGGTCGAACAGCGGGTGTGGAATGCCGAACAACCACGTCCAGTGTCGCACACGGGGGTCCATCGACCGTCTCAGCAGCCACAACCGCCGCTCGCGCGTCGACCTGCCGGCTGCCGTCCTTCGTCGGGCGGTCGACCAGCAGCGCGTCGAGGGCGAGAAAGACCGCCAGGGCGGCCGCGCCGTCCTCCGGCGACACCCCTGGGAGCTCGATCCGCCACGCCGAGGCCTCGATCCGGTCGGCCAGCCCGACCCCACCGGGCGCCGCCTCGACCACGGTGATCACGTCCAGGCCGGTAGGCAGCGCGGCGTCGAGCGCCGTGCGCACCCACTCGGGATCGCGTTGCTCGGCCAGCCCGATCTCGAGGTACTCGGCCTCGGACGCGGCACCCGTCGGTGCCGCGCCGGCGTAGGACACCTTCGGGTGCGGCGAGAACCCGGCGCTGAACGCGATCGGCACACCCGAGCGGTGCAGCGCGCGCTCGAAGGCGCGGGCGAAGTCTCGATGGCTGATGAATCGCAGCCGGCCACGCTTCGTGTAACGGACCCGGAGCCGCTGTACGACGGGCGGCGGCGGCGGGCCTTCAGGTTGCCGCGACATCAGACCGGGGTGAGGGGAATGACGCTGCGACCGGTCGGGCCGACCTGGGTCTCAGTGCCCATCGACGGGCACACGCCGCAGTCGTAGCAGGGGCTCCAGCGGCAGTCGTCCACTTCGGCCTCGCCGATCGCGTCCTGCCAGTCGCCCCAGAGCCAGTCCTTGTCCAG
>JAICMG010000170.1 GCA_025929365.1 Frankiaceae bacterium
ACGCCGCGCTCCCACCACTCGGCGCGCTCCTCGCCGTCGAGCTCGCGCGCGATCATGTCCCACCGGTTCGCGCCGTCCTGCAGCTCGACGTGCGGGTCGGCGCGCAGGTTGTAGACCCACACCGGGTTCTTGGGGTCGCCGCCCTTCGACCCGATCGCGGCGTACTTGCCGTCGTGCTCGACGCGCATCACGGGGTTCTTGCGCAGCTTTCCGGTCTTGGCGCCGCGGCTCGTCACGACGACCACCGGGTACTCGGTGTCGAGCAGGTTCAGGGCGTCGGTGCCGCCGGAGCCTTCGTACTTCTCGACCTGTTTCCGGACCCAGTCCCACGCGCTCGGCTCGTACTCACCCTGCAGCGGCATCAGCGGCTCACCGGACGGGTCTTCGGCGACTGCCGCTCGGTGTGCGACGGATCGCTGATGATGACCTCGCCGAGCGCCTCGTCGATGGCCTTCATCACCTCCGGCTCGAGCGTGACGCCCGAGGCCGCGACGTTGTCGACGATCTGCTCGGGCCGGGACGCGCCGATGATCGCGCTGGAGACGTTGGGGTTCTGCAGCACCCACGCGATCGCGAGCTGTGCCATCGAAAGGCCCGTGTCGCCGGCGATCGGCACCAGCCGCTGGACGGCCTCGAGCACCGAGTCCTGCAGCCAGTGCTTCACGTTGCTTGCGCCGCCGGTCTCGTCGGTGGCGCGAGAGCCCTCGGGGACCGGCTGGCCCGGCTTGTACTTGCCGGTGAGCACGCCCTGCGCGATCGGTGACCAGACGATCTGGCCGATGCCCAGCTCCTCGGAGGTCGGCACGACCTTGGGCTCGATGACCCGCCACAGCATCGAGTACTGCGGCTGGTTGGACACGAACGGGACCTTCAGCTCGGTCGCGAGCGCGTGCCCGGCGCGCAGCTGTTCGGCGGTCCACTCCGAGACCCCGATGTAGTGGACCTTGCCGCTGTGCACGAGGTCCGCGAACGCCGACATCGTCTCCTCGAGCGGCGTCTCGTGGTCATAGCGGTGGGCTTGGTAGAGATCGATGTGGTCGGTCTGCAGTCGCTGCAGCGACGCGTTGCACGACTCCATGATGTGCTTGCGCGACAGGCCGGAGTCGTTCGGACCGCCAGGACCGGTGGGGGCGTAGACCTTGGTGAAGACCTCCAGCGACTCGCGGCGCTCGCCCTTGAGTGCCTTGCCGAGGACGGTCTCCGCCTTGGTGTTGGCGTAGACGTCGGCGGTGTCGAAGGTCGTGACGCCGGAGGCGATCGCCTGCTTCACGCACGCGATCGCCTGCTTCTCCTCGACCTGCGAGCCATGCGTGATCCAGTTGCCGTAGGAGATCTCAGACACCTTCAGGCCCGAGGAGCCGAGTCGCCGGAACTGCATGTCGTCAGTCCTTGCCGAGCGCGGATTCGATGCAGGCCCGCAGGGCTGGGTCGTCGGGCTCGACGAGTGGGCGGAACCGGCCGATGACCTTGCCGTCGCGACCCACGACGAACTTCTCGAAGTTCCACTGGATGTCGCCGGCCTTGCCTTCGGCGTCCTCGGTCGCCGTCAGCACGTCGTACACGGCGTCGCGGCCCTCGCCGTTGACCTCGATCTTCGCGGCCAACGGAAATGTCACCCCGTACGTCGTGGAGCAGAAGGTCGCGATCTCCTCAGGGCTGCCGGGTTCCTGTGCGCCGAACTGGTTGCACGGGAAGCCGACCACGGTGAAGTCGTCACCGCCCAGCTCCTTTTGCAGCGCTTCGAGCCCTTCGTACTGAGGGGTGAGACCGCACTTGCTCGCGACGTTCACGACGAGCGCGACGCGGTCGCCGGTCAGGCCGGCGAACGTGGTCGGCTCGCCGGTGAGAGTGGTTACTGGAAGTTCACGCAAGTTGCCCATGCGTCGATCTTGCCAAACAACGTCAGCTCGTGGAGAACCGGATGTCGAGCATCCGGTCCGCGGGCACCGCGTGGATCAGGCGGAGCAGCGTCGCCTCGCGGTGCAGCCACCGTGATTCCACCGCCAGTCGTGACGCGGCGTCGTACTGCTCGAGGAAGCTCTGCCGGTCGCGCAGGTCCGCGAGGACCGTGGCCGCGACGACGTAGGACAGCAGGCGCGGGTCGTCCGGCAGATCGGGTGGCTCAATCGTCGTCTCGCGCAGCCGAGCGAGCTCGTCCCGATAACGCGTGTAGCGCTCCTTCACGATCGGGACCAGGTCGGCGGCATCCCCCGCGGGCTCCGGCAGCCACTCGACCTCGCCGCGAAGGTAGGCGGCTGCGTCGTCGACGTCGAGGAGCCGGAACCGCCGCGAGCCGATCGCCTCCAGCTGATAGGTGCCATCCGGGTTCGCCTGCATGGCGGCGATCTGTGCCAGGCAGCCGACTTCATGCAGCGCCTTGACACCGTCGGCACCGACCTCCCGACCCGCCTGGATCGCCACGACGCCGAAGTGGCGCTCCGCGGGTGGCAACTCGAGCAGGTCGGCAACCAGCCGCCGGTAGCGCTCCTCGAAGATGTAGAGCGGCAGTGGCGCGCCCGGCAGCAGCACCGTGCCGAGCGGGAAGAGCGGGATCAGCTCGGCCACGCGTCAGCGCCAGTCAGCACCGCGTCCACACCGGCCACCTCGAGATCGTCGTCGACGGCCTTCCAGCCCGCAGTGACGAGTGCAGCGAGCGTCTCCTCCGGTCGTCCGGGCGACCGTACGACGATCCGTCGCGTTTCGGGGTCGTAGCCCGCGACCGCGTCTCCGCACCGGCCGTCCCGAGCCGCAGGATGCGGCTGGTTCAGCCCACGCAGATCCGCGGCGACCAGGTTTGGTCGCAGCTCGACCGGCGCCGTCATGAGCGCGTGCAGGTCCGTGACGCCCGTGAGCACGGCCATCGCGGGGATGCCGGCTCGTCGCGCGCCCGCGATGTCGGTGTCGAGCCGGTCGCCGATCACGAGCGGCCGCGTCGCGCCGGTGCGCTCGACCGATTCGTCGAACAGCGGCCGCTCCGGCTTGCCGGCCACCACGGGTTGGACGCCGGTCGCCGTGATCACCAGAGCGGCCAGCGATCCCATGCCCGGCAGCAGACCTCGCGGGGTCGGAAGCGTCGCGTCGAGGTTCGAGGCGACGAACAGTGCGCCGTTGCGGATGGCGATGCTCGCCTCGGCGAGCCGCGCGTAGTCGAGGGTCGGGTCGTAACCCATGACGACGGCCGCCGGCCTGGCGTCGGCATCGCTGACTGCCCGCAGCCCGACCGCCACGACCTCGTTGCGGAGGGCGACGGCTCCCGCGACCAGCACCGCCGAGCCCGGATCGAGCCGGTCGGCCAGCAGGCGCGCAGCCGCCTGGGCGCTCGTGACGACCTCCTCGTCGGCGACGTCGAGGCCCAGCTGCCGCATGCGCTCCGCCACCTCGCCGGCGCTCCGTGAGGCGTTGTTCGTGAGGTACGCCGTCCGCAGCCCGCGGCGCCGCGCCTCGTCGAGCGCGTCGATCGCGTGCGCCGCCGCCTCGTCACCGACGTTGACGACCCCGTCGAGGTCGAGCAACGCCACGTCGTAGGTCTCAGCCGGGGGCTCGTCGCAGCCGGCGAGAACGGCGGTCAAACGGGCGTACGGTCGCGGCGCGGGATGGCGAGGGCGGTGAGCGCCGCAACGGCGCACACGACTGCCGCGATCGCGAACGCGCGATCGAACCCGGCCGTCAACGCCGAGGGATACGACCCGCGGGCTCCGACCCCGTAGTCCCGGCTCGCCACCGGGTTGAACAGGGAGTTCGTGCGGTTTGTCGCGATGGTTGCCAACGCGGCGAGACCGATCGAGCCGCCGACCTGGCGGGAGGTGTTGAGGACACCGGATGCGAGGCCGGCTTGGGTCCAGTGCACGCCCGTCGTCGCCGCCGTCGCGAGCGGGGTGAAGCACAAGCCCACGCCGAAGGAGATCAGCAACGTCCCGCCGAGCAGGCCTCCCGTGTAGGAACTCGATGCGGTGACCTGGCTGATCCAGGCGAACCCGCCGGCCGTCATCCCAAGTCCGATGAACAGAAGGATGCGGGGGCCGAACCGGCCGATGATGCGACCCGCGGTTTGTGCGCCGATGATGATCGCCGCGCTCATCGGGAGGAACAGCAAGCCGGTGCGGATCGGGCTGTGGCCTTTCACATCCTGCAGATAGAGCGACAGGAAGTACCACATCGAGAAGAACGCGACACCGAGCAGCAGCATCGTCACGTTGGCCGCGGTGACGTAACGCGAGCGGAACAGCGACAACGGCATCAGCGGCGCTTTGACGAACGTCTGCGTCTTGACGAAGAAGACGAGCAGTATCGCGGCTTCGGCGAGCAGGCCGATCGTGCGACCCGAACCCCACGGGTGTCTGTCGGTACCGACGATCGCGTAGACGAGGAGGGCAAGGCCCCCGGTGGCCAGCAGCGACCCGGTGACGTCCATGGCCCGTTCGGCGCCGGGACGCCTCATCTCGGTGAGGACGGCGATCGCCGCAAACATCGCAGCGAGACCGATCGGGATGTTGACGTAGAACACCCAGCGCCACGACAGCTCGGAGGTGAGGACGCCGCCGAGGATCACGCCGAACGCACCGCCCAACCCCGCGGTCGCGCTCCATGCGCCCAGCGCACGATGGCGACCTTCGCCTTCGGTGAAGGTGGTCATGATGATCGTCAGGGTGGCGGGGGACAGCACCGCGCCCCCGAGGCCCTGCAAGGCCCGTGCCGCCGTGAGCTCCCCCGAGTTCTGGGCGAGTCCACCCAGCAGGCTGGCCAGGGAGAACAGCACCAGCCCGCCGACGAACACCCGGCGGCGTCCGAACAAGTCCGCGAGGCGTCCGCCGAGGAGCAGGAAGCCCGCGAACGTGAGGACGTAGGCGTTGACGACCCACTGCAGGCCGGTCGCGGAGTAGTGCAGGTCGCCACCGATCTTCGGCAGCGCGACGTTCACGATCGAGACGTCGAGAACGACCATGAACTGCGCGACGCATGCGACCGCAAGGATCACGGCGTCGGAGGTGTGATGCTCCTCAGCGGCCGGTGTGATGTCGGTCGCCGCACTCGGTGGCATTAGCGGACGCGACCCCGCGCAGCTCGATCCTCGCGCAGCTTGGCGAGGGCCTCCTCGAGGAGCACGTCGCCCTCGGCCATCGTGCGTCGCATCATCAGGAACTCGAATGGCGTCTTGGGCGGGCCACCCGCCATGCGCTCACGCGGCGGCGGCTCGTCCTGGCTCGGGCCGGCGGGCTGGCCGCAGACCTGGCAAGCCCAGGTCTGCGGCAGCTCGACGTGAAGTGCAAACGCCGGCTTGCTTTCGTGGCCGGCATGACACCAGTAGGAAACCTGTCGCCGCGGCTCGACGACGCCGCCGCGGTCGACTTCGGAGCCTGGCGCACCGCCCAGCCGGCCGCCACGAATCGTGGAGCGTCGTGAACCCATGTGCGCCGTACTCCCTGGTTTGAGTGAATAGAGCTTGTCGGTGGGTGCTTAGAGCGCCCGGACGTTCTCTGCCTGGGGGCCCTTCTGGCCCTGCGTGACGTCGAACTCGACGTTCTGACCCTCATCGAGGGAGCGGTAGCCAGTGCCCTGGATGGCGCTGAAGTGGACGAAGACGTCCGCGCTGCCGTCGCTCGGCGCGATGAAGCCGTAGCCCTTCTCGCCGTTGAACCACTTGACGGTGCCCTGAGCCATTTACTGATTCCTTTTACTGATTCGCCCCTAGACGGGACTTGGTCGAACGCGGTGCTCTCGTGTGACAGCTAGACGATCGCGTGGAAATTCCCGCGAACAGTGCCTTGCGACCCGTGCACAACGAGAACTTCGACCTCAGCGAAAAAGGCTAACACCCACGCGTGCGCAGGACTAGCCGCCGGACACCAGCGCGTCGGCCTCGGCGGGGGGCGGGGTCGGGTCCAGCGCGGATTCGCGCCAGCCC
>JAICMG010000241.1 GCA_025929365.1 Frankiaceae bacterium
AGCGTCTTGTTGGGGGCCATCACCAGGGTCGGGCGTTGCAACCGCTCGACCAGCCAGGCGGTGGTGGCGGACTTGCCGGTGCCGGTCGCGCCGAGCAGCACGACGTCTCGCTGGCCGTCACGGATCCGTCGCGCGAGCTCGTCGATCGCCGCCGGCTGGTCGCCGGAGGGCTCGAAGTCGGACTCGACGACGAACGGCGCCTGTTTCGGGCGGATCGAGGTCACGGTGGCCACAAATCCACAACGTACGCCGGGCCGCCGACAATCCTCCGCCCCTCCCCGAAGTAGCACACAAAGTGGCCGCGGACGACGACGCGTGTGACGCGTGCGCCGTCACGTCCGGTTTCCGGCGCGGGTTGTGTGCTACTTCGTGCGGGCGGCGCGGGCCTTGAGCTCGGCCCAGACCTCGTTGACCCGCGCGTCCAGGAGAGCTAAGTCGCCGTTGTTCTCGATCACGTAGTCGGCCAGGGCGAGCCGCTGCTCGCGGCTGACCTGAACATCGATGCGCGCCTGTGCCGCCTCACGGGTCATGCCACGCAGCCG
Organism: Frankiaceae bacterium; assembly: GCA_025929365.1. Classification (GTDB taxonomy): domain Bacteria; phylum Actinomycetota; class Actinomycetes; order JAFAQI01; family JAFAQI01; genus DASZTV01. Next base: position 543 of record JAICMG010000241.1, read on the forward strand.
GACGAGGCGGTCCAGCTGGACGTCGACCGGTGCGTCGACAACGACGATGACGTCGTACCGCTCCGCCACGCCGGCCTCGGCGATGAGGGGAACGTCGTTGACGAGGATGCCGCCCGGGTCGGCCGCCGCGTACTCGGCGAGCATGGCGAACACACGTTCACCGATCAGCGGATGCACGATGCCGTTGAGGCGGGCGCGTGCGTCGTCGTCGGAGAAGACCTTCGCCGCCGTCGCGTCGCGGTCGAGTGACCCGTCAGGGGCCTGGACCTCAGGCCCGAACTCGGCGATCACAGCCGCGAGCCCCGGCGTACCCGGCTTCACGACCTCACGCGCGATCGCGTCCGCGTCGATGATGTGCGCACCGAGCGCCGCAAAACGCCGCGTGACCTCGCTCTTCCCGGCCCCGATCCCGCCGGTCAGGCCGACGTTCAGCACACCGACCTCGCCAACCCTGGCGTGATCATGACCGCTAATTCACGACACGCCGTGGGAAACGAATCAACGGTCATGATCACCGCGAGGTTGGGGACCTACTCGGTGTCGGTCGCTGCCTCGGTGTCGGTCGCTGCCTCGGTGTCGGCAGCCGCCTCGGTCTCGGTCGCAGCTTCGGTCTCGGCAGCCGCCTCGGTCTCGGTCGCCGCCTCGGGCTCGTCGTCGCCGCCGGTCAGCTTCCGGCGGAGCTCGGCGAGGGCCTCGTCGCTGGCGAGCGTCCCGGCCGACTCTGCCTGCGGAGCGGCTTCCGGTGCGGAGCTGTACGACGTGGTCTCGGCGGCCTCGGCCTCCGCGGCCTGCGCCGCCTTCACCTGCTCCTGGTGGGCTTCCCAGCGCTCGTGGGCCTTGGCGTACTGCGCCTCCCACTCGGCCTGCTGCGCCTCGTACCCCGGCTTCCACTCGTTGGTCTCGGAGTCGAAACCCTCGGGGTAGATGTAGTTGCCCTGGTCGTCGTACTGCGCGGGCATGCCGTACTGCGTCGGGTCGAAGTGGTCCGCGACCGCCTCGCCGACGGTGCCCTCGTTGGCCTGCTTCAGCGACAGGGAGATCCGGCGCCGCTCGAGGTCGACGTCGATGACCTTGACGTAGATCTCGTCGCCGACGTTGACGACCTGCTCCGGGATCTCGACGTGGCGCTCGGCCAGCTCGGAGATGTGCACCAGACCCTCGATGCCCTCCGCGACGCGGACGAAGGCGCCGAAGGGAACGAGCTTCGTGACGCGGCCGGGGACGACCTGGCCGATCGAGTGGGCACGCGCGAACGCCTGCCACGGGTCTTCCTGCGTCGCCTTCAGCGACAACGAGACCCGCTCGCGGTCCATGTCGACGTCGAGCACCTCGACGGTCACCTCGTGCCCGACCTCGACGACCTCGCTCGGGTGGTCGATGTGCTTCCAGGACAGCTCGGAGACGTGCACCAGACCGTCGACGCCGCCGAGGTCCACGAACGCGCCGAAGTTGACGATCGAGGAGACGACGCCCTTGCGGACCTGGCCCTTCTGCAGCTGCGTGAGGAAGGTCTGACGGACCTCGCTCTGCGTCTGCTCGAGCCACGCGCGGCGCGACAGGACCACGTTGTTGCGGTTCTTGTCGAGCTCGATGATCTTCGCCTCGAGCGTCTTGCCGACGTACGGCTGCAGGTCGCGCACGC
>JAICMG010000212.1 GCA_025929365.1 Frankiaceae bacterium
CCGTGCGACGAGGTCGTGGAACTTCTGGTTCGACAGTGCCTTGATCGGTGTCGTGTAGAAGCACTTGGCGCCGTTGCGCAGCGCAAGGTGTACGGCGAACTCCCCCACGACGGTCTTGCCCGCGCCGGTCGGTGCGGCGACGAGAACGCCGTGGCCGCCCTCCAGGGCCTCGCAGGCTCGGTGCTGGAAGTCGTCGAGGGCGAACGGATAGCCCGTGAGAAAGTCCCGAAGGACAGGCGTCGCACCGCGCCGCCGCGCGGCGGCGTAGTTCTCCGCCGGGCTCGGCACCGGCTCAGGGTATGCCGGGCCGTCGGTTGCTAGGCGAGGATGCGCACCGCGCCGGGTACGCATTCACAGCGGATCGGCAGGTCGGCAAGGTACTCGCCGTCCGCGTACGCCGTGACGCCGGGTGAGGAGACCTCGACGACCTTCGCGCGCCGCATCGTCACCGCGGGGTGGGAGGTGTGGCTGCCCTTGAACACCTTCGGGAAGGTCTTGAGGAACTCAAGCTTGCTGACCGGCCCGAGCACCATGACGTCCATCAAGCCGTCCGTGACGTCGGCGTCCGGCGTCACGTGCATGCCGGCGCCGTAGGACTTCGCGTTGCCGATCGCGACGAGCATTGCGTCGGTCTGCACCGTCTCGCCGTCGAGCACCAGCTCGAACGGCAGCGCCGCGAAGACGCCGAGCTCGGCGAGCATCGCGAGGTTGTAGCGCATCCGCCCCTTCGGCCACGACATCCGGTTCGCGCGATCGTTGACCCTCGAGTCGAAGCCGGCGCCGAGCACACAGCCGAACCACTTCTCGCCCACCCGGATCGCGTCCATCGGCCAGGCGCCGCCCTGCTGGAGTCGGTCGCTGACGATCCCGGCCGCCGCGACGGGATCCTTTGCGGGCAGACCGAGGGTCGCGGCAAGGTCGTTGCCGGTGCCGGCCGGGATGATGCCGAGCGGAGTGTCGGTGCCGGCCACCGCGTTGAGCGCGAGATGGACCATGCCGTCGCCGCCCAGGGCCACGATGGCGTCGACACCGTCAGCGACCGCCTTGCGCGCCACCGTCAGGGCGTCCTCCGCGTCTGCGCCGACGAGGATCGAGACGTTCGCGCCGCCGTCCCGGATCCGTCCCGCGACAGCCGCGACCTGCTTGGCGGCTCGGCCCTTCCCGGCGCTCGGGTTGACGACGAGCGCAACGTTGAGCGTCACGGGACAGCCGGCTCGTCGTCGATGGACGACAGCTCGTCGTCCGCGAGGTCGCCGTACAGCGGCGCACGGCGCGCTACCCGCCGGTCGTGAAGCGATGCGATCAGCACCGCGACACCGTAGAGCAGAGCCATCGGCACGGCGAGCGCGGTCATGGTGAACGGGTCCTGGCTCGGTGTCGCAACCGCGGCGAAGACGAAGATGCCGAAGACGACACCGCGCGTCCACCGGCGCAGGCGGGCCGCCGGCAGCACGCCGACGAGGTTGAGCATCACGACGAGCAGCGGCAGCTCGAAGGAGATGGCGAAGACGAGCACCATCGCCGTGAAGAACGACAGATAGTTGTTGAAGGTGACCAGCGATCCGATGTCGCCGCCGGCGAACCCGAGCAGGAAGTGCAGTCCCTTCTCGAGGGTCAGGTAGGCGAACGCCGCACCCATCGCGAAGAGCAGGACGGAGACCGCAACGAAGCTCGACGCGTATCGCCGCTCGTGGGCGTAGAGACCCGGCGTGATGAACCGCCACAACTGGAACAGCCACACCGGCGATGCCGCGAGCACCCCGACGTACAGTGCGAGCTTCAGCGTCACGGTGAAGGGCTCGAGCACGCCGAAGGTGACGAGCTTGCACTGTCCCTGGATCGCGAAATAGTGCCTGGGCAAGCTGCAGTACGGGCGCGAGACGAAGTTGAGGATGTGGCCGTGGAAGATGTACGCGACCGTCGTCGTGACGACCACGGCGACGAGCGAGACGACCACCCGGTAGCGCAGCTCCCGGAGGTGCTCGCCCAGGGTCATCCGGCCGTCGGGCGACCGATCCCGATGCGCCCGCGCCGGGCGCGGCATCCTCACCGGCTTGTGGGGTCAGCGACGGGCAGGTGGGCGAGCTAGCTGCTCGAAGTGGTCTGCTCGGCGCTGGCCGAGTCGGCGTTGGCGGGCTTTGCAGCGGCAAGCTCCGCAGGGGCGGCCGGTGTCTCGTCGTCGTGAAGACCCTTGATCTCGGTCTTCATGATGCGCATCGACCGGCCCAGCGAGCGCGCGGCGTCAGGCAGCTTCTTCGAGCCGAACAGCACGAGAACGACAACGGCGATGATGGCGATCTCAGGCCAACCGATGTCCATGGTTCGGTCCTCTCCTCGGATCCCTGTGCTGGGATCCCGTCCCCCGAGTCTACGCCCGGCTCGTGCGCGTGGCTTGCTCCTTCGAGAGTTGCTCGGAGGCGACGGCGATCCGCTCCCCCGCGGCCTTCACGTCCCGGGCGAGCTGGCGGATCTGGCGGAAGAGCCGGAAGCCGAACGCGGCCAGCACGGCAAGCCCGAGCACGGCGATCCCGACGTACAGCCCGACCCACACAGGGTGCAGGTTACGGCCTCAGGCTGCGGAGGGCCCGTCAGCGGTGCGCGGGGGCCGACGCGCGCGACGCGAGGAGGTCGTCGCGGCTGAGCTGAAGCAGGAAGTCGAGCAAGTCGTCGTAGGTGAGCTCGGCGCCCGCCTTGGGCTCGAGCGCCTCGGCGGGGACGTCCCACACCTCGGCCTCGACACCGCCCGACATGAGCAGGGAGACGATGTGGTCGTCGGCCGGCTTGCGGATGTTCTCGACGCAGGACGGGCACGTGAAGGTGTAGTACGACAGCTGGCCGTGGCTGCAGACGCGCAGCCGGATGTCGTCGCTGGTGAGTTCCACCTCACCGCAGCTGGGGCACGAAGCCTTGATCGTCGTCACGGCTGCCGTCCTTATCGGTCGTCGCCACCTGGGCGTGTGGCGATACAAAGGCTTCGGCAATATGAACGCTCGGCTTGATGGGAAGTCGTCTTTCAGATCTGCCTGTCGTACGCCGCGAGGGCAGCAACCGCCTCATCCCGGACTTGCCGGGCGAGTTCGGGCGGATCGGTCAGCCGGGCCACACCGGCGAGGCCGAGTGCGAGCCGCCGCACCCATGCGTCGTCACGGGCACGCAGCGTGACGATCAGCCCGCCGTCACCGCGCTCGGCGATCTCCTCGCACTGGTAGTAGTCGGCCGCCCACCGAGCAGCGGGGTCGAGGGACAGCGTCACCAGCCGGTCGTCGGCGGACGGGGTGAACAGATCCGCGTCGAATGCCCGCGCGCGCACGTCGTCGGGGACATCGATCTCGTGGTCGAGCACTGTGGCTTCCAGCACCCGATCGAGACGAAAGGTGCGCAGATCCTCGACTGCGTAGCACCAGCCCGACAGGTACGCCGTCGCGTCACTGGTGAACAGCCGGATCGGATCGACGTCGCGCTCGGTGGCCTCGTCACGCGCCGGAACCCAGTACCTAAGGTGCACGCGCCGGGACCGTGCCAACGCGTCGGTGATGGTCGTGACGACGCCGGTGTTGTCGCTCACCGCCGGCGCGACGACGACCTTGTCAGCCGCGGTCGTGCCACCTGCTGCGCTCTCGAGCTTGGCGAGTGCGCGGTCGATGGCAGCCGTCGAGACGATGCCCGGGACGCCGGAAAGCGCGCGAAGCGCGGAGATGAGCGCGAGCGCCTCGTCCGGAGTGAGCCGGAGCGGGCGCTCGATCGTCTCGGCGTTGGACAGCGTGACCCGGTCACC
>JAICMG010000013.1 GCA_025929365.1 Frankiaceae bacterium
CAGCTCCCGTCGCCGTACGCGCGTTCGCTGCTCTTCGACTACGTCGGCGCCTTCATGTACGAGGGCGACCAGCCGCTCGCCGAACGCAAGGCTGCCGCCCTCGCTCTCGATGCGACGCTGCTCGCCGAGCTGCTCGGTACGGCGGAGCTGCGCGAGCTGCTCGATCCGGACGCAGTGGCCGAGGTGGAAGCCGAGCTCGCGTGGCGGACCAGGCCGCTCGCCGACACCGAAGCCGTCGCCGACGCGCTGCGGGTGCTCGGCGACCTCACCACCGACGAGCTCACCAGCCGTGGCGCCACCCCGATGATGTTGGTCGCCTTGGAGGACCAGCGGCGGGCGATCCGGGTGCGCATCGCGGGCGAGGAACGGTGGCTGGCGATCGAGGACAGCGCGCGCGTCCGCGACGCGCTCGGCGTCCCGCTGCCGGTCGGCGTCCCCGAGGCCTTCCTCGAGCCGGTCGCCGAGCCGCTCACCGACCTGCTCGCGCGGTTCGCCCGCCGGCACGGGCCCTTCCTCACCGCGGACGCCGCCATGCGATTCGGTCTGGGCCCCGCAGTCGTCGAGGCGGAGCTGTCCCGGATGCTCGGCTCCGGCCGGCTCGTGCGCGGAGAGTTCCGACCCAGCGGCGCCGGCACCGAGTGGTGTGACCCGGACGTGTTGCGCTCGCTCCGTCGTCGCTCCATGGCGAAGCTGCGCGGTGAGATCGAGCCGGCGCCGCAAGCCGCGCTCGCCCGCTTCCTGCCGGCCTGGCAAGGCGTCGGGGCGCACTCGGGAAGAGGCATCGACGCACTGCTGCGCGTCGTCGAGCAGCTCGCCGGCGTGGCCGTTCCGGCGTCGGCACTGGAGTCCGTCATGCTGCCTGGTCGGGTCGCCGACTACCGGCCCGAGTTACTCGACGAGCTCACCGCGAGCGGCGACGTCGTGTGGGCGGGGCAGGGCGCGCTTCCGGGCGGGGACGGCTGGATCACCATCGCCCCGGCAGAGTCGGCACCGCTGGCGCTCGGACTGACCGACGACGCCTCGCTGACAAGCGAGGCGAGTCAGGTCCTCGCCACACTTCAAAATGGCGGCGCGCTCTTCTTCCGCGACATCTCGGCGCGACTTCCCGATCTCGACAACCGCACCGTGACCACGGCCCTGTGGGATCTGGTCTGGGCCGGCCTCATCACCAACGACACGCTCGCACCGCTGCGCAGCCGGCTGTCCGGCCCGGTCCGTGCCCGCCCACTTGCGCGCCGCGCGGCGCCTCGGCGCGCCGCCGCGCGAGTCATCCCGCCGAGCACCGGTGGGCGATGGTCGCTGCTCCCCGCGCGCGATGACGACCCGACGAGACGCGCGCACGCGCTCGCCGAGGGGCTCCTCGACCGGCACGGCATCGTCACCCGCGGCGCGGTCGTCGCAGAGCGCGCAGGCGGCGGCTTCGCTGCGGCGTACCCGGTGCTCAAGGCGTTCGAGGAGACCGGGCGCTGCCGGCGCGGCTACTTCGTCGATGGGCTCGGTGGCGCCCAGTTCGCAATCCCTGCTGCGGTCGACCGGATGCGCACACTGCCGGCCCAAGGCGCGCAGCTGCTCGCGGCGACTGATCCGGCCAATGCCTACGGCGCGGCGCTGCGCTGGCCCGACCACGACGGCAGCCACCGTCCGGGTCGCAAGGCGGGTGCGGTCGTCGTGCTCGTCGACGGCGAGCTGTGCCTGTACGTCGAACGCGGCGGCAAGTCCCTGCTGTCGTGGTCGGACGATCCGGCGATGATCCAGCCCGCGGTCGATGCGCTCGCGCTCGCCGTGCGCGACGGCATCCTCGGGCGGCTGGCCGTCGAGCGCGCTGATGGCGGCGCCGTCCTCGACTCGCCACTGGCCGAGGCGTTGCAGGTCGCCGGGTTCCGGCCGACTCCCCGCGGGCTGCGCCTTCGTGCCTGAAGCGGCCCGTGCCTGAGGGAGACACGGTCTGGCTCGCGGCGAAGCGGATGCGCGACGCCCTCGCCGGACAGCAGCTGACGAGCAGCGACTTTCGCGTGCCGCGTCATGCGACCTGCGACCTGTCCGGACGCACCGTGCTCGATGTGGTGTCCCGCGGCAAGCACATGCTGACCCGCCTCGACGACGGGCTGACGTTGCACACCCATTTCGAGATGGACGGCGTCTGGCGGATCTTCCGCACCGGTGAGCGGTGGACGGGCGGGCCGGGCCACGAGATACGTATCGTGCTGGGGACTGCGACGCGGACGGCCGTCGGCTACCGCATCCCGGTCATCGATCTCATCGCGACCGAGGACGAGTCGACCGTCGTGGGCCACTTGGGTCCCGATCTCCTCGACGAGGACTTCGACGGCGGCGAAGCCGTGCGTCGCCTCCGATCCGGTCCGAGCCTCGCGGTAGGCGAGGCGATCATGGACCAGCGCAACCTCGCCGGCATCGGCAACCTCTACAAGTCCGAGGTGCTGTTCCTCGCCGGCGTCAGTCCGTGGACGCCCGTCGGCGAGGTGCCGGATCTCGACAAGCTCGTGTCCTTGTCCCGGCGCCTGCTGCTCGCGAACCGGGACCGCGACGACCAGGTCACCACCGGCAACCGCCGGCGCGGACAGCAGACGTGGGTCTACGGCCGAGCCGGCCGGCCGTGCCGCCGCTGCGGCAGCGCCGTTCGCCGTGCTCCGCAGGGACCGACCGGCAAGGTGCGCCCGACGTTTTGGTGCGAGAGCTGTCAGACCGGGCCCGCGGCGATGCCGGCGGCGATCAACCCGGCCTGAGCGGTCGCATCCGCCGAGGGCGCGGCGATGAAGCTGAGCAGCCACCGCAGCACGGTGTCGATCCCGGCGCTGCTCGTGGCTGCACCGGACGCGATCAGCACGTCGCGCACCGCGGACCGGGCCAGTCCCCACACCGGCGCGTCACCGGGCGTGACCAGGGCGGCCAGGGTTGCGGGCTCGTCGACCGCGATCCGTCGCAACGCCGGATGCGCGCTGATCCGCTCGGCCGCAAGGCCCAGCGCCTCCGCCAGGTCGTCGCGCGCAGCGTTGCAGCACTCGGCCGACAGGCCGCGGATCCCGGCGTCGAGCGCCGCGGCGTACACCGCTTCCTTGGCACGGAAGTGGTTGTAGAGGGTGCCCTTCGCAATGCCGGCGAGTGAGGCGATGTCGGCCATCGTCGCTTTGCGCGCACCGTGCTTCTCGACGGCACGCGCAGCACCGTCGAGAACGGCGGCCCGAGTGCGCGCCATCGCGTTGCCGGCGCGACTGTGCACGCCACGTTCGCGGACCGGAGCCGCAGACGCGTAGTAAGGCGAAGGCGCCGTCATCCGGGACTACGCCGCAACGACCGCGCCGACAGGCGCGGGAGTTTGCAGTGCAGCGACCGGCACGGTAGGGCGTGCCGGGTGATGCGGCGGAATCCCGGCGACCGGACGAACCGTCACAGGCCGGACAGGCATCGGCATTCGCGATGCAGCAGCTGCAGCGAAGCCGACAGGTGCGAGCCGAACCCGGCGCTCCTCGCGCGCGAGGTCGTCGCTCACCTCTCGCAACACCTCGGACAGCGTCACGTCGAGTGCGCCGCAGATGGCGGCGAGCAGCTCACTCGATGCTTCCTTGCGACCGCGCTCTACCTCGGACAGGTAGCCGAGGGAGACGCCGGCCGCACTGCTGACGTCACGCAGCGTGCGGGACTGGCGGACGCGGTGGCGACGAAGGACATCGCCGAGCAGGCGACGCAGCAAGACCATGCATCAAAGTTACTCGCCGTCGGCCAGCCTGTCGTAGATGGTGTCCAACGCAACCTTGCATGCCGCCCGGCGAACCTCCTCCCGGCCACCCGGGAATACGCGCTCCACCAGCGACGTTGCCCCAAACCCGCTCACCGCGACATAGACCGTGCCGACCGGCTTTCCGTCCTGCGGGTCCGGCCCGGCCACGCCCGTCAGCGCGAGCCCCCAGTCCGCGCCCAGCCGAAAGGCGACCCCGGACGCCATTGCCGCCGCGACGTCCGGGTCGACGGCACCCCGCTCCGCGAGCAACCCGGAAGCGACGCCGAGCAAGGTGGCCTTGAGATCCGTCGCATAGGCGACGACCCCACCGCGGTACGTCGCCGACGCGCCCGGCACCTCGGTGAGGATGGCGCCCACCATCCCGCCGGTGAGTGACTCAGCAGTCGCCATCGACTCGCCGCGCGATCGCAGCAGCTCGTGGATGCGCGCGACGACGGGCGTCAGCTGTTGCGCAGCCGCTTCCATGCCGCCCTCGCACTCGTTCGGCGCAGCCGCATCGCCTTCGAGACGTAGTCGATGCCGGTTGCGATGGTCAGCACGAGGGCCACGCCCATCACCCAGAGGCGAGCCGACGCCCATGCGCTCGTCAGCGGCAGCACGTACAGGCCGATCGCGATGTTCTGCAACAGCGTCTTGGCCTTGCCCCCTCGACTGGCCGGAATCACCCCGTGCCGGATGACGAACATGCGAAGAGCGGTGATGCCGAGCTCGCGGACCAGCACGACGGCCGCGACCCACCAGGGCAGGTCGCCGAGTGCGGCGAGCCCGAGGAGCGCCGCGCCGGTCAGCATCTTGTCGGCGATCGGGTCGGCGATCTTGCCGATGTCCGTCACGAGATCGCGCCGACGCGCGATGTCGCCGTCGACGAGGTCGGTGACACATGCCGTCGCGAACGCCACGAACGCCCAGTCACGCCAGCCCGACGAGTGACCGCCGTGGGCGACGAGAAAGCCGACGAAGACGGGAACGAGCAGGAGCCGCAGGAGGGTCAGCGCATTGGCGATGTTGGCGGTCGGAGCCCCGCTCACGGGGTCGCCCATCTGGTCGGGCTTGGGCTGCGGTGGATGTAAGGGCAGCCGTGACAGCCCCGGCGGGCCTGCGTCGCTCATGAACCCGTGTTGCTCATTCGGCGACCAGGTCCGCACCATCGGATTCGACGACCGTCGCCGTCACGATCGAACCGATCGACGCACCGGTGAGATCACGGACCGTGACGGAGCCGTCGACCTCCGGCGCCTGATGCTCGGCACGGCCCTCGACGCCATCGTCGCCGATCGCCTCCACGAGCACCGAGACGGCCTCGCCGATGCGGTCCTCGGCCCGCTGCGCGATCAGCTCCTCGGCGAGGACGCTCACCCGCGCGACCCGCACGGCGACCTCGGCCGGATCGACCTTGTCCGGCAGTCCCGCAGCCTCGGTGCCCTCCTCGTCGGAGTAGCCGAACACCCCGATCGCGTCGAGTCGCGCGGCGGTGAGGAAGCGCTCGAGCTCCGCCACATCGTCGTCGGTCTCCCCCGGAAACCCCAGGATCACGTTGCTTCGAATGCCCGCGTCCGGCGCGCGGTCGCGGATCGCGGCGATCAGGTCGAGGAAGCGTTCGGTCCCGCCGAAACGGCGCATCCGGCGAAGCAGCGGCTCCGACGCGTGTTGGAAGGACACGTCGAAGTAGGCCGCCACCCGGGGCGTCGAGGCGATCGCGTCCAGCAGCGACGGCCTGACCTCAGCCGGCTGCAGGTAGGACACCCGCACCCGCAGCACGCCCGGAACCTCCGCAAGGCGAGGCAGCAGCCGCTCGAGCGCCTGGAGATCACCGAGGTCCTTGCCGTACGACGTGGAGTTCTCGCTGACCAGCAGGAGCTCACGGACGCCGTGGTCGGCAAGCCACTTGGCCTCGGCCACGATGTCGTCCGGCGGTCGTGAGACGAACGCGCCGCGAAACGACGGGATCGCACAGAAGGCACAGCGACGGTCGCACCCGGACGCGAGCTTCAACGGCGCGACGGGATCGCCTGAGAGGCGACGGCGCAGCACGGCATGCGGGCCGCCGGCGTGCCCCGGGATGCCGACGTCGACGGTGGTCGACGGCCGGGCGGCCGGCGTCAACGGCAGCAGCTGTCGCCGGTCACGGGGCCGGTGCGACACGTGCGCCCTTCCCGCGACGATGTCGTCGAGGCGCTCACCGATCTGCGCGTAGTCGTCGAAGCCGAGCACCGAGACCTCAGGCAGCTCGTCGGCGAGACCCTCGCCATAGCGCTCGGCGAGGCAACCGACGGCGACGACGTGCTGTCCGCCCTCGGCGGCGTCGAGCAAGGTGTCGATGCTGTCTCGCTTGGCCGCCTCGATGAAGCCGCACGTGTTGACCAGGACGGCGTCGGCGGCCTCGGCGTCGTCGGTCAGCTCCCAGCCGCCGGCCTCGAGCCGGGCGGCGAGCTCCTCGGAGTCGACCTCGTTACGACCGCACCCAAGAGTGACGAGCGCAACCGAGCGGGACACTCTGTCACCCTAACGAGCGCAGCTCGATCCAAGCCTAACGATCGCGGGCGCCGCGCTAGGCCTGCTGGATCGTGTCCGCTCCCGGCGAGACGTTGCCGCGGGCGACGTTGCCCTGCGACTGCGGGCTGCCGAGGTCGTGTCCGTTGACGACCACATCGACCGCGGGCGCGTTGCCGATGATGAAGCTCAGCCCACCCTTCGCGGTGAACAGCTTGCTCTGGCCGGCGTAGATGTTCCGTGAGTACAAGACGGTGCCGTTGCGCCGCGTGACCTGTACCCAGCAGGTGTCGGTGGCGCGGATGAGCAGGGTCGCCTTGGTCGCCGGGACCTCCGCAGCGGCGGTCGGGGGCGGGGAGGCCGTCACAGCGGGGCGGCCGCCGCCACCGTTCTGCGACTGCGCGGCGGGATGTGCCGGCGACCTGCTGCGCGAGTGGCTCACGATCAGTCCGACCAGCGCGAAGATGCAGATCGCCGCCAGCGCGGTCGCCATCGCGGCCGTCCAGTTCGGGCGGCGCCGCTCCGAGCGGGACAGCAGGTCGGGATCGGTCGGCTGCGGCGCGACTGTCGCGGCAACGGGCGGCAGGTCGGTCTGGTGGGAGGCGTCGAACTCCGCGATCAGGGGATCGGCGTCGATGCCCAGCACCCGGGCGATGCTGCGAATGTGGCCCCGGGCGTAGACGGCGCCACCGCACGGGCCGAAGTCGTCGTTCTCGATCGAGGCGACGACGGAGGCACGGATCCGGGTGTCAGCGGCGACGTCGTCGAGTGACAGACCCACGCTGCGTCGGGCGTGGGAAAGAGTTTCGCCGACGGACACGAAAGACCGGCCTTCGCTTTGAGAGACAGACGTGTTGGAAGTCTAGGACCGGAAGAAAACACCAGGCAAAGCGCGGGTTTCGCCCGCCTACGCAATGCCTTGGACGGTCAGGCACCGCCTCGCAGGCTCGTGATGATGCCGTCGAGATCCTCGGCGTGCACCAATACGTCACGCGCCTTGGAACCCTCGCTCGGCCCGACAACCCCCCTGCTCTCCATCAGGTCCATCAGCCGTCCGGCCTTCGCGAACCCGACGCGAAGCTTGCGCTGCAGCATCGACGTCGACCCGAACTGGGTCGTCACCACCAGCTCGATCGCCTGGCACAGCAGGTCGAGGTCGTCTCCGATGTCCTCGTCGACCTCCCGCCTGGCCGCCGTACCGACCGTGACGTCCTCGCGGTACGTCGGCTCCATCTGCTTCTTGCAGTGAGCCACGACGGCGTCGATCTCAGAGTCCGAGACGTAGGCGCCTTGCAACCGCATGGGCTTGCTCTCGCCCATCGGCAGGAACAGCGCGTCCCCGCCGCCGACCAGCTTCTCGGCGCCGGGCTGGTCGAGGATGACGCGCGAGTCCGCGAGGCTCGCGGTCGCGAACGACAGCCGGCTCGGGACGTTGGCCTTGATCAGACCGGTGACGACGTCGACGCTCGGACGCTGGGTCGCGAGCACCAGGTGGATGCCGGCGGCACGCGCCAGCTGCGTGATCCGGACGACCGCGTCCTCGACGTCGCGCGGCGCGACCATCATGAGGTCGGCCAGCTCGTCGACGATCACCAGCAGGTAGGGGTACACCGAGAACGTGCGATCGGAGCCGGGCGGCGGGGTGAGCTTGCCGCCGCGGACCTTCGCGTTGAAGTCGTCGATGTGGCGGACGCCGGCCGCCTCCATGTCGTCGTAGCGCAGCTCCATCTCGCGCACCACCCACGCCAGCGCCTCGGCTGCCTTCTTGGGGTTGGTGATGATCGGCGTGATGAGATGCGGGATTCCCTGGTAGTGCGTGAGCTCGACCCGCTTCGGGTCGATCAGGACGAGCCGCACCTCCTCAGGCGTCGCGCGAGCGAGGACTGAGGTGATCAGCGCGTTGATGCAGGTGCTCTTGCCGGCGCCGGTCGCACCGGCGATCAGCATGTGCGGCATCTTCGCGAGGTTGGCAGCGATGAACCGGCCCTCGACGTCCTTGCCGAGCGCGACGACGAGCGGATGGTGGTCGCGCGTCACGACCGGCGCGCGCAGCACGTCACCGAGGCTGACAGTCTCGCGGTCGCTGTTGGGGATCTCGATGCCGATCGCGGACTTGCCGGGGATGACGTCGATGATGCGGACGTCGGGACTCTTCACGGCATACGCGATGTTGCGCTGCAGCGCCTTGATGCGCTCTACCTTGACGGCCGGGCCGAGCTCGACCTCGTAGCGAGTCACGGTGGGGCCACGACTGAAGCCGGCGACCGTCGCGTCGGCCTCGAACTCCGCGAACACCTGGGTGAGCGCCTCGATGACGGCGTCGTTGACCTTGCTGCGCGTCTTGGGCGCCGTGCCCTCGCGCAGCAGCATGGTGTCGGGCAGCTGGTAGCTGCCCTCACCGAGCTTGAGCTGTGCCGGCGTGATGGGCACCGACGGGGCGGGCGTTCCGGGTGTGGCCGTGACGATCGGTCCGGTGTCGCCCGCCTCGGGCAGCGTGATGACCCGCTTGTCGTCCTTGGGCTTGTCCTCCGCCAACACCGGGGAGGCGGCGAACGGCTTGTCCTCGTCGGTGTTCGCGACCGACGCGTGACGCTTCCGCTTGAGCGGTTCGGTGACCTGGTCCGCCGCGAGGTCGTCGGGCTCCGCGGGAACGGGTCGACGGAGGGCGCGCAGCCGGTCCGGCACCGCGTGCAGCGGCGTTCCGGTGATGACGAGCAACCCGAACAGGCCGACCAGGATGAGGATCGGAACCGCGAGGTACGACGTCAGGGCGCTACCCAGGGGCGAGCCGGCGAGGACGCCGACCAGGCCACCGGCGCCCCGGCGCGCGGCCGCGTGAGCCGGGTCGCCGTGCGCGAGGTCGAGGATGCCGAGCAGGCCGACAGTGACAGCGATCCAGCCGATGACGACACGACCGCGCGGGGTGTCCGGCGAGGCGGGACGGCGAAGGAGGCGCCAGGACGCTGCCGCGAGCGCGATCGGCAGGACCATCACGCCGGATCCGATGAAGGTGCGAAGAGCGATGGTGAGGTCGTGGCCGAACGGACCGGCCGAGTCCGCCCACGCACCGACCGCCACGACGAGCCCGCCGGCCATCGCACCGAGCCCGGCGCCGTCCCGGCGATGCGCCGGATCCATCCCGCGGGCGCCGTCGCCGACGCTCCTGGCGGTGCCGCCCACTGCCCGCGCGATCAGCATCCACAGCGCAGCAAGCAACCGGCCCAGCGCACGGAACAGGCGGACGGTCAGACCGGGCCCGCTCGCATGGCGCGATGCCGGCCGCGAAGCCGGCCGGCGAGCCCCGGAACGTGGCGACGTCGACCGGCCGGAGGCCGGCCGGCGGGCCGTCGAGGCATGGCGAGACCGCGACGTCGACGTGCGGGCGGAGCCCGACGCGGACGAGCGCGACCCGCCCGATTGCGGGCGAGCTGGCGCCTTGGTGGCCATCCGACGACCATAACCCGCCTGTCACACGCGTCACAGGAGCCACGCTGAGCGTGGCTACACCTCGAGAACGACCGGAATGATCATCGGGCGGCGGCGGTAGGTGTCGCTGACCCACTTCCCGACCACGCGGCGTACCCGCTGTTGCAGCTCGTGCCGCTCGGTGGCGCCCTCGCGGCCGGCAGCGGCGAGTGACTCCTCGACCAGCGGCAGCACGTCGTCGAAGGCGGCCGGATCCTCCGAGAACCCCCGGGCGAAGATCTCCGGCGAGGCGGCGACCTTTCCGGTCACCGAGTCGACCACCACGACGATGGTCACGAAGCCGTCGCCGCCGAGGATGAGCCGGTCCTTCAGCGACTGCTCCCCCACGTCACCGACCCCGCGGCCATCGACGTACACGTACCCCGCCGGGATCGCGCCGACGATCGACGCGCGGCCGTCGACCAGGTCGACGACGACGCCGTCGTCCGCGAGCACGATGTTCGGGCGGGGTACGCCGCTTGCGACGGCAAGCTCGGCATGCGCCCGCAGGTGTCGCCACTCACCATGGATGGGCATGAAGTTCGACGGCCGTGCCATGTTGAGGACGTAGAGCAGCTCGCCTGCGGGCGCGTGGCCGGACACGTGAACGAGCGCCGTCTCCTTGTGCACCACCTTCGCGCCGAGCCGATTGAGCCCGTTGATCACCCGGAACACCGCGCTCTCGTTGCCCGGCACGAGCGACGAGGCGAGCACGACGGTGTCACCGGGCTCGACGCGCACCTGCTGGTGGTCGCGGTTGGCCATGCGGGACAGCGCCGACATCGGCTCGCCCTGCGAGCCGGTCGAGATGAGAACGACCTGATCGGGGGGCAGCTGTTCGATCTCGGCCATGTCGGCGATGACGCCCGGCGGGATCTCGAGGTACCCGAGGTCGCGTGCGATCCCCATGTTGCGCACCATCGAGCGGCCGATGAACGCGACCCGGCGGTGGTGCGCCACGGCCGCGTCGAGAACCTGCTGGACGCGGTGCACGTGCGAGGCGAAGCAGGCCACGATGATGCGCCTGGCGGCACCGCGAAAGACGTCGTCGAGCACGGGCCCTATCTCGCGTTCCGGCGTGACGAACCCGGGGACCTCGGCGTTGGTCGAGTCGCTCATCAGCAGGTCGACGCCCTCCGCGCCGAGCTTCGCCCATCCGCCGAGGTCGGTGATCCGTCCGTCGAGCGGAAGCTGGTCCATCTTGAAGTCGCCGGTGTGCAGCACCACGCCGGCCGACGTCCGGATCGCGAGGCCGAGCGCATCGGGGATGGAGTGGTTGACCGCGAAGAACTCGCAGTCGAACGGGCCCAGCCGTTCGCGCTGTCCCTCACGGACCTCGAGGGTGAGCGGGTTGATCTGGTGCTCGCGGAGCTTGCCCTCGACCAGCGCAAGGGTCAACCGCGACCCGACGAGCGGGACGTCAGGCTTCTCGCGCAAGAGATAAGGAACAGCGCCGATGTGGTCCTCGTGGCCGTGCGTCAGCACGACCGCGTCGAGGTCGTCCCAGCGGTCCCTCAGGTAGGAGAAGTCGGGCAGGATCAGGTCGATGCCGGGTTGCTCGGTCTCGGGGAAAAGGACGCCGCAGTCGACGACGAGCAACCGGCCCGCGTGCTCGAAGACGGTCATGTTGCGACCGATCTCGCCGATCCCGCCGAGGGCGACGATCCGAAGTCCGGTGTCGGGCAGCGCCGGCGGCGCCCCGAGATCCGGATGCGGGTGGCTCAAGCGTCCAGACCCGCCGCGCGAAGGTCCTCACGCAGCACACTGACCTGCTCGTCGGTCGCGTCGACCAGGGGAAGTCGCGTCGTACGGTTCGGCAGCAAGCCGAGCAGCTCGAGCGCCGCCTTCGCCATGATCGCGCCCTGCGTGCGCGTCATGATCGCGACGATCGCAGGCCAGATGGCGGCATTGACGCGACGGGCTTCCTCGAGGTCACCGCGGTCGACTGCCTCGGACATCGCGACCAGCTGCGGAGAGCAGACATGCGACACCACGCTGACCATCCCGACCGCGCCGACGGACAGCAGCGGGAGGTTGAGGACGTCGTCCCCGGAGTAGTAGGCGAGCTCAGTGCGCGCGATCACCTCGATGCTCGCCGGCAGGTCGCCCTTCGCGTCCTTGACCGCGACGATCCGCGGGTGGTCGGCGAGGCGCAGAAGTGTCTCGGTCCCGATCGGGATCCCGCTGCGGCCCGGGATGTCGTAGAGCATCAGCGGCAGCTCGGTCGCATCGGCGACCGACGTGAAGTGGGCGACCAGCCCCGACTGCGGTGGCTTCGAGTAGTACGGCGTGACGGTGAGCAGTCCGGCGGCGCCTGCCTTCTCGGCGTGCTTCGCGAGTTCGACGGTGTGCGCGGTGTTGTTGGTGCCGACGCCCGCCACGACGTACGCGCGCTTGCCGACGGCTTCGACCACGGCGCGAAGCAGCCGGTCCTGCTCCTCGTCGGAGATGGTCGGTGACTCCCCCGTCGTCCCACTGATGACGATGCCGTCGTTGCCCGCGTCGACCAGCGCCGTCGCGACGGCCGCGGCTGCCTCGGTGTCGAGAGCGCCGTCCGCCGTGAACGGCGTGACCATCGCGGTCAGCAGGCGCCCGAACGGCCTCATCATGGCCTTGACGGTATCGCGGCGGTCCGTTCGAAGGTCGTCACTTTGAAGCGAAGGCCGGTCGATGACGTCTCCCACTCGCCCGCGACGACAGGCCGCCAACCCGGACCCAGTGAGGGGGCGAACGTGTCGCCGTCGACGTGGAGGTCGATCGTGGTCAGGACCACGCGGTCGGCCAGCGGCAGGGCCGAGGCGTAGACGCCGGCTCCGCCGATCACCCACATGTCCCCGGAGACCATGGCTGCCGCGTCCGCCACGGACCCGACCCGCTCGGCACCCTCGGCCGACCAGGCGTCCTGTGAGGTGAGGACGAGGTTGCGCCGGCCCGGCAACGGGCGCACCGACGCGGGCAGCGACTCCCAGGTCTTGCGTCCCATCAGTACGGCGGAGCCCATCGTGAGCTCCTTGAAGCGAGCCTGGTCCTCGGGTAGCCGCCACGGGATCCCGCCGGCGTTACCGATGACCCCCCCGTCGGCCTGTGCCCAGATGAGCGCCAGCATCTAGACGGCGACGGGCGCGGGAAGCGCGGGGTGGTGCTCGTAGCCGATGACGGAGAAGTCCTCGAAGACGTAGTCGAACAACGAGTCGGCCCGGCGTACCTCGAGCGTCGGGAACGGCAGCGGTGTCCGCGACACCTGCTCGTTGACCTGCTCATGGTGGTTGTCATAGATGTGGCAGTCGCCACCCGTCCAGACCAGGTCACCGACGTCGAGGTCGCTCTGCTGGGCAACCAGGTGCACGAGCAGCGCGTAGCTCGCGATGTTGAACGGCACTCCGAGGAAGAGATCAGCACTGCGCTGGTAGACCTGGCACGAGAGCCGGCCGTCGGCGACGTAGAACTGGAACATCGAGTGACACGGCGGCAGCGCCATCTCCGAGATGAAACCGACGTTCCACGCGGACACGATCATCCGGCGCGAGTCGGGGTCGCGACGCAGTGTCTCGAGCACCTGGCTGATCTGATCGATCGCACCGCCGTCAGGCGTCGGCCATGAGCGCCACTGCACGCCGTACACCGGACCCAGATCGCCGTTGTCGTCCGCCCACTCGTCCCAGATCGTGACCCCGTGGTCCTGCAACCACTTGACGTTGCCCTCACCGCGCAGGAACCACAGCAGCTCGATCGCCACGGAGCGGAAGTGCACCCGCTTGGTGGTGATCAGCGGAAACCCGTCGGCGAGGTGGTAACGAAGCTGGTGGCCGAAGACGCTGCGGGTGCCGGTGCCCGTGCGGTCGGCCTTGTGGGTGCCGTTGGCGAGAACGTGCCGAAGCAGGTCCTCGTACTGGGAGTCCGGCATCCCCTGACGTTACCTCCCGACCCCAGCGGGAACGACGTACGACATGAACACAGGACGCCTTCTTGCACGACTCGTCATCGGAGGCCTGTTCGTCGGGCACGGCACTCAGAAGCTGCTGGGGAAGTTCGACGGACCGGGCATCGAAGGCACGGCCGAGATGATGGATTCCATTGAGATGCGGCCCGCGACCGCGCACGCCTACGCCGCGGGCATCACCGAGACCGCCGGCGGCGCCATGCTCGCGCTGGGCGCCGCGACTCCCGTCGCCGCCGCCTCGCTGATCGGCGTCATGATCACCGCGATCCGCAAGGTCCACGGCCAGAACGGTCCGTGGAACTCCGACCGGGGATTCGAGTACAACCTCGTGCTGATCGCCGCTCTGATGGCCATCGTCGACGGCGGACCTGGTCCCCTCTCGGTTGACAAGCTGCGCGGCAAGAGTCGCCGCGGCCTCCCGGCGATGGTCGGCGCGCTCGGTCTCGGCGCCGCCGCATCGACGATCGCCATCGAGCTGGGCCGGCGGGGCGCACCACGCCGGATCGACATCGCCGGCTACGAGGCGAAGCACGCCCAGGAGCCCGCACCGACGCCCACCGAGACGGCGATGACCACCGAGGAGCAGGTCCCGCCGGCCTAGGCCCAGCCGAGCTCGTGGAGTCGCTTGTCGTCGATGCCGAAGTGGTGCGCGACCTCGTGGACGACGGTGACTCGCACTTGGTGCACGACCTCGTCGAGCGTCCGGCAACGCCGGACGATGGGCAACCGGTAGATGGTGATTCGGTCCGGCAGCACCCCGCCGTACGCCGTGGTGCGCGAGGTCAAGGGGACGCCGTGGTAGAGCCCGAGCAGGTTCGGCGAGGCACCTTCGTCTTCGACGGCGATGGCGACGTTGCGCATCCGGCGGCGCAGCTCGGTCGGGATGCTCTCCAGGGCCGTCTCGACCAGCACGCCGAAGGTGTCCTCGTCGACATCGATCACGCTGCCAGTCAAGCAAGCCCGCCGAATGGCCCCTAGCCGGGGCCGCCGAGGAGAGTGGACAGATCGGAGGCCGAACTGGCGGCAAGGCGCCCCCCTGAGTACCGGTCGTCGTGAGTCACCTCGCGACCGAGCCACACCGGCCGGGGCAGCCTCGCCGCCAGATCCGGAACTTCGACCTCAGCCAATCGCAGGCCCGTGAGCTCACCGTCGAAGACGTCGATCGCGAAGCGGATGTCATCGACGACGCACACGCTGCGGATCTTGCTGAGGGTGGCCGCCCGCAAGGCCGCGAGCAGGTCGTACTCGCTCCGCGTGAGGTACATGTTGGTGATCGCGACCGTCGCGGGGTCGCCCGGATCTGACCGGATCTTCTGGGTGAGCTTCCACACTCTCTCGCCGTTGGCCGTGATCCGCCGCAGGCGCAGGGCAGTTCCGTCGATGTAGCGATCCTCGATCTGCCATGAAGAATCGGCGACGGGCGCAGCCACGGTCGCGATGAACCGTCGCTCGACCTCGGGGCGGGCGTAGCGGCCCCTCCCGGGCGATCGCCGCCACTCCTGCACCGCCGAAACCTACCCGCTCGGCTCGCACCGTAGGGTCTGCGTCATGTCAGAGAAGAGGTATGTCTACGACCCGGCGTGGGAGCAGGAACGCGAACGACTCGCGGGCATCGAGGCGTTGTGGGACCCGGGAACGCAGGCCATCCTCTCGCGATTCGTCGGCGCCGGGAGCCGGGTCCTCGAGGCCGGTGCCGGTGGCGGCTCGGTGGTGTCGTGGCTCGCGTCGCAGGTCGGCGCCTCCGGGCACGTCCTCGCCGTCGACATCGACACCCGCTTCGTCGAGCCGCTCGCGTCAGACGTGGTCGAGGTACGCAAGGCCGACCTGGTGACCGGCGAGCTGCCGGTCGGTGAGTACGACGTCGTGCACAGCCGGATGGTGCTCGAGCACATCCCCGAGCGGGCCGATGTCCTGCGCCGACTGGCCGGCGCGTTGCGTCCGGGCGGCACACTTGTCCTCGAGGACTACGACTGGTCGAGCTTCGGGTTCGAGGCCACGGACGAGGCTCCCCAGCGGGTGACAGAGGCGCTCCTCGCGCTGATGGCGGCGGCGGGATTCGAGCGCGAGTACGGACGGCGGCTCCCTGCTGCCCTCGCGGAGGCGGGTCTCACCGACGTGCTCGGCGAGGGCCGTTCGCTCATCATCGACGGCAGCCACCCGGGATTCGCGTTCTTCTCGCTGTCCCTCGAGCAGCTTGCACCCGCCGCGATAGAGGCCGGGCTGATGCGGGCGGAGGACGCGGACAGCCTCCGCGCGCGAATGGCGAGCGGCGGCGAGCGCATCATCACGCCGACCCTCGTCGCCGCGATCGGCCGGTGTCCCTAGCCGACGCTCACGGGCCGCCGACAAGCTCGTATGACCAGTAGCCGCCGCTGCCGCGCATGAACAGCTCCATCGCGCACGGCACGCCGGCGGCCGGTCCGTCCAACCCGCACCCATGTTTGGCAGTATCGGCCAGGTGGCCGAGACCGACGAGGTGCGCGCGATCGAGCAGCTGAAGGCGCGGTACTGCCGGCTGCTCGACGCGAAGGACTGGGACGGCTTCCGCGAGCTGTTCACCGCGGACTTCGTCAGCGACACGCGCGAGTCCGGTGGCATCGTGATCGAAGGTGCCGACACCTTCGTCACGTTCGTCAGTCGCGCGCTCGCGAAGGCGGTCAGCGTTCACCAGGTGCAGCAGCCGGAGATCGAGCTGACCTCGCCGACGTCGGCATCGGGCGTGTGGGCGATGCAGGACGTCGTTCGCTTCATGCCAGGAATCACGCTGCACGGCTTCGGGCACTATCACGAGACCTACGAGAAGGCCGACGACGTCTGGCGGATCAAGACCATGACGTTGACGCGGTTGCGTGAGGAGATCCGCACTCCGCTCTTCGCGATCTTCGTCTCGGATCGGTTGCGTCGACGGCTCGAGCGGTGGGTAGCGCGGCGACAGGCAAGGGCAAAGCAATGTGGCATTGCATGCCCGAATGCCGCTGATTCCCCGTAAAACGGGTATGCAATGCCACATTGCTTCCGAAACGATTGACACATGACCGACGTCACCGAGTGGATGCTGGACCCTGAAGTCGCATACCTGAATCAAGGCGCGTTCGGCGCGTTGCCGAAGCCTGTCGCGATGGCCGCCGCGGAACTGCGCAACCAGATGGAGAGCAATCCGTCCGCGCTGCTTATCCGCCATCTGCCGAGGAAGCTCGACCGCGTCCGGGATCAGGTGTCGGCGCTGCTCGGCGGCGACCCGGCTGGTGGCGTGTTCGTCGCGAACGCGACTGCCGGGACCGCGACGGTAATTGCGTCGCTCGAACCGGAGCTCTCCCCCGGCGACGAGCTGCTGACCACGGACCATCGGTACGGCGCCGTCACGGCACAGTTCGCACGAAGCGCATCGCGACGCGGCATCAAGCCTGTCGTCGCGCATGTCCCGCTCGATGTGAGGACGGACGATGATGTAGTGGCGGCCATCGTCGAGCGGATCACGCCGCGAACGAAGCTGCTCGTGGTCGACTCGATCGCCTCACTGTCCGGATTCGTCTTCCCGGTCGAAGCGATCGTGGCGGCAGCGCACGAGCGAGGGGTGCCCGTCCTTGTCGACGCGGCACACGCGCCGGGACAGATCGACGTCGACCTCGCGCGCATCGGCGCCGACTTCTGGGTTGGCAACCTGCACAAGTGGATCTGCTCGCCCCGCGCTGCGGCGTACCTTCACGTCGCGCCACGCTGGCGAGACACCGCGCGGCCGTTGTCGGCCTCCCATGGCTACGCCGAGGGTTTCCACGAAGCCTTCGACTGGACCGGCACGTTCGATCCTGTGACCGTCCTCGCCGTACCCGCGGCATTGGGCTTCTGGTCCACCCAGGGAGGGTGGGACGAGGTACGCCGGCGCCAGCGCACGATCGTCGACGACGGCGCGAAACGGGTGGCCGCGGCCTTCGACACGATCTCGCCGATCGAGGACCGGTACCGCGCCGCGATGCGCATCATCCCCCTGCCGGTCACGCTCGATGCCGCGGCGGCGCGGCAGATCGAGACGCGCCTTGCGGAGGAGTTCCGGATCGAGGTCTCGCTCATGCCGCTTCACGACAGGAGCTGGGCGCGGGTGTGCGGGCAGATCTACAACACGCCGGACGACTACGACCGGCTCGCAGATGCCTTGCCGAGGTTGCTACAGACCGAGCAGTGACTCGATCCCGACGGTCAGACCCGGGCGCGACGACACCGATCGGACAGCGAGCAGCACACCCGGCATGAACGACTCGCGCGACAGCGAGTCGTGACGAATCGTCAACGTTTCGCCATGCCCGCCGAGCAGTACCTCTTGGTGCGCGACCAGCCCGGCCAGTCGCACGGCATGAATGCGGACGTGGTCGATATCGGCGCCGCGGGCGCCATCGACTTCCTGTGTCGTCGCATCCGGCGATCGCTGATCACCGCGGGCCGCGGCGATCAGCTCTGCCGTGCGTCGTGCCGTTCCACTCGGTGCGTCGACCTTCTGCGGGTGGTGCAGCTCGATGATCTCGACCGAGTCGAAGTGCGGGGCCGCGGCAGCGGCGAAGCGCATCATGAGGACCGCACCGATACCGAAGTTCGGCGCGATGACGACCCCGACACCGGACGTCGCGGTGACGAGCGACTCCACCTCGGCGATCCGTGCGTCATCGAACCCGGTAGTACCGACGACGACGTGCAGGCGACGTTCGACGCACCACTTGAGGTTGTCCATCACGGCGTCCGGCGTCGTGAAGTCGACAACCACCTCCGCCGCACTCAGCGCGTCGCGCTCGTCCCCGACGTCGACACCGGCCACGAGCTCCAGACCGTCCGCCGCCTCGACGGCACGGCAGACCTCTGCGCCCATCCGGCCCTTCGCGCCGAGCACCCCCACCTTGACGCTCATGCCGCGAAGCCTTCGCCCTCGTCGTACGGTCCGATCACGGCGAGTGAGGTCGGGCGGGTGAACAGGTCGGCCGCCACTTCTTGCACGTCGTCGAGTGTCACCGAATCGATCGCGGCGATCACCTCGTTTACCGTCATCAGCTCGCCGTAGACGAGCTCGCTCTTGCCGAGCCGGCTCATCCGCGAACCGGTGTCCTCGAGCCCGAGGACGAAACCGCCGCGCATCTGACCGCGGCCGCGCTCGAGCTCGGCCGCCGACAATCCGCCCGACGCGACCAGGGCGAGCTCTTCGCGACAGAGGTCCAGGACCTGCGGAACCCGCTTCGGGTGACAGCCGGCGTACACACCGAACATTCCGGCGTCGGCGTAGTGCGAAGCGAAGGAGTAGACGGAGTACGCGAGGCCGTGCCGCTCACGCACCTGCTGGAACAACCGCGACGACATGCCGCCGCCCACGGCGGCGTTGAGAACACCCGCAGCGAACCGTCGCTCGTCGCCGCGGGCCAGACCGGCGCATCCCAACACGAGGTTGGCTTGTTCGGTCTGGCGATGCCGCGTCGCTGTCGCGACGGTGAACGAAGGCGTCTGCTTGCCCTTTCGGGGTTGCGCGGGAAGCGCGTCCTCGTCGATCGGCACGCCGGCAAACGACTTCCTCACGAGGCGGACGAGCTTCGCGTGCTCGATGTTGCCCGCGGCCGTGATGACGAGCTGGTCCGGCCGATAACGTCGCCGGTAGTAGCCGTTGATCGCGCTGCGGCTCATCGCTGCGATCGTCTCGACCGAGCCGAGCACCGGACGCCCGAGCGGATCGCCCGGCCACACGAGCGAGGCGAACTCGTCGTGCACCGAGTCGCCCGGGTCGTCGTCGTGCATCGCGATCTCTTCGAGGATCACGCCGCGCTCGTTCTCGACCTCGTGGGTCGAGAGCACCGACGAGGTCACCATGTCGCAGATCACGTCGACGGCGATCGGGACGTCGACGTCGAGCACGCGCGCGTAGAAGCAGGTGTACTCCTTCGCCGTGAACGCGTTGAGCTCCCCGCCGACCTCGTCGAGTGCCGCCGAAATCTCCAGTGCGTCGCGCTTCCGCGTGCCCTTGAACAGCAGGTGCTCGAGGTAATGCGACGCACCGGACTGCGACGGCGCCTCATCGCGTGACCCGACGCCCACCCACACGCCGAAGGCCACCGAGCGCACGCCCGGAATCGACTCCGACAACACACGGATGCCGCCGGGTAGGACGGTACGGCGGATCACTCCGCCGTCGCCCGCCGTCAGCAGCGTGCGGGTCGACCCGGCACGCTGACTCACCCCGGCGAGGTCGACCGGCACTGTTTTTGCTGACCTACTCTGCCGGAGCCTCGGACGCCGCCTCGTCCATCACCGGCACGAGAGACAGCTTGCCTCTCGGGTCGATCTCGGCGATCTCGACCTGCACCTTCGCCCCGACAGCGAGAACGTCCTCGACGTTCTCGACCCGCTTGCCCCCGGCGAGCTTGCGGATCTGCGAGATGTGCAGCAGTCCGTCCTTGCCGGGGGTCAGCGACACGAACGCACCGAACGTCGTCGTCTTCACGACCGTGCCGAGGTAGCGCTCACCGATCTCGGGCAGCTGCGGCGACACGATCGAGCGGATCGCGCGAAGTGCCGCCTCAGCTGCGTCGCCACCGACGGCGGAGATGTAGATCGTGCCGTCGTCCTCGACGGTCAGGTCGGCGCCGGTGTCGGCCTGGATCTGGTTGATGATCTTGCCCTTCGGCCCGATCACCTCGCCGATCTTGTCGACCGGGATCTTCTCGGTGATGATCCGCGGCGCGAACGGTGACATCTCCGCAGGCGCGTCGATCGCGTCAGCCATGACGTCGAGAATCGTCATCCGCGCGTCGCGAGCCTGCTGGAGAGCGCCGGCGAGGACCGACGCCGGAATGCCGGTGAGCTTGGTGTCCAGCTGGAGAGCGGTCACGAACTCCCGCGTGCCGGCGACCTTGAAGTCCATGTCGCCGTACGCGTCCTCCGCACCGAGGATGTCGGTCAGCGTGACGAAGTCCTCGCCCTCGTTGATCAGGCCCATCGCGATGCCGGCGACCGGTGCCTTCAGGGGAACGCCCGCCGCCATCAGCGACAGCGTGGATGCACAGACCGAACCCATCGACGTCGAGCCGTTGGAGCCGAGTGCCTCGGAGACCGCACGGATCGCGTACGGGAACTCCTCCTTGCTCGGCAGCACCGGCACGAGCGCGCGCTCTGCGAGGGCGCCGTGGCCGATCTCGCGACGCTTCGGCGAACCGACACGGCCGGTCTCACCGGTGCTGTACGGCGGGAAGTTGTAGTGATGCATGTACCGCTTGCGCGTCTCGGGCGACAGGGTGTCGACCATCTGCTCCATGCGCAGCATGTTCAGCGTCGCGACGTTCATGATCTGCGTCTCGCCGCGCTCGAAGAGGCTGGAGCCGTGCACCCGCGGAACCACGTTGATCTCCGCGGAGAGGCTGCGGATGTCCCGAATGCCGCGACCGTCGATGCGGACGCCGTCCTTGATGACGCGCTGCCGGACGTGCTTCTTGGTGACCGAGCGGAACGCCTCCGAGATCTCCTTCTCGCGACCCTCGAAGGACGCAGCGAGCTGCTCCTTCGCGAGCTCCTTGATCCGGTCGAGCTCGGCCTCACGTGCCTGCTTGTCCGCGATCGTGAGCGCCTTCGAGACCTCGTCGCCGACTGCCGCCGAAACGGCCTCGTAGACGTCGTCCTGGTAGGCGAGGAAGACCGGAAACTCGCGGGTTTCCTTCGCGGCCTGGTCGGCGAGCTTCTGCTGCGCCGCGGCGATCTCGGCGAGGAACGGCTTAGCGGCCTCGAGACCCTGCGCGACGACATCCTCCGTCGGTGCGACCGCGCCGGCCGCGACGAGGGAGAAGGTGTGCTCGGTCGCCTCAGCCTCGACCATCATGATCGCGACATCGCCGCTGTCGACAACCCGGCCGGCGACAACCATGTCGAACACCGCCCGCTCCAGCTCGGAGTACGTCGGGAAGGGGATCCACTCGCCGTCGATGAGAGCGACGCGCGCCGCCGCGACCGGACCGGAGAACGGCAAGCCGGCCAGCAGCACGGAGCACGCGGCACCGTTGATCGCGAGGACGTCGTAGAGGTGGTCGGGGTGCAGCGCGAGGATCGTCGAGACGATCTGGATCTCGTTGCGCAGGCCGTTGGCGAAGCTCGGGCGAAGCGGGCGGTCGGTCAGCCGGCAGGTGAGGATCGCGTCCTCGCTCGGGCGGCCCTCACGACGGAAGAACGAGCCGGGAATCTTCCCGGCGGCGTACTGCCGCTCCTCGACGTCCACGGTCAACGGGAAGAAGTCGAACTGGTCCTTGGGGTTCTTCGACGCCGTCGTGGCCGACAGGATCATCGTGTCGTCGTCGAGATAGGTGACCGCGGAGCCCGCGGCCTGCTGTGCCAGCCGACCGGTCTCGAACCGGACGGTCCGCTCGCCGAGCGAGCACTTGAGGACGGCTGTTGAGGTAAATGTTTCGTTGTCTGCGGGGCCCGTCACGGGCGTCTCCGTTCGTCTCGGCGCGCTCGGCCGCCTCGCAGGCCCGGTCATCGATCGAAGCGGACGGCCACTGGTCTCTCTAGACCCTGTGTCCGGCCGCCACTACCGAGGACCGGGGCTTGCAAGCTGCGACCGGCGCGCGGTATGGCCGATCGGGCTAGCGGCGCAAGCCGAGTCGCTCGATCAGTGCGCGGTAGCGCTGGACATCCACGGTCTCGAGGTACCGCAGCAGCCGGCGGCGACGGCCGACGAGCTGGAGCAGACCACGCTGCGTGTGGAAGTCGTGTTTGTGAGCCTTCATGTGCTCGGTGAGATCGGCGATGCGCCGCGACAGCAGCGCGACCTGGACCTCGGGGGAACCCGTGTCGCCCTCGCTGGTGGCGTATTCCTTGATGATCTCTTGCTTGACGGCTGCGTCGAGCGGCACGTTCATTCTCCTGTTGCATCAGCCCGCAGGGTTACACCACAGGGGCAGATTCATTTAGACCGCTCAAGTGTAGCGGAATGACGGCCTAGCCCAGCCGGTCGCGGGATTCCTCGACGTCGCGGTGCATCTGGACGACCAGGTCATCCACGCTGGCGAAACGCTCCATGCCGCGCAACCGGGCCGCGAACTCCACCGTCACGTGCTCGTCGTACAGGTCCAGGTCGTGGCCGACATCGATCCCGTACGCCTCGACCCGCCGCTCGACGCCGTCGAACGTCGGATTGGTCCCGACGCTGATCGCTGCCTTGATCCGGTCTCCCTCGGCTCGGGTCAGCCAACCGGCGTACACGCCGTCCTGCGGCACCGCGATGTCGGGGTCGACGGCGACGTTGGCGGTCGGGAAGCCCATCGCCCGGCCGCGGGCGTCGCCGCGGACGACCGGCCCCTCGACGAGGTGAAGGCGGCCGAGCGCGGAGGCGGCCGCCTCGACCTCGCCGTGCACGATGAAGTCGCGGACCAGCGTCGAGGAGATCGTGCCGCCGTCGGTGAGCAGCGGCACGTCGTCGACCTCGAGGTCGTAGCGACGCAGCATGGCGGCGTCGCCGGCCGCGCGATGGCCGAAGCGGAAGTTACGGCCGACGACGATGCGCTCGGCGGCGAGCTCACTGATCAGCACCTGCTCGATGAACTCCTGCGGAGTCTGCAGTGACAGCTCGCGCGTGAACCTCAGCACGTGGACGTCGTCCGCACCGTGGTCGCGCAGCAGGCGGACCCGGCGGTCGAGCGCGACCAACATCGGAGGGACGTGCCCGGGAGCGAGGATCGCCGTCGGATGCGGGTGGAAGGTCACGACGACCACCCGTGCGTTGCGCTCGCGCGCGGCCTCGACCGCATGAGCGAGCACGAGCTGGTGACCGCGATGCACCCCGTCGAACACCCCGATGGGGACGATGCTCTTCACGGTCACGGCTCCAGTGTGCCAAGTCAGCGGAAAACGCAGACCGGCTGCGCCACACCGTCGCGGTCTTCGACGAGCGCGACGACACGCCCATCCGGCGCGAACACACCCGATGGACTCGCGGCGACGGCGAGGGCGAGCCGCTGGCCGTGGGCGATCCGAACGGCGTCCTCCTCGCTCACGTCGATTCGCGGGAAGGCGCCGGCCACCGCCTCTGCCAGCGGCAGGGTTGTGAAGCTCGCTTCGAGCGAGTCGAGGCTGCACGCTTCGTCGATCCGGTAAGGGCCGCTCCTCGTCCGCCGGAGCGCCGTGAGGTGCCCGCCCACTCCTAGCGCAATCCCGAGATCCCTCGCGAGCGCTCGGACGTAGGTGCCCGTCGAGCATCTGACGCGCACGTCGAGCTCAGCCCCTCGGCGTTCCACGATGTCGAATGCCTCGACGGTCACCGCGCGGGCTTTCAGCTCGATGGCTTCGCCATCTCGTACCCGCTTGTAGGCGCGCACCCCGTCCACCTTGATCGCACTGACCGCTGACGGGATCTGCTCGATGTCGCCGGTCATGCTGCGCATGACCGTGGCGATCTCGCTGTCGGTCAGCTTCGTCGCCTCGCCTTCGGCATCGGCGCCGATTGGTTCGCCTTCCCTGTCGTCGGTCGTCG
The DNA here is from genome assembly GCA_025929365.1 of Frankiaceae bacterium. Taxonomy (GTDB): domain Bacteria; phylum Actinomycetota; class Actinomycetes; order JAFAQI01; family JAFAQI01; genus DASZTV01. The sequence goes on from JAICMG010000013.1 coordinate 24,136, forward strand.
TGGACCGCCCCAGGCGGATGGTGGCGTCGTACTCCTTGTCGTGGAGCGCGAGATGCCCGAGCAGGCGGGTTGCGCGGTCGACACCGAGGATCAGTACGCCGGTCGCCATCGGGTCGAGCGTGCCGGCGTGACCGACGCGCCGGGTGCCGGCGAGGCGGCGAACCTTGGCGACCACGTCGTGCGAGGTCCAGCCCGCCGGCTTGTCGACCAGGACCAAGCCGGCCGTCACTCAGCCTCGCGGTACGGGTTCGGGTCGCCGGCGGGGACGGCACGCTCGGCGAGCTCGTGGACGCGTTCGTCCGCTGCCCTCGCCCGCTCCAGCACGTCCTCGATGTGCTTGGCATTCTCGGGTACCGCGTCGAGAACGAACGTCACCGATGGCGTGTGCTTGAGCCCGGTCGCGCGACCGATCGCGGTGCGGATCATGCCCTTCGACGCCTCGAGCGCAGCGGCGCTGTCGGCGCGGACGGTGTCGTCGCCCCACACGGTCCAGAACACGGTCGCCTCCCGGAAGTCAGGCGTCAGCCGGGCATCGGTGATCGTCACCATGCCGAGGCGCGGGTCCTTGACGTGATGCTCAACTGCTTGAGCAGCCACCTCACGGACCCGCACGCTCATCCGGCGGAGACGTGCGTCGTCAACCATTGCTTGCTCCGTTACGTGCGGGGCTTCTCGCGCATCTCGAAGGTCTCGATGACGTCCTCGACATTGATGTCGTTGTAGCTGCCGAGGCTGATACCGCACTCGAAGCCCTCGCGGACCTCGGTGGCGTCGTCCTTGAAGCGACGAAGCGTGGAGATGGTCAGGTTGTCAGCGACGACCACACCGTCGCGTACCAGTCGGGCCTTCGAGTTACGCACGATGGTGCCGGTCCGCACGATGCAGCCCGCGATGTTGCCGAACTTGCTCGAGCGGAAGATCTCGCGGATCTCGGCGGTGCCGAGCTGCACCTCTTCGAACTCCGGCTTGAGCATGCCCTTGAGGGCGTTCTCGACGTCCTCGATGGCCGCGTAGATGACGGAGTAGAAGCGAACGTCGACCTTCTCGCGCTCCGCGAGCTCGCGGGCCTTGCCCTCGGGTCGCACGTTGTAGCCGATGACGACCGCGTCGGAGGCACGCGCAAGGTTGATGTCGTTCTCCGTGATCGCACCGACACCGCGGCCGATGATCCTCAAGCCCACCTCGTCCACGGCGCCGACGTCGATCTTGAGCAGCGCGTCCTCGAGCGCCTCGACCGATCCGGACACGTCGCCCTTGAGGATGAGGTTGAGCTGGTTGACCTCGCCCTGCTGGATCCGCTCGAGAACGTCCTCGAGCGTCATGCGACCGCGGCCCTTCGCGAGCTCCGCGAAGCGATCGCGCGCCTGCCGCTGCTCGGCGATCTGCCGCGCGACGCGGTCCTCCGGTACGACGAGGAAGTTGTCGCCGGCGCCTGGGACGCTCGTGAAGCCGAGAACCTGCACCGGCCGTGACGGGGCTGCCTCGTCAACCGGCTCACCGTTGTCGTCGAGCATCGCGCGCACGCGACCGAAGGCGTCGCCCGCCACGATCGAGTCACCGACCCGCAGCGTTCCGCGCTGAATCAGGACTGTCGCAACCGGACCACGGCCCTTGTCGAGGTGTGCCTCGATCGCCACACCTTCCGCTGGGCGATCGGGATTGGCGCGCAGATCGAGCGCCGCGTCAGCGGTGAGCGCGATGCCCTCGAGCAGCGTGGGAAGGCCGGTGCCGTTGCGTGCCGACACGTCGATGAACAGGGTGTCGCCGCCGTACTCCTCAGCCACCAGGCCGTACTCGGTGAGCTGTTGGCGCACCTTCGCCGGGTTGGCGTCTTCCTTGTCGATCTTGTTGACCGCCACCACGATCGGCACGTCTGCGGCCTGGGCGTGGTTGAGCGCCTCGATCGTCTGCGGCATCACACCGTCGTCTGCGGCAACGACAAGGACGGCGATGTCGGTGACCTGCGCACCACGGGCACGCATGGCGGTGAACGCCTCGTGGCCCGGGGTGTCGATGAAGGTCAGCGTCCGATCCCTGCCCTCGACCGACGTGTGCACCTGGTAGGCGCCGATGTGCTGGGTGATGCCACCGTGCTCCCGGGCGACGATGTCGGTCTCCCGGATCGCATCGAGCAGCTTGGTCTTTCCGTGATCGACGTGACCCATGACGGTGACGACGGGTGCACGCGCCGTGAGGTTCGCCTCGTCCTCCACGGCATCGAACTCGAGGTCGAACCGCGACAGGATCTCGGCGTCCTCCTCCTCGGGCGTGACGATCCGCACGTCCCATCCGAGCTCGGTGCCGAGCAGCTGCAGCGTCTCCTCGGGTGCCGACTGCGTCGCCGTGATCATCTCGCCGAGCTGCGCGAAGACCACCTGGACGAGCGAGCCCGGGTTCGCGCCGATCCGGTCAGCGAAGTCGGCGAGGCTGGCGCCACGAGGAAGCCGGATCTGCTCGCCGTTACCGCGCGGGACCGAGACACCGCCGATCGTCGGCGCCTGCATGTTGTCGAACTCTTGGCGCCGCTGCTTCTTCGACTTCCGCCCGCGGGCAGGACGCCCGCCCGGACCGCGGCCGAACGCACCCTGAGTCGGGGCGCCACGACCGCGTCCACCGGGACCGCCCGGGCGACCACCGAAGCCGCCACCACCAGGACCACCGGGCCCGCGACCGGGCGCACCTGCACCGCCACCGCCGCCCGGACCACCGCCGGGACGCTGCCCGAAGCCACCACCCTGACCGGGACGGCCTCCGCCGCCGCCCGGCCCCATCGGGCCGCCTGGCCGCATGCCGCCGGGCCGCGGCGGCATCATGCCCGGGCCCGGACGCGTGCCACCCGGGCGCGGCGGCATCATGGCCGGGCCGGGGCGCCCGCCGGGTGCTGCCGGCCGGTCGCGCGTGGTGAACGGGTTGTTGCCCGCTGGACGCGTCGTGAACGGGTTGTTGCCCGCGGGCCGCGGCGCCATGGGACGTGGCGGCAGCGCGCTCGGCGGCACCGCGGGTGCCGCGGGCGGCTCGGCAAGCGCCGCAGGAGCGGCCGGTGCCTCGAACGCGGGCTGCGGCTCCTTCGGAATCTCCGGCGCCTCGGTCGCGGGCGCGGGGACCGCTTCCGGCGAGGGCGCCGCTGCGGCTGCCTTCTTCTTCGGTGCGGGCTTCTCAGCCTCTGCGACCGGCGGGAACGCGGCGAAGACCTTGGCCACGACCGGCGCCTCAACGGTGGAGGACGGGGTCTTGACGTATTCGCCGTTGTTGTTGAGCCACTCGATCAGCTGCTTGCTCGGCATGCCGATCTGCTTGGCGAGTGCGGATACTCGCTCCTTGGCCACAGACTCTCCGTTTCGTGGCCCACGGAGATCCGCAAGCCGTTGTCAGTGCAGGGTCGTACTCATCGGTGCTGGCTCATCGAGCGCTCATCGTTCGGTCCGTCCCATGGTTTTCAGTTCCACGCAGTATTGGTGCAGTAGTGCGGTATCGAGCGGCCCCGCGAGCCGGAGGGCCCGTGGAAACGCCCGGCGACGTTCCGCCAGCGCGAGACACGCCAGGTCGGGATGCAGGTGCGCCCCGCGTCCCGGCGACGTGCCCCGCGGGTCCGGGGACAGGGTCCCCGCCACCGCAACGACGCGTAGCAGTTCTGACTTTGCGGCCCTGACCCGGCACCCGACACACGTTCGGACCGGCTCGGGCTTTCGAGCCGCGGACAAGTCTAGCCCTGATCGTCCGGGCGGATGTCGATCCGCCAGCCGGTCAGCCGATTGGCCAGCCGTGCGTTCTGGCCTTCCTTGCCGATCGCGAGGGAGAGCTGGAAGTCCGGTACGACGACCCGAGCGGCCTTGTTCTGGGCGTCAACGACGGTCACGCTCACGACCTGGGCCGGGGACAGCGCATTGCCGACGAACGTTGCCGGATCCTCCGCCCAGTCGACGATGTCGATCTTCTCGCCGTGCAGCTCGGTGACCACGGCACGCACCCGGGCGCCCATCGGCCCGATGCAGGCGCCGCGGGCGCGTACGGACGCCGAGTTCGAGCGGACCGCCACCTTGGTCCGGTGCCCGGCCTCACGCGCGATCGCGGCGATCTCGACCGTGCCGTCCGCGATCTCCGGCACCTCCATCGCGAAGAGCTTGCGCACGAGGTTCGGATGGGTTCGTGACAGCGTCACCTGGGCGCCCCGCATCCCCCGGTTGACGCTCACCACGAGGCAGCGCAACCGCTCGCCGTGGACGTAGCGCTCACCCGGCACCTGCTCGCTCGGCGGCAGCACGCCCTCCAGGTCGCCGAGGTCGACCAGCACGGGCCCGTCGGGCCGCATGCCCGCGTGATGCTGGATCACCCCGCTGACCAGGTCGCCCTCCTTGCCGACGTACTCGCCGTACGTCGTCTCCTGGGCATGGTCGCGAAGCCGCGACATGATGACGTGCTTCGCCGTCATGGCGGCGATCCGGCCGAAGTCGCTCGGGGTGTCGTCGTACTCGCGGAGCAGCTGACCCTCGTCGTCGACCTCTTGCGCCCACACCGTGACCTCGCCGGTCTTGCGGTCGAGCGCGACGCGGGCGCGGGCCTGGGCACCGTCGGTCCGCTCGTACGCGGCGAGCAAGGCGGACTCCAGCGCCTCGACGACGGTGTCGAGCGACACGTCCTTCTCGCGGACGAGGCCCTTCAGCGCGGTCATGTCGATGTTCATCGCGAGAACTCCACGATGACCTTGCCGATGCCCAGGTCACCGAAGGCGATGAACTTCTCCTCGCCATCCACCGCGACGGCTACGCCGTCATCGGTCACCGCTGTCAGGCGGCCTTTGAAGCCCTCCGTCTCGACGAGCCTGCCGACGTTGCGACGCCAATGGCGCGGCTCGGTGAGCGGGCGGTCGACACCGGGAGAGGTGACCTCGAGCGTGTAGGCCGAGTCGCCGAACGCATCGGCTTCATCGAGCGCCCCCGACACCGCGCGGGACACCTCGGCGACTGCGTCGAGGTCGATCCCGCCATCGCGGTCGACGACGACGCGGACGACGCTGCGGCGGCCGGCGGAGGTGACGACGACCTCCTCGAGGTCGTAGCCGGCCGATTCGACGACCGGTTCGACCAGAGGTCGCAGCGAGGCTGCGGTGGTCGCCGTCATGCGCCGAAGATTAGTGCGGATGCCAGACTTGGCGCGGTGACATCAGGCGCGGCCCTGTCCCGGCGGACTGTTCTCGGCCTCGCTGCGCTCGGCATCGCCGGGTGCAAACGCGGCTCGTCGGCTTCCGTGCCGCGCGTCGCTCCGGACGCGGCCGTGCTGGCGGACGCCCACGGGCCAGAAGCTGCCCTCATCGGTGCTTACACCCTTGCGATCGCCTCGGCGAAGGGCTCGGAGCTCGCGCGCCTGACCGCCGAGCGGGACCTCCACCGCGCGCACCTTGCACGACTCGGAGCCCGCAGCGGGATCGCGGGCTTCACGGGCGACTCGATCCACGAGCGACTGAGGCTGAGCGTCGCGCATCTTCGCAGCCTGGCGGTCTCCGCCGTCGACGGACCGGACGCCGCGGTGCTCGCGAGCATCGCCGCATCGCATGAGGTGATGCTGCGTGACTGAACTCAGTGCGCTCAAGGCGGCGCTCGCGGCGGAGCAGGCCATCGTCTACGGCTACGGCGTCGTCGGTGCCCATCTGTCGGGCAAGGAGGAGAAGCTCGCCAGCGTCTTGCTGACGGCGCATCAGGAGCGACGGGACCGGCTCTCCGCGCTGATCACGTCACTCGGGGCGTTGCCTCCGCCGGCGTTGCCGGCGTACCGGCTGCCGTTCGGAGTAACCGATGCGACGACCGCAAGACAGCTTGCCGTTGTTCTGGAAGAGGGCGCGTCCGGCGCGGCGTGGGACCTCGTTGCCGCGAGCGCCCCGCGGTCCACGGCTCGGGAGCTTGCGGTCGCGTGGCTGTCGAACACGGCCGTCGCAACCTCGGAATGGGGTCACATGCCCGCGGCGCTGCCGGGCGCCCCTCCGCGCCCGCTCTAGCTGAGCTCCGCGACCGCCCCGCTCAGCGGGACCGCGCGGCGCTCGCCGGACTTGCGGTCCTTGATCTCGATGTTTCCTTCGGCGAGTGCCTTGCCGACGACGACGATCGTCGGCATGCCGAGGAGATCGGCGTCGGCGAACTTCGCGCCGGCCGACGCGTCGCGGTCGTCGAGCAGGACCTTGCGACCCGCCGCCTCGAGATCGGCAGCGAGCTTCGTGGCCACCTCGAGCTGCTCACCGCCCTTCCCGACCGGGACGATGTGGATGTCGTACGGCGCGATCGAGGCGGGCCAGCACAGACCCGAGCCGTCGAGCGTCTGCTCGGCGACCGCGGCGACGGCCCGGCTCACCCCGACGCCGTAGGACCCCATCGTGATGCGGATCGGCTCGCCGTCGGCGCCCTGTGCGTCGAGGGAGAACGCGTCGGCGTACTTCCTGCCGAGCTGGAAGACATGGCCGATCTCGATCCCGCGCGCGATGGACAGCTCGCCGCCGCAGCGACCGCACCGATCACCGTCACGGATCTCCACCGCACCGATCTCGCCCGTTGGCTCGAAGTCGCGGCCTCGCACGACGTCCGCCGCGTGCTTGCCGGTCTCGTTGGCACCGGTCACCCACGCGCTGCCCGGGACGACTGTCGGGTCGACGAGATAGCGCACCCCCCACTCGGCGAGCCGTTGCGGCCCGATGTAGCCGGGTACGAGGTCGGGCGCAGTCTTGATCAGCTCGGCATCGGCGACCTCGACCTCGACCGGCTCGAGCTGCCCGGCGAGTCGCTTCATGTCGACGTCGCGGTCCCCGGGAACACCGACGATGAGGAGCTGCCAGTCGCCACCGGGCTCGCGGGTCTTGAGGACGACGTTCTTCAACGTCTCGGCAGCGGTGATCGTGAAGTCTCGCCGCTCGTTGACCACGTCGACGAGCGTCTCGATGGTTGGAGTGTTCGGGGTGTCGAGGAGCTCGCTGGCAGGGTGTCCTGACGGGTCTTGCGGGTCCGGGACGCGAATCTCCACCGCTTCGGTGTTCGCGGTGTAGTCGCAGTTCGCGCACTGGACGAAGGTGTCCTCGCCGTACTCTGCCGGCGCCAGGAACTCCTCGCTGGCCGATCCGCCCATGGCGCCCGACACCGCAAAGGCGATGCGGTAGTCCAAACCGAGCCGGCTGAAGATGCGCTGGTAGGCACCGCGATGCGCGTCGTACGACGCCTGCAAGCCGTCGTCGTCGAGGTCGAAGGAGTACGAGTCCTTCATGACGAACTCGCGGCCGCGAAGCAGACCGGCGCGGGGACGCGCCTCGTCGCGATACTTCGTCTGGATCTGGTAGAGCGTCACCGGATAGTCGCGGTAGGAGGAGAGCTCGCTCTTCACGAGCAGGGTGAACATCTCCTCGTGAGTCGGTCCGAGGAGATGCTCGGCACCTTTGCGGTCGGCCAGGCGGAACAGCGTGTCGCCGTACGCTGTCCACCGACCGCTCGACTCGTAGATCTCACGCGGGAGCAGGGCGGGAAACTGCACCTCTTGCGCCCCGATCCCGTTCATCTCCTCGCGCACTACCGCGGCGACGTTGTCGAGGATCTGCTTGCCGAGCGGCAGCCACGTGTAGATGCCGGGAGACACCCTGCGGATGTAGCCGGCCCGGACCAACAACCGATGGCTCGGCAGTTCCGCATCGGCCGGGTCGTCGCGCAGCGTGCGAAGAAAGAGCTGCGACATCCGGGTGGGCATGCGGACGAGACTATTCGGTGGCGGAGTGGAGCCGATTCAGAACAGGATCGAGGCGAAGCGGCCGACCTCGACGAACCCGACGCGCTCGTAGGCGCGTCGCGCCGGGGCGTTGAAGTCGTTGACGTACAGCGACACGGCGGGCGCGACATCGCGCAGGCATGACGCGACGACGGCCGCCATGCCGGGGACCGACAGTCCGCGGCCGCGCAGGCTCGGCTCGACCCACACTCCTTGCACTTGGCAGGCCGCCTTCGTCTCCGCACCGATCTCTGCCTTGAACACCACGCGCTCGCCGTCGAAGCGCGCAAACGCACGACCCGCGGCAACGAGCTCCCGAACGCGCGCGCGGTAGAGCGCTCCGCCATCGCCCGCGACCGGCGAGACCCCGACCTCTTCGGTGAACATCGCGATGCACGCCGGCAGCAGAAGATCGACCTCTTCGATCCGAACCCGGCGGACGGCGGTGTCTGGCGGCACCGGCGGATACGCCGTGGTCACCATGAGCGGCTGGCACATCCGCACCTCGCGGGCGTCACCCCAGTGCGGCCCAAGTGCGTCCCACAACACCGACACCATGTCCGCCGGCCCCACGATCGACGAGCAGCGCCTCCCTTGCCGTGTCGCGTGTTCGGCGAAGGCGCGCAGCGCGTCGTCATCGGCGCAGATCGGGATGAGGTTGGCGCCGGCGTAACACAGCGCACTCGGACGACTCCCCCGGCCGTAGCCCCACATCTGCGCACCGAGTCGTTCCGGTGCGAGGCCGGCGGCGTTGACCCGCGCGGCCACGAAGACGTTGCCGATGGGATCGGCGTCGAGCAGGTCGAGGACGGCGGGCAGGTCCCGGTCGTCAAGGACGCGCAACAAGACGATCTATCCGACGTAGACGCTCGGCTCGCCAGCGTCATCCGAACCCGGGGCGGTCCCGTCCGCCTCCATCTGCTCGGCGAGGCGCATGGCCTCTTCGACCAGCGTCTCGACGATCTTTGCTTCGGGCACGGTCTTGATGACCTCGCCCTTGACGAAGATCTGGCCCTTGCCGTTGCCGGACGCGACGCCGAGGTCAGCCTCTCGCGCCTCGCCCGGACCGTTCACCACGCAACCCATCACCGCGACGCGCAACGGGACCGTCATCCCTTCCAGACCCGCCTGAACCTTGTCGGCAAGCGTGTAGACGTCGACCTGCGCCCTCCCGCACGACGGACAGGAGACGATCTCGAGACGACGGCGGCGCAGCCCGAGCGACTCGAGGATTGCGATCCCGACCTTGACCTCCTCCACCGGAGGCGCCGACAGGGAGACCCGGATCGTGTCGCCGATCCCTTCGGCGAGAAGGGCGCCGAACGCCACCGCCGACTTGATCGTCCCCTGGAACAACGGACCCGCCTCGGTAACGCCGAGGTGCAGCGGATAGTCGCACCGCTCGGCAAGCAGCCGGTACGCCGACACCATCACCACGGGGTTGTGGTGCTTCACCGAGATCTTGATGTCGCGGAAGTCGTGCTCCTCGAACAGCGAGCACTCCCACAGCGCGCTGTCGACGAGAGCCTCCGGCGTCGCACTGCCGTGCTTGTCGAGGAACCGCTTGTCGAGCGAGCCGGCGTTGACCCCGATCCGGATCGGCACGCCGGCGGCCTTCGCGGCCTCGGCAACCTCCTTCACCCGGCCGTCGAACTCCTTGATGTTGCCGGGGTTGACGCGTACGGCGGCACAGCCGGCGTCGATCGCGGCGAAGATGTAGCGCGGCTGGAAGTGGATGTCGGCGATCACCGGGATCTGCGAGTGCTTCGTGATCTCGGGCAGGGCGTCGGCATCGTCCTGGCTCGGCACCGCGACCCGCACGATCTGACAGCCCGCCGCCGTGAGCTCCGCGATCTGCTGCAGCGTCGCGTCGACCTCGACCGTCTTGGTCGTGGTCATCGACTGAACGCTCACCGGGGCGTCGCCGCCCACAGCGACGCTGCCGACCTGGATCTGCCGACTCACTCGGCGCGGAGCGAGGCTCATTGCAACCTGATCGGGTTGGTAATGCCGGCGTAAAGCAGGATCAGCGACAGGCCGACGAAGACCGCGAACACGGCATAGGTCACCGGCAGGACCTTCATGATGTCGACCCGGCCCGGGTCACGGCGCCCGATGACACGGTAGAGCCGGGTGCGCGCTTCCTCGAACCCGAGGATCGCGACGTGGCCGCCGTCGAAGGGCAGCAGGGGCAACATGTTGGACAGCCCCACGAACAGGTTCAGCTCGGCCAGGATCAGCACGAGCGACGCGAGAATGTCGCCGAACGACGCACCCGACGCGGAGATCTGGCCGCTCACCCGTGCGACGTCGACGATGCTGGCTGCGGAGTTGTTGCTGCGCTGGTGCCCGGACAGGATCTGTCCGACTTCGTGGGGCAGTCCGCCGATGGCGCTGGCGGTCTGCGACAAGAAGTCGCCCATCAGGGTGAACGTACGTCCGAAGGATCCGCTGACGGTGACGTGCGCGGCATGCAGGTTGGTCTGCACGCCGATGCGGCCGACGGTCCTCTTGGCGACCCTCAGCGGCTGCGGGGTCAGCGTCACCGACCGGGTAGTTCCGTTGCGCACGAACGTGAGGGTGACCGGCTTGCCGGCGCTCCGGTGGAGGACGTGAACGAAGTTCGAGCCCGACGAGCTGATCTTCTGCCCATTGACCGCGAGCACGATGTCGCCCGCGCGGAGCACACCGAACGCGGGCGCCGCGGGCGCGCTCGCGGTGCATGGACCCGCGCCGGACGGCGTGAGGCACCTGCTGACAGCGGCCACCTGCAGTCCGTCGGTGCGAACGGGATCCTTGCCGGTCGCGGCCAGCACCGCGAACACGAGCAGGATGGCGATCACGAGATGGACGAAGGAGCCGGCGCACAGGACAACGAGGCGCTTGCCGGCGGGCTGCTTGTAGAACGCGCGATCGTCGTCCGCCGGATCGATCGGTTCGAGCGAGGTCATCCCGTCGATCTTCACGAAGCCGCCGATCGGCAGTGCCTTCACGCCGTACTCGGTCTCGCCCCGTCGGAAGGACCACAGCGTCGGACCGAATCCGACGAAGAAGCGCGAGGCCTTCATGCCGAACGCCTTGGCCGTCGAGAAGTGACCGACCTCGTGGAGCATGATCGACAGCAACATCCCGACCGAGAAGATGATCACGCCGACTGCGTAGCTCATCTACTTTCCCC
>JAICMG010000120.1 GCA_025929365.1 Frankiaceae bacterium
CCGGAATGACGTCGTGGGGCTTCGACTGCTCCGGTCTCACCGGCGCTGTCTACGGCCTGCTGGGCGTGACGCTGCCGCGTGACGCGGCGGACCAGTCGCTGATCGGGCGGCCCGTCACGCGCCGTCAGCTGCGGCTGGGCGATCTCGTCTTCTTCTCCCACACTCGCAACCGAGCGGACATCCACCACGTGGCGATCTATGCCGGGCATGGCCGTGTCCTGCAGTCGCCCTTCACCGGGGCTCGCGTGGAGATCGTGAAGCTGCGTGGCTCCTATCTCAACCGCGAGTACTGGGGAGCCAGCCGGCCGCTCGCCGGCTGACGCGGCACTCACGTCAGCCCGTGCTGGTGGGCGTAGGCGACTGCCTGCGCCCGGTCGCGGCTTTGCGTCTTGGCGAAGATGCGGTTGATGTGTGTCTTCACCGTGGCCTCGCTCAGGTACAGCGCGGTGGCGATCTCGTGGTTGGACAGACCTCGCGCGATGTGCGCCAGCACCTCGGCCTCTCGAACCGTCAACCCGTCGGGCAGAGCGCCATCGCTCGATCCCGCTGCTTGCTGCTGAGCGATCTGCACGATGCGTGCGTGGACCGCGGGATCGAGCAACGCCTGGCCACGCGAGGCTGCCTCGAGGGCGCGGCGAATGTCGTCGCGGCCGGCGTCCTTGGTGAGGTAGCCGATCGCCCCCGCACCGAGTGCCGCCGTGACCGACTCCTCGTCGCTGAAGGTGGTGAGGACGACGACGTGGACATGCGGGTGCTGCTCGCGGATTCGGCGCGTGGCCTCGATGCCATCCATCCGCGGCATGCGAAGGTCCATCAAGACGACGTCGGGCTGATGCTCCTCGACCAGCCGCAGAGCCTCTTCGCCGTCGCCGGCAGCGCCCGCGACCTCGACGTCGGCGAGCCGTTCGCAGATCGTCACCAGCCCGTCGCGTATGAGGGTCTGATCATCGACGATGAGGACCTTCACGCCGGCACGCTCGCATGCACGCGCCAGCCGGCCTCCGCCGGACCCGCGGTGAGCGTCCCGCCCACGAGCTCGATGCGTTCGCGCATTCCCTGCAGCCCGTAGCCGGCTCCGGTGGTGCCGAGCTCCGATGCGGGGGCAGGGTCGTTGTCGATGACGAGATCCACCGCTGCCGCTCCGAAGGCCAACGAGATGCGGACCGTGGCACCCGCGGCGTGCTTGCGGGCGTTCGTGACGGCCTCCTGGGCGACCCGGACGAGGGCCAGACCTGCTGCGGCCGACAGCCGAGTCGGCTCGCCTCGAATGGACACGTCGACGTACTCGTCAGCAAGCGCCGCGATCTGGTGCGCGACGTCCACCGGCTCGTCCCGCAGGACGCGAACCGCCCGGCGCGTCTCGTCGAGTCCTTCGGTCACGAGCCGCCGAGACCGGGCGGCGGCCTCCCCGATCTCGGCCCGGTCTGCGCCGTCGTCGATCAGGCTCCCGAGTGCCTCCAGCTGCACCGACAGTGCGCTCAGCGTGTGGGCGAGTACGTCGTGGACCTCGCGGGCGACCCGGTTGCGTTCGGCGAGCACTTCCGCGCGCTCGTGCTCGATCTCGCTGCGTTCTCGTGCCATCGCCAGCTCGGCGTTCTGGATGATGCGCTGCTGTCCTTGCCGGCGCCCGAGGCCCATCACCAAACCGGCGGCGGCGCCGCTGGCGGCGTTGGCGATCGCAGCCGCCGAGTCACCACCGACGGCGGCACCGATTGCGGCGGCGACCACCGCCGGGACGGTCAGCGCTGCGGCGGGGACGAGGTCGAAGAGGCTCGCCGCCGACATGCCCGCCACGGCGGTGACCGCGACACCGACGGGATGAAGGGCGGCGACTCCGCCGCCACTGATCGCCAGCACCACGACACCGACGGCGCTCGCGACGCGGTGGCGACGGTGACGGGCCATGACCCAGATCGCCCAGCCCATGGCGGTCGTCGCGGTGAGCACCGTCGCGGCGAGATGCCGGCCATGCCCACCCGGATGGGTGGCAGATGCGACGAGGTAGACGAGGCCGGCGAGCCACAACGCCCGTAGTGAGGTCCGGACCGGAGGCTCGCCGTTGGTGATCGCGTGCGGTCCCGCCGCCGTCCCCACCGCCACGCCGCTCATCATCCGCCTCTCCGGCTCGCTCAACCAGCGATAGCGACGCGGCCGGTCGTCGTGAGGGACCGCGAGCGGGTCCACAGGATGACGGTCCGGCTGACGACCTCGACGAGTGCCATCAGCACGAGCGCCGTCACCCATCCCTCGCCGGTGATGTGGTGCGTCTGGCTGAAGCGCGCGACCGTGCCCTTGCCGCCGTACTGCACGAAGAGGGAGAAGCCCATCCGCATGCCGATGCCGACGATCCAGAGGGCTGCGGCGGCCAGCGTCGCGCGGGCGACGACCACGCCGTCGCGGCCCACGTCGAGCGTGGTCAGCGCCGCGGCGGAGGATCCGAAGGTCAGACCGGCGAGCACGCCCGCGGCGACGAGGACTCCGTCGTTGCCGACGGTCGGGATGCCGTGGAGGTACTGCGACGCCGCCCATCCGACGAGGATCAGCGGAAGCAACAGACCGCGCCGGTCGAGCCGCCTTCCGCGCAGCTGCAGGACCACCAGGGAGACGAGGCCGATGTTGAGGAGGTAGTCGAAGAGCGTCATGTGCTCACCTTGCCGAGCGAGCGGCGCGGTCGCGTCAACCCGCGGGTTGATCACGGGTTGATCGTCGCCTCCACCCCGCCGGCGACGGTGTGCCTAACGGCCGAACCAGTGGGCGATCCGAGCCGGACCGACCGCCTCCTTCTCGCGGCCGATGGCGAGCGACGGGGGACTGAAGGGTCCGCCGCGCACCCCCTCCGACGTCATGAAGGTGACTTCGACGCGGCCGACGCGGCCCCCTCCGAAGTCGATGTAGCAGGATCCGTAGCCGTCGTACGGCGCCACCGCGCGTCCGTCGAGCTTCGCCAGGATCTGTTCGGCGACCACCGCGCCGGCACGTTCGGCGAACACGCCCGCACGCGGCACCGGAGCGTCCGCGCAGTCGCCGATCGCGTAGACATCGGCGTGTTCCGTGAGCAGGGTGTACGGATCGACCTGAACCCAGCCGTCGTTTCCCGCTGGCAGGCTCGAGACGACGTCGGGTGCTTTGTGCCGGGGTACGGCGAACAGCAAGTCGTAATCGAGCTCCTCGCCGTCCTCGAGCGTGATGACCTTGCGGTCGCCGGCAACCGCGGTCATCCGATTCGACCCTCGGAAGGTGATCCCGCGTTCCTCGAACTCACTCAGCAGCGCCGTTGAGGTGTCCGGCGAAGGAGGAATCGGTGTCGGGTACGGGCTCACGATCGTGATCTGGGTGTCGGCCCGCTTCCGGCGCTGGCTCAGCACGTGGTGCAGCATCAGCGCGACTTCGCTCGGTGCCGGCGGGCACTTGTAGGGCGCGCCCGCAACGCCGATGACGGCGTGGCCGTGGTCGAAGTCACGGATGCGGCTGGCGAATCGCTCGGCACCCACGACGGAGTAGAACTCGTCGTGGTCGGTGAGACCCGGTGTCGCTGCGACATCGAGGTCGGCGCCGAGCGCGATGACGAGGACGTCGGCGCGGTGGGTGTTGTCCGTGGTTCGGACCGTCTTTGCGACCGGGTCGATCGCCACGATCCGTTCCTGGCAGAAGGTCACCGACGGCCGCGCGATGTCGCGGTAATGGCTTCGCCAAGTCTCTCGTGTGATGCCGAACATCACGTCGAGCTTCGAATAGCCGAAGACGAATGACTCGTTCTGGTCGATGACGGTGACGTCGATCCGGTCGGGAGCCGCATCCGACAGCCGCGCGGCGACCTCGAGCCCGCCGAAGCCCGCCCCGAGCACCAGGACGTGAAGCTTCGACACGATCGCCGCCCCTTTCGACCGCTTCGGCGCCTTTGGTGATCTATCGGCGCCTGGAGCGGCCAACTGGACGGTCAGGTCGCCGGAGCGAACAACTCCATCTCGATCCCGTCAGGGTCGCGGAGCACGAAACCCGATCCGTACGGCGCATCCGTGATGTGTCCAGGGGTGATTCCGCGTCCGGCTACGGTCTCGCGGCGACGGCTCAGCGCGTCGCGATCGGAACAGCCGAACGCGACATGCTCGACCTTGGGGTCGGCCGGGCCGGCCAGCGTCACCATCCAGCCGGCGGTGGGATTGACCAGCACCAGATGTCCGCGACCGTCGTCGTCGATGTCGCCGTCCACCCGGACCAGATCGAGGGCCGCTGCGTACCAGGCTTCGCTCGCCCTCAGATCGGTGACCTGAAGTGAGACGTGGTGGACCGCGCCGATCGGCGTGGCGTCGTTGCCGGCCAGATGCGGCGGGATGTCCTCTGCCTCGAGGGAGGGCCCGACGAACCGCGCGCCGTGCTCAGCGCAGGACTCGGCCACCCGGTCACCATCCGGCGTCGGCGTGCCTTCCGGGGGCAGCCCTCGCTCATCGGTCGGAGTGCCGATCGCCTCGATGAAACGCAGGAAGCTGTCGTCGGCGTGGATGAGCAGCAGCTTCGCCGGATGGGGGCTAGTCACCCGGAAGGTGTGAGGGACGCCGTGCGGCAGCACGACGTACGAGCCGGGCCGGGCGAGCTCGACCCGGTCGCCGCATTTGATGACGGCGTCGCCGTCCAGCATGAAGAACGAGTCATCCAGCGTCTCGTGGACATGCGCCGGCGGCGAACCGCCGGGAGGCACGGTCAGCTCGATCACGGCGGGTACCCGCGGCGCGCCGCTGGGGTTGCGCAACACGGCCAGCGTGCCGAGGAACCACCACGCGCGCCCTTCGTCCGGGTTGGCCAGGAACTCGGCCTGCGTGGCCACAGCAGTCTGTGTCATGTTCTTTCTCCTTGTCCTGCGGCAGGTCCGCTGCCGCGTGCCTGACGGCGGGCGGGGCGAGGCTCGCTCGCGAGCGCCGCGATGAGGGCGTCGATCGCCCACGCGACAGCTCGCTGCGCGCCCGCGTCCTCCAACGGGGTCTCGTCGGTGATCGCCACCCACGAGACGGCGCTGCAGAGATGGGTGATCACCGCGACGGCCTCCCGGGCGTGAGCTGGGTCGAGACCGGCCGTCACGGGCGCAAGCGCTGTTTCGATCGCCGCGACCCGGCGGCCGCGAGTCGCTGATCGGGCCGCGCGCCCGGCGGTTGTCTGGACCAGGGCGCGGGTCAGTGCCGGACGTCGCCCCAGGCGGGCCGCGGCGTCGAGGAAGCTTGCCGAGACATCGCCTGGCTCGGCGATCTCGTAGGGCACGCCGAGGGTCTCGTAGAGGCGCTCCCCGGCGGCCTGGAGCAACGCGGGCCGATCCGGAAAGTAGCGGTAGAGCGTGCGCAACGAGATGCCGGCAGCCTGCGCGACGTCATTCATCGAAATGTCGTCGACCGGCCGGGTCTCGAGCTCGTTCACGACCGCATCCACGATGGCGGTTCGGACCTGCTCGGCTTGCCGCTCGCGGAGCGTCGTGGTCGGCATGGCATGACTATGCCTTAGTGACACAGATATGTCAAGAAGTCGCCGACCTCCAGAACGGGCGGTAGTCCCTCGCACTTAGGCTCAGGCCATGAGCCGACCGGGTATCGCGCTTCGTCGCGAAGCACGCTGGCTCGTGTTGCACCGGGGTGCTCGCACGCTGAGCAAGCGGTACGCGCGCAAGGGCATGCCGCTCGAGCGCATGTTGTTCGAGCCGGGGGCTCGCGACGACCCGTATCCCCTCTACGAGGAGATCCGTGCCCGCGGTCGCATCGTGGCCAGTGGCGCGATCGCGAACGCGACCGTCGATCACGCGATCATCTCGGGCGCACTCCGGGACAGCGCGTCGTTCAGTGTCAACTTCGGTGAGTCGTCCGAGACCCCGCGTGCCGTCCGGTGGCTGTTTCGCCCGCCGGACCCGAACATCGCCAGCGTCGTCGAGGCGCCTGCTCTGCTCGGCGTCGATCCTCCGACACATACCCGATACCGGCGGCTCGTCTCGAAGCCGTTCACACCACGCGCGCTGCAACGGGTCACCGATCGGGTCGAGGAGCGCGCCGTTGAGCTCCTCGATGGATTGAGCGGACGAAACCACGCGGACATCGTGCGTGAGTACTCCAACCTGCTTCCGGTGGCGGTGATCGCCGAGGTCCTCGGTGTGCCCGCCGACATGCGGGATCAGTTCCTTGCCTGGGGCCACGCCGCCGCTCCGGTACTCGACGTCGGCCTCACTCATCGCGAGTACCGCGAGGTCAACCGCGCACTCAAGGCCATGAACGAGTGGTTCGCTGCGCACTTCGCGAACCTGCGGCGCAATCCCGGTGAGGACATTCTCAGCCAGCTCGTGAACGCGGACCCCGAGGATCGGCTCAACGACCTCGAGCTTCGTGCGACAGCGATGCTGCTGCTCGGTGCCGGCTTCGAGACGACCGTGAACCTGCTCGGCAGCGGTGTCGCGGTCATTGCGGCCGACGACAAGGTGCGGACGCGGCTCGCGGCAGAGCCCGAGCTTTGGGAGCAGGCGGTCGAGGAGCTGCTGCGTCTGGAGAGTCCGGTGCAGATGACCGGCCGCCTCACCATCTCCGACACCGAGATCGACGGGGTCGAGATCCCGCGCGGTACGCCGCTGCTGTGCCTGCTGGGCGGGGCCAACCGTGATCCCGCGGTGTTCGACAACCCGAACGTCTTCGATCTCGACCGGCCGAACTCGCGCGACCACCTCGCCCTGAGCGCCGGCATCCACTACTGCCTCGGCGCCAACCTCGCGCGAATGGAAGGGCAGCTGGGGCTGCGGCTGCTGTTCGAGCGCTACCCGGACCTCGCCGTCGTACCGGGCTCCGGACGTCGTCGTGACCTGCAGTCGCTGCGCGGTTACGAGTCGTTGCGCGTCGATCTCGACAGGTCCTGACCTCGCCGCTCAGACCCGCGGCAGGAACGGCGCGTTCGCCCGTCGAAGGCGTCGCCACCTCTGAGAATCGAATGGGTGGATCATGTTCGGACGTAAGGCCGTCCCATCCCTGGCGTGCGTGGCGGTGATGCTGGCCGGCACCGGCGTCGCCTCCGCCGCCGTGAGCGGCTCGTCGTCGTGGGTCGCGACCCACACGCGGGGGATGAGCTTCCGCGCCAGCGGGGTTCACGCTGCGCCGGCGAACCGGCTGATGCACATCAGCGTTGCCTTGCGGCTTCGTGACCGCGCCGGGCTGATGCGGCAGATCGAGGCCGTGGCCGCGCAGCGCGCGGGGATCATGTCGGGCGCACAGGTGCGGGCTCGGTTCAGCCCCACCGTCGCACAGGCGGAGTCGGTGCGTTCCTACCTGCAGCGCGACGGCTTCCAGTCGTTGTCGATCGCACCCAACCGGCTGCTGGTGTCGGGGCTCGCCGACGTCGCGACCGTGGAGCGGGCCTTCCACACGGATATCGCCGACATGCGCGTCGACGGCCGGCAGATCTACGCCAACACCGCGCCCGCGTCCGTGCCACGCTCGCTCGGCTCAATCGTCAGCGCGGTGCTCGGCCTTTCTGACTACCGGATGTCGCTGCCCTTGATCAGGTCGGCTGCGTCAGCCGCTCCTGCCGGCATCACGCCGATGGCACTCGCGAAGGTCTACCAGGGCAACACGCTGCCCGCTGCGAGGAAGACGAGCATCGCGATCTACATGGGCGGTGATCCCGCTCCAATCTTGAAGAACCTGCGTTACGCCGAGCGGCAGTGGAGGCAGCGCAAGGTTCCGGTGACGATCGAGTACGGCGAGAGCCCGGTCGCGGATGCGAGTGACAACCCCATGACCGGCAGCGCCGAGTGGGATCTCGACACGCAGATGTCGACCCTTGTCGCGGGAGGGCCGAAGCGGCTCTACATCTACGACGGCGGCACCTTCGCCGATCCCGATGTCGCGCGCGCCATCAACCAGTTCGTCTCCGACGACAAGGCTCGCAGCATGTCGATCTCACTCGGCGAGTGCGACGCGGTGGCATTCCTCGACGGCACGATGACTGCCACCGACGACATGCTGGCCGAGGGCGCCGCGCAGGGCCAGAGCGCGTTCGCCGGGACCGGAGACAACGCCTTCACCTGCCCCGTGGTGATCTCGACCGGATTCCCGACCGGTCCGCCGGGCGTCAGCTGGCCATCGGACGGCGAGTTCACCACGGCGGTCGGCGGAACGGAGCTGAGCGCGACGCCGAGCGGCGAGGTGAAGAGCGAGACCGCATGGGACGGCACCGGAGGTGGCATCTCGCCGTACGAGACGGCGCCGCCGTGGACGTTGCGCGCCGACGTGGCGGGCCAGATCTGGCAGGAGAACAACTTCGGCGGGCGCGGCGTGCCCGACGTCGCAGCGGCCGCGGACGGCACGCCGCCGATCCTCATCTACCAGGGCGGCAAGCAGCCGGGCGGCATCTCCGGGACCAGCGTGTCGGGCCCGATCGTGAACGGGCTCTGGGCGCGCATCCAGCAGGCCGACGGTGACCGCCTCGGGTTGGCGACGCCGTACCTCTACGCGCTCTACAACAAGGTCAACCCGGGGATCTACCAGAACGAGCTGGGGCTCGGCGTCTATGCGCCGGAGCTGAACCCGAAACCGGTGCCCGGCTTCCGCGACATCACCTCGGGCAACAACTTCGCCTACCCCGCGAGGCCGGGGTACGACTACACGACCGGCGTCGGTGTGCTGCGGTCCGCCCAGCTGGCCGCGTTGCTGAGACCGAAGGGCAGATCTGGATCCCTACAGCGGTGACCACGACGCCGTGCGGAGCAGGCGGCTGCGCCAGGTGTCGCGGTAGTTCAGCGCCTCGTGCATGAACATGCCCGGCTGCTTCAGCTCGGCGGGGGTCTCCTTCGTGATCAGCGTCAGCAGGAGATTGTTGTCGAGCACCTTCTGCCACAGCACCGCTTCCTTGCGACGCCCAGTGCCGTACGCCGGCTGGAAGCACAGCTCGATGTCGAGCAGCCGTGAGTCCTTCGGCCGCTTCTCCATGGGCTCGTAGTAGCCGGTGCCCCAGAAGCTCGTGTAGTCGTGGAGCGAGGCGTGCGGCCAGCCGGTGTCCTCCATGTAGATCGCCGGCTCGTGATCCTGCGGAGTGGTCGGCACCGTGGTGAAGTCGACCTCCTGCAGCGGCGACCACGGGACCGGCAGCATGATGCTCGACGTCACGCCGTGGCGCATCGCGTCGAGCTCGGTCTGCCAGTCGCGCAGGTCGCCCTTCTGCAGCCGCTCGGCGAGCCGCTGCCACGCCGCGCCGTCCTTGACCGCGGTGACCGTCACGATGTTGTACGCCGGCCCGGTGCCGTGGACCCAGTGGAGAAACCACAGCAGCCGCGCGTCGTCAGCTTTGGCGAGCATCGGCATCCACTCGTCGCGGATCGCCGCCTCGAAGTCGTCTTCGGCGCGGCCGCGCACCTCGTGCACCTCGTGGACGAAAAGCACCGTCAGCCCCCAGTCACCATGCGGACGACCGCTTTCCGGTCGACCTTGCTCATGTCGGTCAGCGGGACCTCGTCGGCGAACACGACGAGCTCCGGTGTCTTGTACTTCGCGATCCGCTCCGCGCACCACTGCTGGAGGGTGGCAACGTCGACCGGCTCACTGGTGACCACGACCGCGCCGACCCTTTCGTTCATCTCCGGGTCAGGAATCCCGGCGACTGCGCAGTCGA
>JAICMG010000139.1 GCA_025929365.1 Frankiaceae bacterium
GGAAGTTTCGGGCTGACGGGCGTACGCCGAGCGGGAGCGGATCGATCCGCTCCGCCATCACGTTCACGACGTTGTCGCTGTGCTGGAGCATGCCTCGGATCAGCAACGCGGCGGAGCCCTGCGCGACCCTGCGGTAGCGGCTCCAGATCTCCTTCGAGCAGATCACGTTGATCATCCCGGTCTCGTCCTCGAGGTTGACGAAGGTGACACCACGAGCGGTCGCCGGTCGCTGCCGGTGCGTCACCACTCCGCCGACCAGGACCCGGGTCTGGTCCTCGAGCTGTCGCAGCCCTGCCGCCGAGACCACACCCATCGCGTCGAGCCTGTCGCGCACGAGCAACGTCGGGTACTGCTCCGGTGTGACCCCGGTTGCCCAGAGGTCGGCGTAGAGCTGTTCCGGCTCGGTCATCCTCGGAAGAATCGGCGCTTCCTGCTCGTCGACGAGGGTCAGCTCGAGCTGCCCGGGCTTGACAGCGGCCGCCGCGCCCGCCACCCACAACGCGTCTCGCCGGCTCACGCCGAAGCCTTCGAAGGCGCCTGCGGTCGCGAGCGCTTCCATCTGGTCGGTCGACAACCCGACCCTGTGGGCGAGATCGGTCAGCGACGTGTACGGACCTTCCTTGTCACGGATCGCGACGATTCGCGAGGCGAGGTCGTCACCGATCGTCCGCACCTCGGAGAGGCCCAGCCGCACCGCCGGCTGTGGCGCATCGAGACATGGACACTGCGACGGCCCGTCATCTGCCTCGAGCGTGCAGTCGGCACCGGATGCGTTGATGTCCGGACCGCGTGTGGTGATCCCGTGCCTCCTTGCATCGGCCACCAGTGACTGCGGTGAGTAGAAGCCCATCGGCTGGGCGTTGACCAACGCCGCGCAGAACGCCGCCGGGTAGTGCAGCTTCAGCCATGACGACGCGTAGACCAGCAGCGCGAAGGAGATCGCATGACTCTCCGCGAACCCGAACGACGCGAACGCGCGGATCTTGTCGAAGACGGCATCCGCATCCGCGCCGATGATGCCGTTGGCAGCCATCCCGTCGTACAGCCGCTCCTTCAATGCGTTGATCCGCGCCTCGGAGCGCTTCGACCCCATCGCGCGGCGCAGCTGGTCGGCCTCGGTCGGGGTGAAGTCCGCCGCCGCCACCGCGAGCTGCATCATCTGCTCCTGGAACAGCGGTACGCCGAGGGTGCGCTCCAGCGCCGGCTTCACCTTCTCGTGGATGTAGGTGACCTCCTCGCGACCGTGCCGGCGGCGGATGTACGGATGCACCGAGTCGCCCTGGATCGGGCCGGGCCGGATCAGCGCGACCTCGATCACGAGGTCGTAGAAGGTGCGCGGCCGCAGCCGGGGCAGCGTCGCCATCTGCGCGCGTGACTCGATCTGGAAGACACCGACCGTGTCGGCCGCACACACCATGTCGTAGACGCACGGCATCTCCCGCGGGATCGTCGCGAGCTCGTAGTGCACGCCGTGCCAGTCCTCGATCAGCTCGAAGCTGTAGCGGATCGCCGAGAGCATCCCCAAGCCGAGCAGGTCGAACTTCACCAGATCGATCGCGGCGCAGTCGTCCTTGTCCCACTGCAGAACGGTGCGGCCCGGCATCCGCCCCCACTCGACCGGGCAGACCTCGACGATCGGGCGGTCGCAGATCACCATGCCGCCGGAGTGGATGCCGAGGTGCCTCGGTGCGTCGCGCAGCTCGTCGGCCAGCTCCACGACTTGTTCGGGGACGCCGGTCACGTCCTCCAGATCCACCTTGTAACCCGAGTCGACCTGCTTGCTCCAGGCGTCCTGTGCGCCGGTCGGGTAGCCGAGCGCCTTGGCGACGTCGCGGATCGCCGACCGCGGGCGGTAGGTGATGACGTTGGCGACCTGTGCGGTGTGCTCACGGCCATAGGTGTCGTAGACGTGCTGGATGACCTCCTCGCGGCGACCCGACTCGAAGTCGACGTCGATGTCCGGCGGCTCGTTGCGTTCAGCGGACAAGAAGCGCTCGAAGACCAGGTTGTAGAAGACCGGGTCGATCGCGGTGATCTCCAAGGCGTAACAGACCGCGGACGACGCCGCCGAGCCGCGCCCTTGGCAGAGGATGCCTTGGGACCGAGCGAAGCTGACGATCTCCCAGACGACGAGGAAGTAACCCGGGAAGCTGAGCTCGTCGATGACCTGAAGCTCGTGTTCGATCCGAGCCCGAGCCTTCGCGTACAGCTTTCGGTCGCCGCTCGAGCCGTATCGCCGTTCCAGCCCGTCCATCGCCAGCTTGCGCAGGTAGGTCATCTCGTCCTGCCCGTCAGGCGCCGGGAACGGCGGAAGCTGCGGCGCGATCAGCCGGATCGGGAACGCGAGCTCCGCCCCGATCCGTACCGCGGCCTCGACGGCACCGGGCCAGCGGGCGAACCGCTCCGCCATCTCCTCGCCGCTGCGCAGGTGGGCGTCCGCCCATGCGGGTAGCCAGCCGTCGATCTCCTCGAGGCTGCGCCGCGCCCGCACGGCCGCCATCGCCGTGGCGAGCGACCGGCGCGACGGACCGTGGTAGTGCGTGGCGGTCGTCGCCACCACCGGCAGCGTGGCCTCGCCGGCAAGCAGCGCAAGCGCGTCGTACCGCTCGTCGGCGAGCGGGTCTCGCGAGTACGACAGCTCGACGGCGACGTTGTCACGGCCGAACCTCGCGACCAGCTCGTCGAGGGCGAGACGCGCCGCATCCATGCCGAAGCTGCCGTCGTCACCACACTCGAGCGCGCTGCGCACCAGACCTTTGCGGCATCCGGTGAGCACCAGCCAGTGCCCGCCCGCGGCTTCGGTCAGCTCGTCGAGGTCGTAGACGGGATGGCCTTTGGCGCCACCACGAAGCTGCGCGGTGCTCATCGCCCGGCACAGCCGGGAGTAGCCCTCCGGGCCGCGGGCCAGCACCAGCAAGTGACGGCCGGACGGGTCCGGCATCCCGGAGCGAGCACCGGTTGCGCGCTGCGACGACGTTCGGGGGACAGTGAGGTCGAGGGAGAGCTCGGCACCGAAGACGGTCGAGAGGCCCACGGCCTCCGCTGCCTCGGCGAAGCGCGGGACGCCGTACATCCCGTTGTGGTCGGTGAGCGCGAGACCGGACAGGCCGAGCCGGACGGCTTCCTCGACCAGCTCTTCCGGCAGGCTCGCGCCGTCGAGGTGGCTGAAGGAGGAGTGCGCGTGCAGCTCGACGTAGGGCACCGGATCGGCCGGGCGTAGCAACGGCTTGGGCTCGTACGCCGGGCGGTGCCGCGACCAGCCGGCCGCATCGCCACCGTCGCCCTCGAGACGAGGTTTGTCCGGCACTCTGCCCGACAAGCGCGCTTCCAACTCGCGCCAAGGAACCGGCGGGTTCTCCCAGCCCATCTAGGTGGTCGCCTTCCGAGAAAATCCAAACCCGCAACGACCAGGTGACAGCCTGCCGCTGCGCTCGCTTTCCGTTGCCCCGCGCCGGTTTTCGGGTCGAGCCCAACGTAGGTAGCCAAACTGAGGCCCAGTTAGGCAACTTACGTAGGGCTCGTCGTGACGGGGCAGCGAAAAGCGACCGCCGCGGGCGTCATCCCCTGGTAGTTGCGGGTTTTGATCCTTGACTTCAGTCATAGATGCCTTCCAGGACCCATTGCGGTTCTGACTCAGCAGCCATCTCGCCGGCGATGAGATACGCGCGCCCGCTTGCGTCCACCACCTGCATCCGCGCCACCCGCACCGCGCTCGCCGGGTCCCACCACCGCTCGTCCGCCGGCCACGGCCCGGCCCACGACGTCACCGCGACCGGAGACTCACGACGAAGCCGGAGCCGGCTCGGCGGACGCAACACCGAGCCGCGATCACTGATCACCACCGCATGCCCGCCGGCATCGAGCAGCTCGATCGGCGCCGGCGGGTCGAGCACGACACTCGGCGCCGGTGAGGGCAGATGACCCGGCCACGGCGCGTCCACACGGCGTGCCGGTTCACGCTCCTCTCCCTGTTTTTCCGGGGGGCACATGCCCCATGGCACCAGCCGCGTGCGCTGCGCCGGGCCGCGCCCGCCGACCACGGCCGGCTGCATCACCCCACCTGCGCCGAGCATCGTCTGCACCCGCGCGATCGCCCGGCGTGCCCGTTCACCAGCCTCGCCGTCGCCACCCCACAACGCCTGCTGGTGAGTGCCGGTCGGCACCGTCTCGATCGGCACGATCCGCAGCCGGGTGATGCCGGCGGTCAGTCGTGGGCTTCCATCACCCCCGTGCAGCCAGCCCTCTATCTGCCAGCGGATCCGGTCGATCACGTCGCCCGCCGACAGCACGCCCGTCGCCCGCCAGCGCCGCGCCGCACGTTCGCCCGCCTCCGAGGTGACCTCGAGCTCGACGCAGGCACAGGCGAGCGCCCGGGCGGAGAGGTTTGCGATGAACGTCTCGGCGGCGCCGCGCGCGGAGAACGCGACGACGTCGACCCGATCGACCGCCGGCTCGAGCTCCATCGTCACCGAGCAGTCGACCGGCGGCTCGCGCACGACCACTGCCCGGTCGTCGCGACCACCCGCCTGTTGGTGCGCCCACTCGCCCACCGGCCCGAACCGAGCCGCCACGTCACGCGCCGGCAACGCCGCGAAGCCGCCGAGTGTCCAGATCCCCAACCGGCGAAGGACGTCGACCAGCGCCGAGTCGCCGAACGCATCGAGCGTCGCGATCGGCAGGTCGGCGAGGAACGCCGCGGACTCTCCTGCCGGGACGACGACTGCGCGCCGAGCCGCCTGTTCAGCGGCGAACGCGCCGTCGGCAATTCCGACCGCGACATCACTCGCGATCCAGCTGACCGTCTCTTGCAGCGTCGTCACCAGCGCCGGCTCACCGCCGAGATGCCGCGCGGGTCCGCGCGCGGCGAGCGAGAGCAAGCCCGGCCGCACGACCTCCACTCCCGCAACGACCGCTTCCACTGCCCGGATCGCAGGCTCGAAGCACCGGGCCTCGGCCGCCTCGTCACGCGGCAACACGACAAGCTCCGGGCACCTCGACTGCGCCTCACGCTTGCGCATTCCGCGGCGTACCCCGAGACCGCGTGCGTGGGGCGAACACGCGACGACCTGGTTCGCGCCGAGCACCGCCACCGCGGCGTCCGACGCCGCGGCCCCAGCCGCTTCACAGGCCGCGACCACCGGCCAGTCCGGACACCACACCGTGGCGATTCGAGGCAGCATTCAGCTGACGGCTCTCCGTACGTCGGACAGTTCGACTACCCGCGCGATCTCGTGCGGTTCGACCGCGCCACGACTACCGGGCAACCACAGCGTGACCTCACGCGAGCGCGCGGCCTGGCCTCGACCGTCGACCCTGATCCGCATCCGCCGCCGCGCCAACCGCCCGTGACCGTCACCGATCCCCGACCATTCCCCCGGCTCCGCGACCAGCCGCAGATCGGCCATCGGCCAACGCCCGGCACCACCGGAAAGGAACGACAGCAGGACCGACTCGCGCGACCTCGCCCTGGCGACGAGCCGGCGCAGGTCAGCGTCGGCCAGCCGCGCCGGCGCCCGCGCCGCCACGATGTCGAACGCATCGAGCAGCGCTCCCACCACGTTGGTCCAGCTCTCCCCTGCCGTCGGCACGACCGGCAGCCGCGACAAGTCGATCCCGAAGTCGCGCGCCGCCTCAGCGCCGAGCCTCTCGGCGCCCATCTGTGCAGCACCAACTCGGGTCGCGGACCCGACCGGCAGGTCGACCAGCACGCACCACGCCCCCTCGGCGGAGGCTTCGGCAAGCAGCGCCAGCAACAGCGAAACCGAGCCGGTGACGCTGATCGTGCTTCCCCTGCGCAGCCCGCCGGGCAGCAGGCCGCCCAGCGCCGGGAGCACCGGAAGTGCCGGCGAGCGGGCGCCTAGCGCGGCCGCCGCTACCGGCTTCGCGGCGGCCAGATCCAGCATCTGGCCATCATCGAACGTATGTTCGAATCATGTCAATGGCGGCGGCGGCCCGCGGCGGTCAATCCAGGATCCTGGCCCTCCCCCGCCCCATCATGACCGGATGGCGCTCGACCTTCCGTGCCCCAACTGTGGCACCCAGATGTACGCCGAGCAGGCACACAACCGCTGTCCGTCGTGCCTGTACTACGAACCGTGCTGCGACGGCGCTCCGCAGTTCTGCCGATCAGTCCAGCCGGAACCAGACGCCCTTGCCGCGGCCGCGCCGGTCGGGCTCGACGCCCCAGTCGCTCGACAGCACCTCGACCAGCCGTAACCCACGGCCTCCGACCGCCGCTCCTGCCGGACTCGCGACCTCAGGCACCGCAGGCTCGTCGTCGGACACCGTCACCGCCAGCCCGCGGTCGTCGTACTCCATGACGACGCGCACGTCGCCGCGCCCGTGCGTCACCGCATTGGTGACCAGCTCGGAGGCAAGAAGCTCGGCCGTACGCGCGCAGGCCGGGGCGACAGCGGTCGCGAAGTCGTGAACCGCCCGACGCGCCTGAGCCGGCGCATGCCGGGACGGCGCAATCGTCAGCACCTCGCGCGCGGCGCATTGCTGCACTGGGTCACTCCTGGGGCCGGCTGCCTCTCCGCGAGCAGCGGGTACGCCGATGGTGCCCGCTTTGGGCGAACAAAGAACCCGCCACCCGGCTCAGCCGAATGCCACGTCAGATTGACCCATCCGGCCGTACAGGTCGCTGATTCGAACGGGGCAGTCACCCGATCGGCGTACTAGGCCAATCAGCTCAGATCGGGACCGTGACGAGCCGCCGGCCACCGTCGCCCTCCAGGACCAGACGCGCGAGGTGGGAGCTCGGGATCGAGGTCGAACCGGTGACCTGCGCCTCGCCGGCGTATGTCGCCTCCCAGCGACCCACCAGCTCCTTGGTGCCGTCGTCGGCAACGGCGTAGAGCCAGCAGTGCTCGTTCTCCTGCAGACCGGACACCACCACGCGAAGCGATGTTCCGGTCGCCTGCGACGCCACGGTCACCCCCATGCGCACCGCTCCTTGCGTCGCGACGAACGGCTTCGGCCCGGCCGGCGACGACCGCAACACCTCGACGGCCGTCACGCTGGCACCACCGACGACGACCACGGCAGCCGCCGCCGCGACGATCGCCTGCCACCTCGGCCGGCGCCGCAGCTCATGGACCTCGGCCTCGCCGTCTTCGGAGGCAGGCGTCCCGCCCACAGCGTCGGACTCGGCGCGAGCCCGCGCCGCCACCCGTTCGAAGAGCCTCTCGGAGACGACGGCGATCGGGGTCACGTCGTCGAGGTCCTCGACCGAGAGCTTGTCGAGCACCGAGGGCAGCATCGCGAGATCGGCGAGCTCGGCGCGGCACCGCGCACACCCGCTCAGGTGCTCGTCAACCGCCGCCCGCTCCCCCGGATCAATCGCACCGACCAGGTAGACGCCGAGCGCGATCCTCGTGTCGTCGCAACTCATGTCGTCACCCCCCGCTCCGCGAGGGCCAGCTTCAGCGCGCGGAGTGCGTAGAAGGTGCGGGACTTGACGGTGCCAGGCGGTACGCCGAGCACACCCGCGGCTTCGGAGACGGATCGTCCGCGGTAGTAGGTCTCGATCAGGACGCTGCGGTGTTCGGCGGACAACGCCGTCATCGCGTCGCTGATCAACAGCCGATCGAGGCGGGCATCGATGTCGTCCGCGCTCGGCATCGACTCGAGCACCGCGTCGCCCACCTCGGCCGGACGCGCCGCTCGCGCCCGGAAGGCGTCGATGGCGACGTGGTGGGCGACAGTGAACAGCCATGGCCGCAGCGGGCCTCGTGACTCGTCGAGTGAGTCGCGGTGGCGCCAGGCGCGCAGCAAGGTCTCCTGTACGACGTCTTCGGCGCGGCCGCGATCCCCGCCGGTCAGCCGGATCGCGTACGCGAGCAGCGCGCCGGCATGCGCGTCGTACAGCTCGCGCAGTGCGGTCTCGTCTGCTCGGTCCACGGTAATCATCATGCTCGTCGGCGGAC
>JAICMG010000176.1 GCA_025929365.1 Frankiaceae bacterium
CCGCCACTGTGCCCGCTGTCGGTGTCACCTGCCGACTTCAGCCAGAGCGAGGCGCTCATCACTCGTGCGCATCGCGCCACGCGCAAGTGGCTCGAGACCCCGCGCAGGCCGGACCAGACGAGCCAGCTGATGCTGCACCGGCACGACGCCCGCGATCACCGCTGAACCGCTCAACCCGTGCCTGGCGTCGGCAACCAGCCGACACGCCCGGCAAGTTCGGCGTAGCCGACGAAGGCAACCGCGTCCATCAAGGTGTGCGCGATGAGCAGCGGCATGACCCGGCCCCAGCGCTGGTAGAGCCGGCCGAAGATCAGTCCCATCACGGCGTTGCCGGCGAATCCGCCGAGGCCCTGGTAGAGGTGATAGCTCCCGCGTAGCACCGCGCTGGTGACGAGCGCGACGTTGTCCGACCAGCCGAGCTGCCGCAACCGGTGCAACAGGTATCCGGCGACCAGCACCTCTTCAGATGCGGCGTTCTGCAGCGCGGACAGCAGCAGCACCGGGATCCGCCACCACACCGCCGGCAACGACTCGGCGACGATCGTCAGGTCGACGCCCGCCGCGTGACTCGCGAGATACAGACCGAGTCCGGCGCCACCGACGACCGCAGCGAGCAGCGCGCCCCTCGCGGCGTCGGAACGGGGACGCGTGAGATCGACGCCCAGGGTCGAAGGACGCTCCCCGGACCGCGTCAGGAAGTGGACGACCAGCAGGACCGGCACGATGCCGACGACGAGCGAGTCGAGCTGCAGGAACAGGTCCAGCCACGGCCGGCCCGGCGCCTGCGAGCCGTTGAGCTGCGCGACCTGCGAGGTCAGCGAGCGACCGCTGCTCAGGTCGGCGAGAAGGTCGAGCGCGGCGCGCACGCCCGAAGCGCCGAGGGAGAGCGCAAAGACCAGCCAGATCTCGGTGACCAGCCAGCGGCGCGGCACCGCGGGCGGCGCCGCGGCAGCCGTTGGCGCGCGGGGCGCGGCGGCCACCTACTCGATGACGTCGGTGTCGCGCAGCGGCCCGAACGGACACAGCAGGTCCAGGTACGGCGAGGCGTCCCCGCTCCAGTCCATCGCCGCGACCTGACCCGCGCTACGGCGTCCCATCAGGGCCCGGAAGAGCTCGAAGCGCGGCGCGGTCAGCGTGATGTCGCCATCCTCGCCGCACGACCAGCCCGCGTCGTCGCGGAGCTGCAGCGCGGGCAGCCCCGCCTTTCGCGAACGACTCAGCGCGCCGGCCGCCAGCCCGCTCGTCACGAGGTCGACCGTGGTCTGGTCGGGGATCCTGGGCAGGCCGAGCGCGCTTCGCAGGTCTTGTTCGTGCGTCGCGAGGTCGAAGGCAAGCGCCGGCGCGACACCGGAACGACACATCTCCTCGACCTGCTCACGCAAGCCGGACCACTCGGTCAGCAGCTCCTCGACGGAGCGACCGCGTCGCGCCTCCACCTGAGCCTGGGTCCACGGATCGCTCGCCACGCCGTCGAGGTGGCCGGCGCAGACGTCCGCCGGGCCGCCGACGAGATGCGACAACAGCTCGACGACCGTCCACTTGGGCGTCGCCGGCACCGGCGACGAGAGCTGTGCGTCGTCGAGCGAGCGTGCGATCTCCGTGACCCGATCCGCGCTCGATGCATAGACCGCTGCGACTTCCTCACCCGTGGGACCGCTCACGATCTGGAGGCTAGGGCATCGGCCACCACGCGGTAGGCCAGTGACGGCGCGAACCCCTTGCGGCCGAGCATCGCGACCAACCGCCGCGTCGCCACCTCTTTCGGCAAGGCGGCGAGCCCCGGCAACCGTCGGGACACCAGCGCCTGCGCGGCGACCACCTCGTCGTCTGTCGACACCGCCGACAGCGCCTCGGCCGCGACGTCGTTGTCGACGCCGCGACGTCGCAGCTCGGCTGCGAGCGCCCGACGGCCGAGGCCCCGGCCGTGGTGGCGCGAGTCCACCCACGCCTGAGCGAATGCCGCGTCGTCGATGAGTCCGACTTCGCCGAACCGGTCGAGCACTCGCTCACTCACCTCGTCCGGTACGCCGCGGCGCGCCATCGCGGTCGCGAGCTCCGAGCGGGTCCGGGGCGAGCGCTCGAGCAACCGAAGTGCGATGGCTCGAGCGACCGACTCCGGGTCGGCGTCGGGATCGAGCTCGCTACTCAGAACTCCACCGGCTCCGGTGTGCTGACCGCGGTGAGGTCGATCGGTGCGTCGATGTCCGCCGGTGCCGCGATCGACTCGTCGGCCGGTGCGTCAACTCGAGCCCCGATGCCGAGCTTCTCCTTGATCTTCTTCTCGATCTCGTCGGCGAGGTCGGGGTTGTCGCGCAGGAACCCGCGGGCGTTCTCCTTGCCCTGGCCGAGCTGATCGGCCTCATAGGTGAACCAAGCGCCCGACTTGCGCACGATGCCGTGGTCCACGCCCAGGTCGATGAGGCTGCCCTCGCGGCTGATGCCTTCGCCCCACATGATGTCGAACTCGGCCTGCTTGAACGGCGGCGCGACCTTGTTCTTCACGACCTTCACGCGAGTCCGGCTGCCGACTGCGTCCTGGCCGTCCTTGAGCGTCTCGATCCGGCGTACGTCGAGTCGCACCGACGCGTAGAACTTCAGCGCCTTGCCACCGGTGGTGGTCTCGGGCGAGTTGTGCACGATCACGCCGTCGGCCAGGTAGTTGTGCGAGCCTTCGACCTCGATGTCGAACCGATGCATCGACCTTGTTGGCGGCTTGACCCGAACATCGACGACCCGCGCCGGCGCCGGATGCATCGTTGGCTCAGCGAATTCCGGCTCGACCTCGAACTGCCCCCGCAACCGGGGAAGCAACTTGTACTCCATTGAGGGGTGAACGTACGGCGCAACCAACTCGAGGAACTTCGTTGTTGCCGCAACACCGAACTGCAAGACCTGCTGATGACGCGGACCGCGGGTGATCAGCTTGCTCGGCACACCGAAGTGGTCACGAAGATGATCCTGAAGTCTCGTACGCGATCCCTCGCTCATCGCATCGACACAGATCTCAATCCGGCCGCTACCGCCGCGAGTACGCTCCTGAAGACCCTTCGACCGCACCGTGAAACAGCCGTCGTCCATGAACCAGATCGCGAGCGACAACGGAGTCAGCGCCTTCAGATACTCCCACGACAGGTGCTTCTTCCCATCGCCGAAGTAGACCGCCTCACGAAGTTCAGCGAGCTCGGGCAACGGAGTCAGGTCGACGAAAGCGGCGCCCGCCGCATTCGTCGTACGGCACTGCTCGATGTTGGCGAATAGCGACGCCTTCCAGTCCAGGTAGGCGTGCTGCTTCGGGCCGTGGCCCATCCGGTATCGGGTCCCGATGCCGTTGCGAGTCGGTGAAAGGGCCGAGTCGCCCAGCAGTCCGCCGAGGATGATCTCCCACTGGAATGAGCTGAGCCGGCGTGGCTGCGACAGCATCACCCGATCTCCCGGGATCAGCTCCCCTGCTTCTCGCCATCCCCCGGGGGTGCGCACCAGGTGGTTCGCTGTGAGCCCCATCTGTGCGCGGCCGTTGCCGCCCGGCCGGGCAACGGTGATCTGCAGGAACTGCTCCGTGGGCCCGTTGTCGAACCAGTTGACGACCTTCTTGGGCACGATCCGCCCGAGCTGCGGATCGTAGGAAAGCACTTCGACCGGCAGCTTCTGATTGACGATCTTGCCGATCTTTTCCTGTGTGCCATCGGCGAGCGTCACGCGCGTGTTGTATGACAAACAGCCGAAGAACACGCCGATCTTTTCGCGCAGCTGGTTGATGAAGATCGCGGTCGTGCCGCTCGTCGAGAGGGCGCCGGTGATCTTGCGGAGCGCCTGGCTCATCAGCCGAGCCTGCAGGCCGACGTGGGAGTCACCCATCTCGCCCTCGATCTCGGCCTTCGGCACCAGCGCGGCGACCGAGTCGATGACGAGGACGTCGATCGCGCCCGACCGGATCAGCATGTCGGCGATCTCGAGCGCCTGCTCACCGGTGTCCGGCTGGGAGACCAGCAGCTCGTCGATGTCGACGCCGAGCGCCTTGGCGTACTCGGGGTCGAGGGCGTGCTCGGCGTCGATGAAGGCGGCGATGCCGCCCGCCCGCTGCGCGTTGGCGACGGCGTGCAGCGCGACCGTCGTCTTGCCGGAGGACTCCGGACCGTAGATCTCGACGACCCGGCCGCGCGGCAGCCCGCCGATGCCGAGCGCCACGTCCAGGGAGATGGCGCCGGTCGGGATGACGTCGATCGGCGCGCGGATCTCGTCACCGAGCCGCATGACCGCGCCCTTGCCGTGCTGCTTCTCGATCTGGCCGAGCGCCGTCGCCAGCGCCTTGTCGCGGTCGAAGCCTGCCATGTCCGCCCTCTTTCGTTCCGGTCACGTTGCGGGCGACGCTATGGGCAGGCACCGACGGTTTCGCCGGGTCCGGCCCCCCTGTGGACGACCGCGTGATGTGGACCATCATGCGAACAAGTGTTCGATTCGTCCAGCACCGACACGCCGGTCAATCAGTGGCGGATGCTCACCGGCAGCTCGAAGTGCTCGCACACGGCGAGCCAGACCTGCTTCGGGTCGATCCCGGCCTCCAGCGCTGCCAGTGGGCTGCGGCCGCCGAGGATGCTGATCACCTGGTCACGGGCGACGGCATCGGCGTACGCCGGGCCGAACTGCTCGCGCATCCGCTCCCAGAACTCGGTGACCCGCACAACTGTCACCGTACGCAGCGAGAATGACGGGGTGGCGGCGCACACCAACCCAGTGGAGCGGTTCGGCCCTGCCACCACGGCGTGGTTCACCTCGTCGTTCGAGGCCGCGACGCCGGCGCAGGTCGGTGCCTGGGAGGCCATCGCGTCGGGAGCGCATTCGCTCGTCATCGCACCGACGGGTTCCGGCAAGACCCTCGCCGCCTTCCTGTCGGCACTCGACCGGCTCACGACCTCGAAGCGCATCACCGACCCCGGGCGACGCTGCCGCGTCGTCTACGTCAGCCCGCTGAAGGCACTCGCCGTCGACGTGGAGCGCAACCTGCGCGCGCCGCTCGCCGGCATCCGTCACGCCGCGCAGCGGATCGGTACGACGTTGCCCGACGCCGACCTCACCATCGCGATGCGCACCGGCGACACGACTCCTGATGCGCGCCGGGCCTTCCAGAAGAGCTCGGCGGACATCTTGATCACGACGCCGGAGTCGCTGTACCTGCTGCTGACCAGCAAGGCGCGCGAGTCCCTCGGCGGCGTCGACACCGTGATCGTCGACGAGATCCACGCCCTCGCCGGCACCAAGCGCGGCGCGCATCTCGCCCTCACCCTCGAGCGGCTCGACGCCCGCCTCGACTCCCCGGCACAACGCATCGGGCTGTCGGCCACGGTCCGGCCGGTCGACGAGGTCGCGACCTTCCTTGCCGGCGGCCGTCCGGTCACCGTCGTGCAACCACATGCCGACAAGACCATCGGCGTCGAGGTCGTCGTCCCCGCCGAGGACATGACCGAGCCGGGCACCGACACGTCGAGCATGTGGCCGCTGCTCGACGACCGGATCGCCTCGCTCATCGACGCGCATCGCTCGACGATCGTCTTCGCCAACTCCCGGCGTCTGGCCGAGCGGCTCACCACGCGGCTCAACGAGCTCGCCAGCGATCGCGTGGGC
>JAICMG010000135.1 GCA_025929365.1 Frankiaceae bacterium
GCGCGGCAGGCGGCGTTGGCACAAGGTGCCGTCGCGCATGCGGCGGCGTTCGGCTGGGACGCGACCGTCGACCGGGTTCTTGAGGTCTACTCGCAACTGTGAGCACCGAAAAGGCGGCCCTCGCGCGGGTGCTTCGAGACACGCTGACCGACCGCGAGCTGGAGTTCGACGAGCCGGCCACCGGATCGTTCTTCGTCAAGCTCCCCGGAACGCACAAGCTCGCGACGATGACGTGGCTGGTGATCGGCGAGCACTCGCTTCATGTCGAGGCGTTCTTCTGCCGCAAGCCCGATGAGAACGAGGAACGTTTCTGGCGGTGGCTGCTCGAGCGCAACGCGAAGCTCTACGCGGTGGCGTTCTCCGTCGACGTGCTCGGTGACGTCTACCTCACCGGCCGGCTCCCGCTGTCGGCCGTTGAGCCGGAGGAGATCGATCGCATCCTCGGTGCCGTCCTCACTGCCTCGGATGAGTCGTTCGACAGCGCCCTCGAGCTCGGCTTCCGGACGTCGATCGAGAAGGAGTGGGACTGGCGCGTGAAGCGGGGCGAGTCGCTGGCGAACCTGCAGGCGTTCGCGCACTTCGCCGAGCCCGCCAACCGGTCGCCCCGCCTGACCGACGACAATCAGCAGCGATGAACGCGACGGGTCGGCTGGTGCTGCTTCGCCACGGCGAGAGCGAGTGGAATGCGAAGAACCTCTTCACCGGCTGGGTCGACGTCGGGCTGACCGAGAAGGGCTCGGCTGAGGCCGTGCGGGCCGGCGAGCTGCTCGCCGAGCAAGATCTGCTGCCGGACGTCCTGCACACGTCCTTGCTGAAGCGCGCGATCGTCACGGCCAACGACGCCCTGCTGGCCTGTGACCGGCAGTGGGTCGACGTGCGTCGCAGCTGGCGGCTCAACGAACGTCATTACGGCGCGCTGCAGGGAAAGAACAAGGCACAGGTGCGCGAGAAGTACGGCGATGACCAGTTCATGGTGTGGCGTCGGTCCTACGACACGCCCCCGCCGGAGATCGCGGACGACGACGAGTTCTCGCAGGTCGGCGACCCGCGATATGCCTCGTTGCCGCGCGACCTGGTGCCGCGCACCGAGTGTCTCGCCGATGTCGTCCTACGGCTGCTGCCCTACTGGGACGACGCCATCGTGCCGGACGTACGCGAGGGCAAGACCGTGCTCGTCGTCGCGCACGGCAACTCGCTGCGCGCGATGGTCAAGCATCTCGACGGGGTGAGCGACGCGGACATCGTGGGCTTGAACATCCCGACCGGCATCCCGCTCTACTACGAGCTCGACGAAGCGATGCGCCCGGTCAAGACCGGCGGCAGCTACCTGGACCCGGAAGCAGCCGAAGCCGCGGCCGAAGCGGTGGCCAACCAGGGCCGCTAGGCGATCGGTGGGGTTGGCGTCACCTGGTCGGTGGGGATCACCCGGGTCGGGGTGAGACTGCCGCCCGGCTCGACCACCGGCACCGCGAGCTGACGGGTCGTCCCCGCCTTCGCGAACATGAAGCTCACCGGCTCCGTCGTGCCGACCACAGGGCTCGTCCCGCTGATCACGAGCGTCGGCGCGGACGGGTTGATCTCCGGCTCGCTGATCTGCACGACCACGCCCGGCGGCAGCGGCACGCCGGACGTCCCGACCGTGGCGGCCGCGCCGGGATTGAGCACCGAGATGCCGAGACCGGTGGAGACCCCGGTGAAGGTGTCGGGCGTGCTCCCGTCGTTGACCAGCGTGACGACGAGGTAGGAGCGAGTCGCACCGGTCTTCGTGGTCTGACCGGGCCCGGGCACCGAGGTGATGAACGCGTTGCGGATCCGGATCGCGCCGATGTGGTTGGAGGCGGCCTGGATCGCCGCGTGCTCCTTGCTGGTCTCGTCCTTGGCTTCCATGCCGCACCCGGCGAGAACGGGTGTCGCTAGTGCGAGCACAGCGAATACAATCGAGCGCTGCCCAACGGCGTCCATGGCGCGCTGTTTCTTGGCGCGCAAAGCGCGACGGACGATCACGCAAACTCCTCGGCAGTCCGGCGGTAAGGCTCAGCCAGCCTACTGAGGCGTGTCAGGTCAGCTTCGAGCCGCCCGCTACGACGAAGGCGACGACCAGCACGGCGACCGCGGCGATCACGAGCCGGAAGGCACGGCGTCGGGCCGCCGGACCGCGCAGCAGCGACGGAATGGACGCGGCGAGCGCGACGTCGATGACGGCGGCGGCCACGGGCAGTGGCCGCGGGCCGACCGCGACGAGAACGGCGACCGCGGCGGCAGCGATGAACCCGCCGGCGACCACCGTCGACCGGGCCGGGCCGAGTCGTTGCGGCAGTCCCCGCACGCCGGTCAGGGCGTCCTCCGCGGTGTCGCCGACGGTGTTGGCGAAGTGTGCGGCGATGCCGCAGGCGATGCCCGCGACCACCAACGCGGCGCGGGGTGACGGGGATCCGGGCTTCGCGGCAGCGACGACGACCGGCACGAGCCCGAACGCGGCGGCGTACGGCAAGGGGCTCGCCGGCGTCCGCTTCAGCCCGAGGTTGTAGGACCAGGCGAGGGCGACGGCCGCGAGGTGGAGCAGGCCCGGCCGGGTGCCGACTGCCAGCGACAGCGGGATGTCGCCGAGCAGCGCGGCCGCGGCGCACGTCGCCACGAGCCGGCGGTCGACCTGCCCGAGTGCGATGGGCTTGTCCCGCCGCGCAGCGGCGATGTCCAGAGGGGCGTCGATCGCGTCGTTCGACCAGCCGACGGACAGCTGCCCACACAGCACCGCGGTGCCGAGCAGTACGGCCCGGGCCCCGAGGTCGGCGGCGAGTCCCATCGCGGTGACGAACGCGCTGACCGCGACGCACGGCAGCGGGTGGGTAGCGAGGACCAGGCCGGTGACCCGGCGTCGGCGAACGGTGCGCTCCTAGGGCCGGTCGGCCAGCAGCATGGTCTGCAGCGCAGCGTCGAGCGAGGCGTCCGCCGAATCCGTGACGTCGCGCTGGATCGAGTAGATCGTCCCGTCGCGGTAGACGACGACGACCGTGATGCCGTGAGTCCTGCCGATCGTCCCGGCGAGGGTGGCGGGTGCGTCGTAGTAGACCGACGCGTTTCCGATCCGCGGGCTGACGAGAGACGCCGCCGTGGGGTCTGACGCGGCGGGAACGACCACAGCGAGCTGTAGTCCTTCTCCGTACGCCTGACCTGAGAGGCTGTTGAGCAGGGTGCGGCAGTGGCAGCCCACGGGGACCAGCGCGAAGACGGCCGGGCGCAGGGCCGGCTGCCGGGTGTTGACCGCACCGTTCGGCCCGATCAACGTCGTGGACGGGAGCAGGCCACCCTGCGCGCCGGGCGCCGCGGCAGGCGCGGCGAGCGGCGCGGCTTCGGGTGCCCGGATGACGGTGCGGGGAGCCATGACCGCCAGCAGTCCGGCGACCAGCGCCGCGAGCAACGCGGCGACGGCGACGACGATCGTCGGGACGGCACCCCGGCGAGCGAGCAGCTGCCGCAGCCGCCGGGCCCGCTCGGCGCGTCGTACCTCGCGGTGGTAGGCCGCGACGTCGCGCGCAAGGTCGCGGATGTCGTCGGGCACGACGACGTCGGCCAGCGCCGCATCCCGCGGACGGTCGTCGTCGTCCCGCATGGCCTCAGTATCCGCCGCTGTCCGCAACGTGCAACCCGTCCTGTCGAGGGGCGGCGACATGCATGGTCGGGGCCCTCCTGTCAAGCCCTCTCTCGCCATCTATCAAGGCTCTGACCTGCGGTTTTGCCAGTTTTGGTCGCGTCGGCGCGTCCTCGTTGCGTGATATTCTTGAGCGTCAGCGAAGGGATAAATGCACATGACGTTCACGGTCGGCGAGACTGTCGTCTACCCCCATCACGGGGCGGCACTCATCGAAGCAATCGAGACCAGGACCATCAAGGGCGAGGAGAAGACCTACCTCGTGCTCAAGGTCGCCCAGGGCGATCTCACGGTCCGGGTCCCCGCCGACAACGCCGAGTACGTCGGCGTCCGTGACGTCGTCGGAGCAGACGGACTCGAGCGGGTCTTCGAGATCCTCAAGGCCCCCCACACCGAGGAGCCGACCAACTGGTCCCGCCGCTACAAGGCCAACGTCGAGAAGATCGCGTCCGGTGACGTGAACAAGGTCGCGGAGGTCGTCCGGGACCTGTGGCGCCGGGACCGCGAGCGCGGGTTGTCCGCCGGTGAGAAGCGGATGCTGGCGAAGGCTCGCCAGATCCTGGTCAGCGAGCTCGCTCTCGCCGAGGGCACCAACGAGGACAAGGCCGAGGCACTCCTCGACGAGGTCCTTTCGGCGTAATCGTGGCGCCGGCGTGGCGATCTGCGGCGTTGGCGTCCGGTGCCGGTAGCCCACTACCGGCATCCTCCGCCGCCTTGCATCTCATCCACGCCGATCGCCACGATCCGCGGCGTTGGGCAGGGAGTCACCGTCGTTAGGCCGTTTGGGTTGGTAGTTGCGCGCTGGAAGCACCGAGAATCACCGGGTGAGCCCCCCTCGCGTCGCTAGGCGTCGCCGTGCGCCCGGCTCACTGGTCGAGCTGCTCCGGCTGCTCATCGTGGTCTTCTTCATCGGCCTGGGCGTCGAGATCGGCCAGCTCAGCGACCATCTCCACAACGTCAAGCTCGGCCCGTTCCGAGGTGCCGCGCTCGGCGTCATCGTCGGGTCGGGCGTCGGGTACGTCGTCGGCGGCATCCTCGGCCGGACCGCGGCAGGCGCCGCCGACCGCACCGAGGCGGTCCTGCGGGAGGTCTCGGCCGACACCCTGCTCGCGGGCTCGTTCGGCGGTCTCGTCGCGGCCTTCATCGGCCTCGCCATCGGCTGGCCGCTGTTCTTCATCCCGAGCGTCGCGCTCGCCGCGTCGCTGTTCGGCATCCTCATCGTGCTGTTCGGCTACCTCGGCTTCCGGGTGGCCGCGGCCAAGCGCGACGAGGTGCTCGCCGTCATCGGCTTGCGCACGGGAGTGATGCCGCGCCGTCCGGCCGGCTCGGCGCTGGTCAAGCTGCTCGACACCTCGGTCGCGATCGACGGCCGCATCGTCGATGTGGTGCGCGCCGGCTTCCTGCACGGCAAGGTCATCGTGATCCAGCCCGTGCTCGACGAGCTCGACCGCCTCAGCAAGCTCGCCGATCCATTGCGTCGGTCACGCGGGCGGCGGGGACTCGACGTCCTCGAGACGCTGCGTCGGGAGCCGTTCGTCGACCTCGATGTCCGTCCCGACCCGCAGCCCGATGTCGATGAGGTAGACGAGAAGCTGCTGCGTACGTGTCTGGAAGAAGACCTCGCGCTGCTCACCCTCGACAGCGCGCTGGCCAAGGCAGCGACGACGTCCGGGGTGTCGGTGCTCAACCTGCATGCGCTGTCCATCGCGCTGCGGCCGCCCGTCATCGTCGGCGAGGACGTCACGGTGCAGGTGAGCAAGCCCGGCCGGGAGCCCGGTCAGGGCGTCGGGTACCTCGACGACGGGACGATGGTGGTCGTGGACAAGGGCCAGTCGCTCGTCGGCGAGGATGTGACGGTGCGGGTCACCAGCATCGTCGTCACCGCGAACGGCAGGCTGGTCTTCGGCGACATCACGCAGATGGCGCCTGCCGCGAAGGCTGCACGGTGACCACACCTCGGATCGGGATCGGTGCGGACGCCCATCCCTTCGCCGCTGACCGGGAGCTTGCGCTCGCCGGCCTCGACTGGCCGGGCGAGCGAGGGCTGGCCGGGCACTCCGACGGCGATGTCGTCGCGCATGCCGCCTGCGACGCCCTGCTGTCGGCGGCCGGCATGGGGGATCTCGGCAGCCAGCTGGGCACCGACGACCCGAAATGGAAGGGCGCCAGCGGTGTCGTCCTGCTGACCGAGATCGCGTGTCGCGTGACCGAAGCCGGATGGACGATCGGCAACGTCGCGGTGCAGCTGATCGGCGAGCGCCCGAAGCTCGGGCCGCGCCGGGACGAGGCCGAAGCGGTGCTCTCGGAGGCCGTGCGCGCACCGGTGTCCCTGTCCGCGACGACGACCGACGGCCTCGGCATGACCGGTCGAGGTGAAGGGCTGGCCGCGGTCGCGACGGCGTTGCTGCTGCCTGCCTAGGGGACACTGCCTTCGTGGAAGCTTTCCTGGTCGACGGTGTCCGCACTCCGATGGGGAAGTACGGCGGCGCGCTCGCCGGCGTACGCCCGGACGATCTCGCCGCGCTCGTCGTACGTGCGGTCGTCACGCGTGCCGGCGTGCCCGATGACGCGATCGACGAGGTCGTGTTCGGTGCCGCGAACCAAGCCGGTGAGGACAACCGCAACGTGGCGCGGATGGCCGTGTTGCTGGCGGGCCTGCCGACGTCGACGCCGGGCTTCACCGTCAACCGGTTGTGCGCCAGTGGGTTGCAGGCGATCAGCTCCGCCGCGAACGCGGTGCGAGTGGGTGAGGCGGACGTCGTCGTTGCGGGCGGAGTGGAGTCGATGACGCGGGCGCCGTGGGTGATGGCGAAGCCCGGTACGCCGTGGGCGCGGCCAGGTGAGGTCGCTGACACCTCGCTCGGCTGGCGGCTGGTCAACCCGAAGATGCGCGCGCTCGACTCCGGCAAGGCGACGCTCCCGATGGGTGAGACGGCCGAGGAGGTTGCCGCGCTCGACGGGATCACCCGTGCGGACTCCGACGCCTTCGCGCTGCGCTCGCACGAGCGAGCCACGGCAGCCATCAAGGACGGCCGCTTCGACGCGGAGCTGGTCGCGGTCGACACCGGCACCGGGCCGGTGACAGCAGACGAGGGTCCCCGCGCCGACACGAGTCTCGAGCGGCTCGGCACGCTGAAGCCGGCGTTCCGGGACGGCGGCGTGGTGACGGCCGGGTCGTCGTCGCCGTTGTCCGACGGCGCCGCTGCGGTGATCGTGGCCAGCGAGGCTGCGGTGTCGCGCCACGGGCTGACCCCGCGGGCGCGGATCGTGTCGGCGGCGGCTGGTGGCGTCCCGCCGTCGGTGATGGGGCTCGGCCCGGTCGTGGCGACCGAGAAGGTGCTCGGTCGGACCGGATGGTCGGTCGGCGACCTCGGCGCAGTGGAGATCAACGAGGCGTTCGCGGTGCAGGTGCTGGCCGGCGTACGACGCCTCGGCCTCGACCTCGACACGGTCAACGCCGACGGCGGGGCCATCGCGCTCGGTCATCCGCTCGGGTGCTCGGGCGCGCGCGTGATGGTGACCCTGCTCGGCCGGATGGAGCGCGAGGGCGCCCGCCGCGGCCTCGCGACGCTGTGCATCGGCGTCGGCCAAGGCCTCGCCATGCTCGTCGAGTCCGTCTAGCTCTTCCGTAGTCTTGCGCCCTATGGCGCTGCGGCTTTATGACACTCGAACGCGCGAGGTTCGCGACTTCGAGCCGCTCACGCCCGGCGTCGTGACGATGTACGTCTGCGGAGCGACCGTGCAGTCGGCGCCGCATCTCGGCCACATCCGGTCGGCGGTCGCCTTCGACGTGTTGCGCCGATGGCTCGAGGCCTCGGGCTACACCGTGAAGCACGTGCGGAATGTCACC
This sequence comes from Frankiaceae bacterium, assembly GCA_025929365.1. Classification (GTDB taxonomy): domain Bacteria; phylum Actinomycetota; class Actinomycetes; order JAFAQI01; family JAFAQI01; genus DASZTV01. The sequence continues at coordinate 7,500 of JAICMG010000135.1, forward strand.
GACATCGACGACAAGATCATCACCAACGCCGCCGCCCAGGGCGTCGAGTGGTGGGAACTCGGGACAGCTGTCACGTGGCAGTTCGAGGACGCGTACGACGAGCTGAACTGCCTGCGCCCGACCGGCGAGCCGAGGGCGACCGGACACATTCCGGAGATGCTCGCGCTGATCCAGCGCATCCTCGATGCCGGCCACGGCTATGCCGCGGGCGGTGACGTGTACTTCGACGTCCGCTCGCTGCCGTCGTACGGCGAGCTGTCCAACCAGCAGCCGGACGCGATGCAGGCGAGTGCCGACACGGGGGCGAAGCGCGATTCCCTCGACTTCGCGTTGTGGAAGGGCGCCAAGCCGGGCGAGCCTTCGTGGGACACGCCGTGGGGTCCGGGGCGCCCCGGCTGGCATCTCGAGTGCTCTGCGATGGCGACGAAGTACCTCGGCCCGGTGTTCGACATCCACGGCGGAGGTCGCGACCTGCGCTTCCCCCACCACGAGAACGAGCTCGCGCAGTCCGCATCGGTCGGTGACGAGTTCGTGCGGTTCTGGATGCACCACGGGATGATCAACACCGGCGGCACGAAGATGAGCAAGTCGCTGGGCAACTCGAC
>JAICMG010000111.1 GCA_025929365.1 Frankiaceae bacterium
CACGGCCTGGTCGAGGTCTTCCATGCCGGCGTGCTGGTCGCGACGCATGCGCAGCGGCTCAAGCCGGACCAGCTCGACCGGGTCGTCGGACGGCCGCGGCTGCCGGTGCAGCGCCGGGCTCGGGACGCCACCGTGGGGCTGATGGTGACCCGGATCGTCGATGGAGGCGGGTCGGTCAGCTTCGCCGGCACCCCCTATCGGGTCGGGATGCGCTGGGCCCGGCAGTCGGTCGACGTGGCGATCGTCGCCGGGTCGGTGCAGCTGTCCAAAGACGGCCAGGTGATCCGGGTCCACCCGATCCGCCACGACCGCTCCCGCGAGCTCGGCGCGTTCGCCAACGCCAAAGGCCGCCCCCGGCGTAGGACCGCGATCTAAACGATCATGTCGGGCAGGAACCGGTCAGCGAACGTCGCGCGGGTCCCGGAGATTGACAGGTCGAGCGTGGAGCGCGGTTGCGCTGGCACCGAACGGCAACGACCGGAATCCGCGTGGCAGGGGTGGCGGAAGTCGCCGTCATTTTGAACCCAGAGGTCGCGAGGTCTAGCGCACCGGTGTCGTGCGTTTTCCAGGGTCCGGCTCGCGGCTGGCCACCGGGTCTGATGAGTCCCGGGCACTGGACGTAGCTTCGCCGAGCCAGTCGGCTCGTGTTTCGGATGATCGGAGTTGCCAGGGGACGCTGGTGACCATGACGCCAGGTTGGAAGAGGAGTCGGCCTTTGAGGCGTAGTGCGCTTTGGTTGTGCAGCAGGTGTTCCCACCAGCGGCCAACGACGTACTCGGGGATGAACACGGTGACGACATCGCGGGGACTCTTGCGGCGCAGGTTCTTGACGTAGTCGATGACCGGTCGCGTGATCTCCCGGTACGGCGAGTCCAGGATTCTTAGGGGTACGTCGACGGCGTGGCGCTTCCAGTCCTCGAGGATGCTGTCGGCATCGTCCTTGTTCACCGCGACGGTCAGCGCTTCGAGGTTGCTCGGTCGGGTGGCCTTGGCGTAGCCGATGGCGCGCAGGACTGGCAGGGTGACGGCGCCGACGAGGACGATGGCGTGGTTGCTCGCCGGTTTGAGCGGGATCTCGTTGTCGGCGACGGCGATCTCCTGGGCGACACGGATGTAGTGCCGGTGGATCCGTTGCATGAGGAAGAACAGGCCCACCATGGCGGCGATGGCAATGTAGGCACCGTGGGTGAACTTGGTAATCGTGACCACAACGAGCACCACGGCGGTGGCAATCGCCCCAGTGCCGTTGATCAGCTGCGCGCGGCGCATCCGCGCGTGTTGGGTGCGGTCAGCGGGTTCGGCGAGTTGGCGCCGCCAGTGCACGATCATCCCTGACTGGCTGAGGGTGAAGGAGGTGAAGACGCCGACGATGTAGAGCTGGATGAGCTTGTCAATGTTCGCGTCGAACCCGATGATCAGCGCGATCGCGAACCCCGCCAGCAACAAGATGCCGTTGCTGAACGCGAGCCGGTCACCGCGGTTGTAGAGCTGACGGGGCAGGAACCGGTCCTGGGCCAGGATCGACGCCAACACCGGGAAGCCGTTGTAGGCAGTGTTCGCAGCGAGGATCAAGATCCCCGCGGTCGCGGCCTGGAAGAAGTAGAACAGCGGCGCGTGCGCGCCGAACACCGACGCGGCCAGCTGGGAGATGACCGACGGGTTGCCATCCGGCTGCGCCCTGGCATGAATGGACAATGCGAGCGCGGTCACGCCGGCGAACATGGTGAGGGCAATCACGGCCATGATCATCAAAGTGTCGGCGGCGTTCTTCGCCTTCGGCTTGCGGAAGGACGGCACGCCATTGCTGATGGCCTCGACACCGGTCAGCGCCGTACATCCCGAAGCGAACGCCCGCAACACCAGCATGAGCGTGAAGACCCCGCCGACGTGCACGGTCCGGTGCAGCTGCTCGTTCGCGGTGGTGGCGTCAGGAATCCCGTCACCGAACACGGATCGCGCGGCAGCGACGAGGAACAGCAGCCCGACGCCGAGGATGAACGCGTAGGTGGGGATCGCGAAGATCCGGCCCGACTCGCGGACACCCCGCAGATTCAGCACGGTGAGCACGACCACGGCGGCGACCGAGATCTCCACGGCCAGGTGCGCGAGCCGCGGTTCCGCGGAGGTGATCGCGAGCACTCCCGCGACCACGGACACGGCCACGGTCATCACGTAGTCGACAAGCAGCGCGCTCGCCGCGATGAGGGACGGCCGGGTGCCGAGATTGGCCTTGCTCACCATGTAGGCGCCGCCGCCGTTGGGGTAGGCGTGGCAGGTCTGCCGATAGGACAGCACCACGACGAGCAGCAGCACCGCGATGACGCCGGCGACCCACTTGGAGAAGGTGATGTACGCGGCGCCGCCAGCGGCGAGGACCAGCAGGATCTGCTCAGTGGCATAGGCGACCGACGAAATCGGGTCGCTGGCGAAGACCGGAAGTGCCAGCCGTTTGGGCAACAGTGTGTCCTCGAGCTGCGCGGTGCGCATCGGCCGGCCGACGAAAAGTCGGCTAACGAAGTCGAGCATTACCGGCTCCGTCCGCGCTGACCGAGAAGATGCCTGCTGGCGAGGACTACGACGGCCGATGCGGCCAGGACGACGATCCGCACCAGGTCCGCGCTGCCATGCCAAGACAGGACGCCTTGCCGACCGACGACGAAGCCGTCGTAGTCGAGCCACGCGCAGCTCGCGAGCAGAATCGCGACGCCCGGTGTTGACAGCCACGCGCACACGGCGACCACAGCGGCGAAGATCGCCAGCGACGCGCTCGCGGGCAGCCGCCCGCGCGTGGGGTCGAGGATGGCGGCCAAGGCCAGCAGAACAAGGAACCCGTTCAGCGGCATGAACACAGCGAGCGGCGGGTTGTCACGCGGCCGTGGTTCGCTCGCCTCAGGTTGACGCGGTGCGTGCGGCTGCGGCGGCGACTCAGTCTTGGTGGCGGGCACAAGCTCAGTGAAGGTCCGCCCGGTCGTGGTTGGGCGAGTCCTCACGCAAGCCTTACGGTGCCCAGCCGATTCCTCACGCGTTCTTCACGGGCAGACCGCGGCCGGACCGGCGACACTGATCCCGTGCAGCGCTACACCGGGGTGTCTGGCCGTCGGCGATGGGCCGGGCTGGCGCTCGCTGCTGGGCTCCTGCCGGGCTTGGTCGCCTTGCTCGCCCAGCTCCGCAGCTCCCTCACGCTGCCTAGCGACATGCTCGTGGTTCTGCTCGGCGTGGTGATCGTCGCCCTCGTCGGCGGCTGGCTGCCCGGGATCGTCGCAGCCATCGCCGGGAGCCTGCTGCTCAACTACTACTTCACCGACCCGCACTACACCTTGAAGATTGCTGACCGCAACGACGCGCTGGCGGTGGCCGTGTTCGCCGTGGTCGCTGCCGCGGTGAGCTCGCTGGTCGACCTCGCTGCATCCCGGAGGAGCCAGGTCGATCAGGCCACGCGCGCCGCGGACAGCTTGGCGGCGGCGGACCGAACCCGTACTGCTCTGCTGGCGGCCGTCAGCCACGACCTCCGCACGCCGTTGGCGTCGGCGAAGGCCGCGGTAACCAGCCTGCGGAGCACCGAAGTTGCCTGGTCCGCCGATGAACAGGCCGAGTTGCTCGCCACGGCCGAGGAGTCCTTGGACCGGCTCACCCGGCTGGTCGAGAACCTACTCGACATGAGCCGGCTGCAAGCCGGTGCGCTCGCCGTACTGCTGCAGCCCGTCGCTCTCGAAGAGGTCGTGCCACGGGCGCTCGACGACCTCGGCGAGGCAGGACACGCGGTCGTCATCGAGGTCCCCGACACGCTCCCGGAGGTCTGCGCCGATCCGGTACTGCTCGAGCGGGTCGTTGGGAACCTGGTCGGCAACGCGCTTCGCCATGCGCCCGGTAGCCGACCAACCGTCACTGCTCACGCGGACGGCCAGCACGTCGAGCTGCAGGTCACCGACCACGGCCCGGGAGTACCGCCCGAGTCCTACCAGCGGATCTTCGCGCCCTTCCAGCGGCTCGGCGACACCGCCGCGGACTCCGGCGTCGGCCTAGGCCTTGCGCTGTCGCGCGGGCTCATCGAGGCGATGGGTGGCTCGCTGACGCCGAATCCAACCCCCGGCGGCGGACTCACCATGGTCGTCAGGCTGCCGACTGTTGGCTCGACGTCGACACCCGACCCGTCGACCCGAGCTCTCACATGACGCGCATCCTCGTCGTCGACGATGAACCGCAGATCCTGCGGGCTCTACAGATCAACCTGCGCGCCCGGTCCTACGAGGTGATCACCGCCGCCACCGCCAAGGAGGCGTTGCGCGCCGCAGCCCAACAACCTCCGGATCTCGTCGTCCTCGACCTGGGCCTTCCCGACTTCGACGGCGGCGAGGTCATCCGCGGACTTCGTGGCTGGACCGACGTGCCCATTCTCATCCTCAGCGGTCGCACCCAGAGCCGAGAGAAGGTCCAGGCGCTCGACGCCGGAGCCGACGACTATGTGACCAAGCCCTTTGCGATGGACGAACTCCTCGCACGGCTGCGGGTACTCTCCCGCCGATCCATCCGCGGTGAGGACCAACCAGAGGTGGTCATCGGCGACTACACGATCGACCTCGCCAGCCAATTAGTCACAGGACCAGACAGAGAGTCCGGCGAGTCCGTGACCGTACGCCTGACGCCGACGGAGTGGAAGCTGCTCGAAGTCTTGGTGCGTCATCCAGGCAAGCTCGTCAGCCAACGCCAACTGCTTGCCGCCGTGTGGGGGCCAGCCGATCATCCGGACTCGAGTTACTTGCGTGTGTACATGGGCCAACTCCGTCGCAAACTCGAACGCGACCCTTCCAGGCCCCGGCAACTGCTCACCGAACCGGGAATGGGTTACCGCTTCTCGCCGTGACGCGGGACTTAACTGGTTTCGGGCGCGGTCGTGCCGTAGCGAATCTTGCGGAACGCGGCGAGCGCACGGTCGCCGGCGTCGGGCAACGTTCCGGTGTACTGCTGGGTCGTGGTGATACGACGGTGCCCGAGCCGCTCCTGCACGACGATGATGTCAGGGTGTCGGCATTCGTCTGGGGCAGAGACGGAGGGGTATGTCACATGCGTGAGCTTCGACAGTGGGCCGGTGCTGTCGCTGTCGACGGAGGCACCCAAAGTGCGGACGGCCCGCGACTTCGTCCGGGCGAAGCTCGCGACGTTGGGCGTCAGGAACGGTCTTGTCGATGACATCGTCGTGGTGACTAGCGAGCTGGTCACCAACGCGATCAAGTACGCCCCGTCGAAGGCAGAGGTCGCCTTGTTCTTGGTTGCGGACGTTGTTCGTCTCGAGGTGCGTGATGACGAGCCGGCCTCGCCGGTACTTGCCGAGCAGGACGATGCGGGGGAAATGGTTGGTGGTCGCGGGCTACGGATCGTGACGGTGCTGGGCAGTCGTTGGGGCGTCGAGGCGGAAGCCGGGGGGAAGTCGGTCTGGGTGGAGTTCGATAGGCCAGTTGCGGGTTGTTAACGCGACACGCGCCGATCTCCGGTCCGCCACCACGTCAGCGCCTCGCCTTTCCGGTCGCCTCGTGGGATGCTGGAACCCACATAGCGCGCCTGGTTTCATCCGGACCTTGTGCTCCCTCGCCGCTTTCGTCCCACCGCACAGCCGCGGGCAAGCAGTCAAGGAAGCAGTCAAGGATGACCCGACCCATCGCCGACACCGAACTCGCGTCGCCGAGCGTGCAGACCGAGCCGCCGGTTTCCGATCCCAAGCCCGGCCGTGGCGAGACGGGGCGTCAGCGACCCACCCGACTGAGCAGCCTGCACACAGGTCTGGTCATCGCCAGCATCGCGTTGATCCTGCTGGTGATCTTCCTCGTGCAAAATGCGCGATCGGTGAAGATCAGCTTCCTCGGTGCGAACGCGTATGTCTCGCTTGCCGTTGCCTTGTTGATCGCGGCGCTCGGCGGCGCTGTGATCGTCGGTGGTGTCGGTGCCGCGCGGATCACTCAGCTACGGCGGCACCGCGGCAAAGCCCGTGCGCGGGAGAGGACCTGACACCGAGGTCGGCAATGACGAGAAGGCAATGGCAGCGCTCAGCGTTCGGCCCGCGGTGAGCAGTCATGGGTGAGCGGCGCGCCCGCATCCTCGCCCGGCTGGTCGTCGACGGAGCGCCGGAGTCGCAGACCAAGCATCTGTGCCAGGTCTGCGCCGAGGTTACCGGCGTCAGCGGCGCGGGGATCATGTTGATGTCCGGGGATGTGGCGCGCGGGTCGGTGTGTTCGACCAACGAGGTGAGCGCGGCCATCGAGCAATTGCAGTACGACCTCGGGGAGGGTCCGTGCGTGGACGCGTATCACCTGGACCGGCCGGTGCTTGAACCTGACCTTGCCGACCCGGCAGCGTCACGGTGGCTCGCGTTCACTGGTCCCGCGCTCGAGGCGGGCGTGCGGGCGATCTTCGGGTTTCCGTTGCAGGTGGGGGCGGTGCGTCTCGGCGCGCTCAATCTCTACTGCGATCGACCGGGACCGCTCGGCGACGAGCAGCACGCCGATGCCCTCGTCATGGCTGATGTCGCCGCCCAGGCCCTGCTGGTGTTGCAGGCGAACGCACCCCCTGGGGGGCTGGCCGTCGAACTGGAAGCCGACGCGGACTTCCAATACGTGGTTCACCAGGCATCGGGCATGGTGTCCGCGCAACTGCACGTCAGCGTCGGGCAGGCCCTGGTGCGTCTGCGCGCGTATGCCTTCGGCAACGGTCGGTCCCTGACTGAGGTGGCCCGTGACGTGGTGGAGCGCAGGCTGCACTTCGACGAGAGCAGCGGCGAACGGGACCCGACGCTGTGAGACTGCCCGACCACGGCAGCGTCCCGCAGGCGCCTCACTGTGGGCGTACCGTGAGCGAGGGCCGAACTCCGGGCCAGGCGCGGCTACCGAGCCGCCGCCGAGGGGACTGGAGATCCAATGGCTAGAGAAGCGATGCTGGCCACCACGCTGGTCGAGTTGGCCGACACCCTCGTCGGCGACTTCGACGTGGTGGAACTGCTCACTCGCCTCGCCGACCGCTGCGTCGAGGTCCTGGACGTCGACGCAGCCGGGTTGATGCTGGTGGCCCCTGACGGCGACCTGAGGGTGATGGCGTCATCTAGCGCCGCCATGCGAGTGCTGGAGTTGTTCGAACTGCAGTCCCAAGAAGGGCCATGCCTGGACTGCTATCGCACCGGTCAGGCAGTGCTCAACCAGGACCTCACCAGCGCTGGCGGTCGCTGGCCGAGGTTCACCGTCGAGGCCGTGCAGGCGGGGTTCCGCTCGGTGCAAGCCCTGCCGCTGCGGGTGCGCGGGTCCGTCATCGGTGCCCTCAATCTTTTCCACCGCGAGTCGACTGAGATGAGCCAGGGTGACCTGGACGCGGCCCAGGCTCTTGCCGACGTCGCGACCGTCGCCATCCTGCAGCACCGCAGCGCCGTGGAAACGCAGCTGGTGAACGCGCAGCTCCACCACGCTCTGCACAGCCGGATCGCGATCGAACAGGCCAAAGGGGTGGTCGCCGAGCGCGAAGGTCTCGATGTCGAGGCCGCGTTCACCCGGTTGCTGACCCACGCTCGTAACCACCAGCTTCGACTCGCCGACGTCGCGCACGAAGTGATCCGCGGCACGCTGGACACGGCCACGCTCGATGACGCCTCTGACCTGGCGACCACCGAGCTCGTCGAGCAAGCGGACACGGTCACGGCGGAGGGGCCCGGGACCCTGTCGCGGCTGGAGCCCATCCTGAAGATGGTTGATTCCGCGGCCCCCGTCGACGCCGTCGAGGTGGTGGTCAACGCCGCCGCCACCATGCTCGGTGCCGAGCAGGTCAGCTTCCTCATCGCTGACCTGAGCGGCGACGCGGTGATCCGCTTCGTGCGTCGGGACATCGAAGGAGCGGACGCCGGGGCGGCGCATCCTCAAGTGGAGACCGTCCCCATGGAGGGGACGCCCTACCAACGGGCGCTCGTGTCCCAATCTGTTCAGGTCGTGCCCGAAGGTCCCCGGTATCGCCTCTTCGCGCCGGTGACTGACCGCGGTGACGCGCTCGGTGTGCTCGAGCTCGTCGTCACGCCGCGCCCAGACGATGCCCTTCTCGAACGGTTGATGTCGGCGGTGCATGCGCTCGCCTACGTGGTGATCGCCAGCCGCCGGCATACCGACCTCTTCGAGTCCGTCCAGCGCAGCGCCCCGTTCTCGCTGGCGGCCGAGATCCAACGACGGCTCCTGCCGTCGGCGTTCACCTGCGAGGCAGCGCAGTTCACCTTCGCCGGCTGGCTGGAGCCGGCCAGCCACGTCGGCGGCGACACCTTCGACTACAGCGTCGATCGGAACGCCTTGCACGTGTCGATGACCGACGCGATGGGCCAGAACGTCAAGGCGGCCCAGCTCGCGACGCTCGCCCTTGGCAGCTTGCGCAACAGCAGGCGCGCCAACGTGACCTTGGCCGAGCAAGCCCAACAAGCGAACAACGCCCTGATCTCCTACGCGCAAGACAACGAATTCGTCACCGGTCTGCTCCTGCGGGTGAACCTGAAAACTGGACGGGGCGTTGCCGTCAACGCTGGACACCCGCGGCCCTACCGCCTGCGCGACGGAGACGTGGAGTGCCTGGAGCTGGAGGCTGACGTCCCCTTCGGAATCCTTGAAGGCTCGACCTACCGTGAACAGGCATTCCAGCTCGCAGCCGGTGACCGGCTGATCGTCGTCACCGACGGCTTCCTCGAGCGGAACGCCTCATCAGCCGACTTCGACGTCGCCGCAGCCGTGATCGCGACAGCTGCACTGCACCCTCGAGACGTCGTTCACGCCTTCAAGACCGAAGTTCTCGCAGCGACCGGTGCCGAACTCAACGACGACGCCGCCGTACTCTGCATCGACTGGCGGGGACCAGGCCTAGCGCGGGAACCCAGCATGCCCCTGGCCACTGACTAGCTCGTCTCGGGCGCTGCCGCGCCATAGCGGATCTTGCGAAAGGCGGCGAGCGCACGGTCGCCGGCGTCGGGCAGCGTGCCGGTGTACTGCTGCGTCGTTGTGATGCGCCGATGGCCGAGCCGTTCTTGCACGACGATGATGTCCGCGCCGCCGGCGAGCAGCCAGGACGCGTGCGCGGCGCGCAGATTGTGGAAGGTCACCTTCTGCTCGATCTTCGCGCTATTCACGGCCGGTGCCCAGAACTTGGTTCGAAAGTTGTTCCGTGACAGCGGCGTGCCGGCCCTGGACGTGAATAACAGTGTCGTGTCGTCGACCTCGTAGGTGCCGATGTGTTCGTTCAGCTGCTGGCAGGTGGACGCGTCTATCTGAACCCGCCGTTGTTCGTCGTCTTTGGGGTAGTCCTTGACGAAGCACCGCTCGCCGGTTGGCGAATGCTTCTTCGCGACTTCGACGATCGTGCGCCGAACAATGACCGTGCGCGTCTTGAGGTCGATGTCGCAGGGACGCAGCGCGATCAACTCGCCCCATCGCAGCCCGGTCTCGATGGCGAGCAGCACCATCATCCGGTAGCGCGCCGGGAGTTTGGCGAGGATGGCCTCGAACTGGTCGGCGGTGATGATCTGCTTCGGCTTGATCAAGACCTTCGGCAACGCGGTGTGCGACGTCGGGTTGACCGGGATGACCCGGTCGACGACCGCACGGGCGAAGATCTTGTGCAGCAAGGCGTGGTACTTCACCGCCGACCGTGCTGACAGCCCGTCACGGGTCGCGTCGTTGACCCACGCCTGGATCATCGTCGGACTGATCCGCCGCATCGGCAGCTTCCCGAACCGCGGGATGAAGTGCTTGTCCAGGTAGTACCGGTAGGCCGTGCGGGTCGACACCTCGAGATGTTCGGTGGTCGGCCAGTAGTACGTGGCGACGTAGTCGGCGAAGGTGGTTCGCCCGGCCATGGGGGAGGCCCAGTCGCCGCGGGCCGCCTCGAGCTCCCGCTGCGCGGCGATCTTCGCCGCTTCCTTCTCGGTCTTGTAACCGCCTTCTTCGTGGTAGCGGCCGTCAGCCCCGAGGTAGACGGCGTAGTGGCGGACCGATCCGTTCTTGATTGTCTTGGTGCGGGTGTAAGACATAGCCATGACCTCCCGGTGCACCGATCATGGCACGAGCAACCGACGTCTATTCCAGGCTTGTTCCAGAATCAGTGGCTGCCGGTCAGTGCCGGTCGGTGCTAGCCAGTGGCCCCCAACCCGTTGCCGCACAAGGGAAACTAGGTGGTACTGACACGCACTGACAGGCCCTGATTTCGACTGGGGCTACACTCATAACCCAGAGGTCGCAGGTTCAAATCCTGCCCCCGCTACTACGTTTCCGCAGGTCAGGCCCATGATCAACGATCTTGATCGTGGGCCTGAAGATCGTTTGACCGTCTGTTGACCGTGGATTTGGTGACACAAGACGGCACGGTGGAGCGCCA
>JAICMG010000062.1 GCA_025929365.1 Frankiaceae bacterium
CGCGCGACGCCGCAGCGCGAATCCGGCCGCGGTCGCACCCAGAGCCGCTACCCCCAGCACCGCCGCCGCTTCGCGTTTCCCGCCGGCCGGCTGCGACGTCGTCTCGCCGAACCGCTCCGGCCGCTCGGCCGGCAGACCTTCCCGGCCCGGCAGCGCCGCCTGGATCAGCTGGGCGACGTGAAGCGCGCGGCGCTCGGTGCCCTGCTCGATCTGGGTGCGGCAGGAGAAGCCGTCCGCGAGCAACACGGTGTCCGGTGAGGCGTCGCGGACCTTCGGGAACAGCTCGCGCTCGCCGCAGTCCATCGAGATCTGGTACTTCTCCGCCTCGAATCCCCACGACCCGGCCAGGCCGCAGCACCCGGTGGACGGCACGTCGGCGTCGACGCCGAGCCGCTGGAGCAGATCCTTGTCGGCGTCGAAGCCCATCACCGACTGGTGATGACAGTGCTTCTGGACCAGCGCCTTGCGCGGGATGGTCGGAAGCTCGGCGTCCGGCGCGAACTTCTGGAGGAACTCGGCGAGGGTGTAGGTCTGCTTCTGCAGCCGTTGTGCCTGCCGGTCGTTGGGCAGCATCTCGATGAGCTCGTCGCGGAACGACGCACCACAGGACGGCTCCGGCACGATCATCGGCAGACCCTCGGTGATCTGCTCGTCGAGTGTTTCGAGGACGTCCTCGAACATCTTGCGAGCTCGTCCGAGCATCCCGTAGTCGAACAGCGGCCGGCCGCAGCAGAGGATCTTCGACGGGATCGTCACCTCGAAGCCGGCAGTCTCGATCACCTCACACACCGCCTTGGCGACGTCGGTGTGGAAGTGGTTGGTGAAGGTGTCGGGGAACAGCACCACCCGCGGCTTGCCCGCGTTGACCCTTTCCCGCTTCGCGAACCAGTCCCGGAAGGTCTCCTGCGCGAAGTAGGGGGCCTTGCGGTCGGGATGCACCCCGCCGGCCTTCTTCAGGATCTTGTTGACCAATGGCCCGTGCAGGGCGAAGTTGGCCAGGCCAGGGACCCGCGCGCCGATCCGGGCGGCGTACATGATCAGGCCCATCGCGTAGGCGTAGCGCGGGCGCAGCCTGCCCTCGTAGTAGTGCGCGAGGAACTCCGCCTTGTAGGTGGCCATGTCGACGTTGATCGGGCAGTCGCTCTTGCAGCCCTTGCACGACAGGCACAGGTCGAGCGCCTCGAAGACCTCGTCTGACTTCCAGCCGTCGGTGATGACCTCGCCTTCGAGCATCTCGAACAGCGCGCGCGCCCGGCCGCGGGTGGAGTGCTCCTCTTCTTTCAGGGTCTGGTACGACGGGCACATCGTCTGACCGCCGTCGACCCGGCACTTGCCGACGCCGACACATCGCAAGGTCGCCGACTGGAAGGACCCGCCGTCGTTGGGGAAGGCGAAGTAGGTCTCGGGTGTCGCGGGCTTCCACTCGCTGCCCAGGCGCAGGTTCTCGGTGGCCTTGAACACCCGGATCGGGTCCACGACCTTGCCCGGGTTCATCCGGCCCTCGGGGTCCCAGATGGCCTTGAACTCGCGCATCGCCTGGACCAGGTCCGCGCCGAACATCTTCTCGAGCAGCTCGGCGCGCTGCTGCCCGTCGCCATGCTCACCGGACAGCGAACCGCCGTAGCGCAACACCAGGTCGGAGGCTTCCTCGATGAAGCGCCGGTAGTCGGCGACGCCTTCCGGCGTCACCAGGTCGAACGGGATCGAGGAGTGGATGCAGCCGTCACCGAAGTGCCCGTACAGCGCCGCGTCGTACCCGTACTCGCGGTAGAGCGCCTTGAGCTCACGGACGTAGCCGCCGACCTTTTCCGGCGGCACCGCCGAGTCCTCCCACCCCGGCCACGCCTGGGGTCTGCTCGGGACCCTCGTCTCGGCGCCGAGCCCGCCCTCGCGAACCTGCCAGAGCTTCTCCTCCTGCGACGGATCGTCGAACAGGCTCATGTCCGGCGTGTCCTTGTCCTTCTTCAGCGCCGCCATGCAGGCGCGGGCACGCTCGTCGGCCTCTTCCTTGGTGTCGCCGCCGAACTCGACCAGCAGGTAGTTGCCGCCCTTCGGCAGCATCTCGATCTCGTGGGCGTTGCGGCCCTTCTGCTTCATGTACCTGATCAGCGCGTTGTCGATCGCCTCGAGCCCGGTGGGGCCGAACTTCAAGATCTCGCTCGCGTGGTCGCCCGCCTCGCCGATGTCGGGGTAGCCGAGGACCAGCAGGCTGCGGTGCCGCGGCCACGGCACCAGCCGGAGCTTCGCCTTGAGGATCGTCGCGCACGTGCTCTCGGTGCCGACCAGTGCCGACGCGACGTTGAAGCCGGCCTCGGGCAGGAGCGAGTCGAGGTTGTAGCCGGAGACCCGTCGCGGGATCGGCGGGTAGCGACGCCGGATCTCCTCGGCGTAGCGGTCGCGCAGGTCGAGCAGCTTGGCGAAGATCTCGCCCTTGCGGCCGCCGGCGTTGATGATCGTGGCGATCTCGTCCTCGGTGTAGCGGGACTCGACCTCCATGCGGGTCCCGTCGTAGAGAACGACGTCGAGGGCCAACGTGTTGTCCGACGTGCGTCCCGCCATCACGGTGTGCACGCCGCAGGAGTTGTTGCCCAGGTTGCCGCCGATCGTGCAGCGGTCGTGGGTGGAGGGGTCGGGCCCGAAGTCGAGCTGGTGCTTCTGGGCCGCCTCGCGCAGCGTGTCGTTGATGACACCCGGCTCGACCCATGCGTAGCGCTCGTCCGGGTTGACCTCGTAGATCTGCCTGAGGTTCTTCGACGAGTCGATGATCACGGCGACGTTCGTCGTCTCGCCGGACAGGCTGGTGCCCCCGCCCCGGTTGGTGATCGGGGCGCCGTGCTCGCGGCACGCGTTGACCGCGGCGATCATGTCCTCGATGTCGAGTGGCTGTACGACGCCCAGCGGCGGCATCCGGAAGTTCGAGGCGTCGGTGGCCCACACCGCCCGCGCTCCGGCGTCGAAGCGGACCTCGCCGCGGACCTCTCTTCGCAGCGTGGCCTCGAGCGCCTTCAGGTCGATGTTCTGCGCGTGCGGATGCGCGTGGTAGCGCGGGACGGAAAGGTCAGTCTTCATCTCAGGTGGGTGCTACCCGATCGCCACCGGCTCGGAACATTGCACTGTGCACGTACGTCCGGTGATCTTGGGCGCGGATATGGTGCCGACGTGGAGCGCCGGGAGATGCAGGCCGTCATCTACGAGCGCGAGCCGCCGATCGCGCGCATCATCCTCAACCGCGTCGACAAGGCCAACACGAAGGACGCCGCGCTGGTCGAAGAGGTCGACGCCTGCTTGCACGAGGCCGACCGGGACAACGAGATCAAGGTCGTCATCATCAAGGCCAACGGCAACGGCTTCTGCGGTGGTCACGTCGCCCGCTGGGGGCCGGACGAGAAGCCGTACCCCGACTTCGGTGACACCTTCGAAAGCCTCTACAAGGGCACCGCCGACCTCTTCCTCTGGCCGACCTTGTATCTCTGGGAGTTCCCGAAGCCGACGATCTCGGCGATCCACGGCTACTGCATCGGCGGCGGGATCTACCTCGGGCTGCTGACCGACTTCTGCGTGGCGTCCGACGACGCGTACTTCCAGATGCCGCTGGCGCGCAGCCTCGGCGAGCCCGGCGGTCACACGATGATCGAGCCCTGGCTGCTCATGAACTGGCATCGCACGATGGACTGGCTCCTCCTGGCGCCGACCCTCGACGCCCAGCAGGCCCTCGACTGGGGCCTGCTCAACAAGGTCGTCCCGCGCGACGAGCTCGAGGCCACCGTCGAGGAGATGGCGCAGCGCATCGCCCAGATCCCGCTCACGACGTTGATGGCGGTCAAGAACAACGTCAAACGCGCGTGGGAGCTCATGGGGATGCGCGTCCACCTTCAGGTGAGCCACATCCTCACCAACCTGGTCGGTGCCGCGAGCGACGTACAGGCCCGTCGCGCCGAGCTCATCCAGTCCAACCTCAAGCCGCGCGACTTCATCGCTCAGGACGACGAGCAGGGCGAGTCGTGAACATCGGCGACCACGCCGCCCGGCATCCTCACGCCGTCGCGCTGCTCGGACCCGGTGACGAGCGGGTCACCTACGGCGAGCTGCACCGGCGAGCGCTGCAGGTGGCCGGCTTGCTCTTCGAGTCCGGGTTGCGGCGCGGTGATGCGGTCGCGTTGATGCTGCCGAACCGGCGCGAGTTCCTCGAGGTGACGTGGGCCTGCCAGCTCTCCGGCTTGTACTACGTGCCGGTCAACACCCACCTCGTGTTCGACGAGGTCTCCTACATCGTCGACGACTGTCAGGCGCGGGCGCTGTTCATCGACGCCTCGATGCCCCAGCTTGCCGCCGACCTCCGCGACCGCAACGCGGGCGTAGGGGTTCGGATTGCCGTCGGTGCCGAGTGGGAGGGCTGGCTGCCGTACGACGCGGCGTTGGCATCCGCCTGTGTGCTCGCGCCGCCGTCGGACGGTTCGGAGATGCTCTACTCCTCCGGCACCACCGGGCGCCCGAAGGGAATCCGCCGTCCGCTCCCCACCGAGAACGGATCCTGGGCGCAGGCGGTGCTCGAGGGAGCACTGCTCCACCGGTACGGGATGACCGGCGACAGCGTCTACCTCTCGCCGGCGCCGCTGTACCACGCGGCGGGCGTGAACTACACGATGGCGGTCAACCGGGTTGGCGCTGCCGCCGTGATGATGCCGAAGTTCGACGCCGAGGAGACGCTGCGCCTGATCGAGCGACACCGCGTGACCCACGCGCAGTTCGTCCCGACGATGTTCGTGCGCATGCTCAAGCTCCCCGCGGAGGTCCGGGCGAGCTACGACGTGTCGAGCTTGCGGTGCGTCCTGCACGCGGCGGCGCCGTGCGCGGTGGACGTCAAGCAGGCGATGTTCGACTGGTTCGGGCCGATCATCCACGAGTACTACGGCGGCACCGAGGGCTTCGCCGGAACGATGATCGGGCCCGAGGAGTGGTTGGCGCATCCGGGGTCGGTGGGGCTTCCGCTCACTGCCGTGCACGTCCTCGGTGAGGACGGCGAGGAGCTGCCGGTCGGCGAGACCGGCGAGATCTTCTTCGAAGGCGGACCGGAGTTCGAGTACTGGGGCGACCCGGCCAAGACGAAGTCCGTGTCCAACGCCCGCGGCTGGCGCACTCTCGGTGACATGGGGTACGTCGACGGCGACGGCTACCTCTACCTGACGGATCGTTCGACGTTCATGATCGTGTCGGGCGGGGTCAACATCTATCCGCAGGAGACCGAGAACCTGCTGATCATGCATCCCAAGGTCGCTGACGCCGCGGTCTTCGGAATCCCCAACGCGGAGTTCGGCGAGGAGGTCAAGGCCGTCGTCCAGCCGCTCGAGGGTGTCGCGCCGACGCCTGAGCTCGCCGACGAGCTGATCGGCTACTGCCGGGAGCATCTCGCCGCCTACAAGTGCCCGCGGTCGGTCGACTTCGACCCCGAGCTGCCGCGTGACCCCAACGGCAAGCTCTACAAGCGGCGCATCCGCGACCGCTACTGGGAAGGCCGAACCTCTCGCATCCTGTGAGAACTGGTTCTCCCGCTCCCCATCGGCAACGTCGGGGAAGACAGACCCCGGGCGTTTGCGTTGCTCCCTATGGAGGAGGGCACCTTGGCTCGCAGCCTGTTCGGGTTTCCGAACCCCGTCAACGAGAAGGCGGCTCGCGTAGTGGCGGGCGGCGTGCTGCTCGGGAGCGTGCTGACACTGGCCCTCAGCGTTACCGCCGGGCATGCGTGGCTCTGGGTGGTGGCCGCCCTCGCCGCGGGCTTTCTCGCGCGCGTGGTGTCCGGTCCGACGCTGAGTCCGCTCGGGCAGCTCGCGACGCGCGTCATCGCACCGCGGCTCGGCGCGCCAAAGCTCGTCGCCGGCCCGCCAAAGCGGTTCGCCCAGGCGATCGGGGCCGCCGTCACCACGACCGCGGTGGTCCTCCTCGCCGCCGGACATCCGCTCGGGGCTCAGGTGCTTATCGGATTGATGGTGGTCGCGGCGGGTCTTGAGGCGATCTTCGCGCTGTGCATCGGGTGCAAGATCTTCGCGGGCTTGATGCGTCTTGGCTGGATTCCGGAGGAGACCTGCGAGGCGTGCAACAACCTCGCGCTCTACTCGACGTCGTCGTGATGCCATCGGCGAGCCCCGGCTCGCCGCCGGGTTTTCCGCCGCACTCGGCGGAGATCACCAACTGGTGAAGCGGGTCGCGGCGCTGTTCGTGTGGTGCCTCGCGACGTGGATCGTGCTGACCTGGACCGCCACCATCGAGCAGGCCGCCTTCGGCGTCGGGATCTCGCTGGTTGTCGCAGTTGCCTTGGCGCCGCTGGGAAACGTGGTTCGACCATGGTGCCTGCTCTCGCCGCGCGTCCTGTGGCGAATGGGCCGGCTCACCATCTTCGTGCTGGTCCAGATTGCGCGGGCGAACGTCTCCCTTGCGTGGCGAGTCTGGCATCGGCGTCCCGCTCTGGAGTCCGGCTTGGTCGTCACGCCGACCCGGATGCGCTCCGATGCCGGTCTCGCCGCGGTCGGTTTGCTCAGCTCGTTGATCGTCGACAACCAGATCGTCGACGTCGACCGTGGCTCGCACGAGCTGCTCTACCACGCGGTCACCGTGCCGGAAGGAGGACGCGTGAGTGCCTACCACGACATCAACGAGGGGCTCGAGACCATCCTGCTGGGACTCGTGGCGTGACTGCGTTGTACGCCGTCGTGGCGATCGCCGAGACGTCCCTCATCGCGCTCGCGATGGTGCGCCTCGCGCTCGGTCCGACAGTCTCCGACCGGATCGTGGCACTCAACACCGCCGCGGCGCAGGCCACCCTCGGCCTGCTGTTCTTCGCGGCCTTTGCCGATCGCAGCATCTACCTCGACGTCGGCATCTGGCTTGCGTCGTTCAGCTACCTCGGCACGTTGATCTGGGCTCGGCTACTCGAGCGAGGGCTCCTGTGACGACCGAGGTGATCGTCGCGATCCTCGCCGGGGTGGGATGGGTCTTCTCGCTGTCCGGTGTGCTCGGAATCGTGCGGATGCCCGACGTCTACAGCCGTGTCCAGTACTCCACGAAGACGATCACGATGGGCGCGTTGCCCGCACTGGTCGCGCTCGTGGTCGGGGAAGGGCCGGTGACGCAGTACGGCGGGCGGGCGCTGGTGATCGCGGCCTTGCTCGGGGTGGTCAACCCGGCGGCATCACATGCGCTGCTGCGCGCGGCGTACAAGTCGGGGGTGCCGCAATGGGAGGGGGCGGTACGCGACGACGCCCGCGCCCGCGCCAGGAAGTCGGCGTCGCGGTGACCGGGTTCTGGGTCATGGACTATCTATGCCTCGCGCTCGTTCTCGCTGCGGCACTGATGGTGGTGCGGATCCGCAACCTTGCCGGGGCGGCGATGGCGCTGTCGGCGATGGGCACTGTCCTCACGCTGCTGTTCGTCGTGCTCGGTGCACCAGACGACGCGCACTCCGAAGCAGTCGTCGGCGCCATCGCGCTTCCGGCGCTGTACCTGATCGCGATCGGCAAGGTTCGCGCCGACGTGCGGGGCCCCGGCGAGCAGGGGAAGCGACGTGGTCCCGATGACATGGACGCCCGCCGATGACCGACGAGCTCGCCGACACCGAACCCCGACATCGTCCGGGGCTCGGGTGGGCGCTGGCCGCCGCGGTCGGCGCCCTGTTCGCCATCGGCTTGGTCAACCTCCCGCGCGAAGCCGCACCTCTGTCCGCGGTCGCGCATCAGGCACTGACGGTGGCGCAGCCGCACTGGCACACGACCGAACCTGTCAACGAGGTCGTCTACGGAACCCGAGGATTCGACACGTTCGGTGAGACGTTCCTGCTGCTTGCGGCCGTCGTGAGCGTCGTGGTGCTCGCGCGGCGACGTGAGCCCAGGTACGGCTACATCGGTGAGGAGGTCGAAGGCAGTCGCGAACGCCGCGGCGTTGCGCAGGGCAGCCGGAGCGACTCGGGTGAGCGCGCGGCACGCGCAGCCGAGGGTGGCGAGCAGGAAACGTATGACGCCGCTCGTCCGGACACTCCGGATCACGAGCCGCTCGGCGTGGTCCGCCATGAGACCGCGCATGCGATGACCGTCGTCACGCGCAACGCGGCAAAGACCGCCGCACCGATCCTCGCCGTCGCAGGCATCTACCTGTGCGCGTGGGGCTACACCCCTGGCGGCGGGTTTCCCGCCGGCGCCGTCCTGCTGGGCGTCGTGCTGCTGCTGTACGCCGGCTTCGGCTACCCCGCGATCTCGCGAGCCGTGCGTCCGGGTGTGGTCGAGGTGATCGAGCTCGCCGGGGCGGTGCTGATCATCGCGGCCGAGGTGCTGGGGCTGGTGTTCAAGGGGGCAGTGTCGGAGAACTGGCTGCCGCTGGCGCCGTTGCAGACGATTCGCGCCGGTGGCGTCGCGCAGGTGTTCTCCGCCAGCGAGCTGATCGAGGTCGGGACCGGTCTGATCATCGCCGTCTTCACGATCCTCGGCATGCGCCACGACTGGGCGGGTGACGACGCGTGATCGTCGTCAACTACCTGGCCGCCGGCGCGCTGTTCTGCATCGGGCTGTACGTCGTGCTGACGCGACGCAACCTCATCAAGCTCGTCATGGGACTTTCGGTGATGGAGGCCTCGACGTACGTCTTGTTGATCTCGATGGCGTATCGACGTGGTTCGACCGCACCCGTCTTCGTCTCACCTCCCGCCGGCCGGTCCGTGACGTCGCTGACCCATGGGGGCGTGGCCGACCCGGTGCTGCAGAACTTCTGCCTGACGGCCATCGTCATCGGAGTCGCCGCCACGGCCGTGTTCCTGAGCGTGGTCGTGCGGATCGCCCAGCACTATCGGTCGATCGACGCGGACGACGTCCGCGGCATGCGGGGATGACCGACGCCGGGCTCGGCTCGCTGGAGCCGATCGCTGTGGCAGTTCCGATCGCCGGGGCGGTCGCGGCCCCGTTGCTGGCCAGGCTTTCGCGCCGCCTGCCGCTCGTCGTATCCGTTGCCGCGATGGTCGCCGCGACTGGAGTGCTCGCCTTGCTGTGTCACCGCGTCTACACGGGGCACCTGCTCGTGCATTACCTCGGTCACGTCGGGCCGGTTGACGGCCACGCGCTCGGGATCGCGTTCGCGGCCGATCCGTTCGGCCTGACCTACGCACTGCTCACCGCGGCGCTCGGCACTCTGCTGCTGCTCTTCACTCTCTCCTCGATGCGCGAGCTCGGGTCGCACGAGCTCGGCGGCTACGCCTGCCTGTTCCTGCTGTTGCTCGCCGGCCTGATCGGGTCGGCGCTCACCGCGGACCTCTTCGACCTGTTCGTGTGGTTCGAGGTGTCGGCGCTGGCCAGCTACGGCCTGACCGGGTTCTTCCTCGAGCGACCGTTCGCGGTCGAGGCGGCATTCAAGATTCTCGTACTCACGACCATCGCGGGCTTCGGCATCTTCGTCGGCACTGGCCTGATCTACTCCGGGCACGGTGCGCTGAATCTCGGCCAGATCCATGGTGCGGTGACGTCGGACATCCGCACCGCGGACTACGTGGCCCTTGCGTTCCTGGTCGCCGGGTTCGCCACCAAGGCCGGCCTCATCCCCTTCCACGGCTGGCTGCCCGATGCCCACACCGCTGCGCCCGGCCCGGTGTCGGCGCTGTTCTCCGGCCTGATGGTCAACCTCGGCGTCTTCGCCATCGTGCGGCTCACCTTGCAGGTCTACGGATCGACCGGCCGCCCGATCCTTGGGCTGGTCACCGTGCTGGGCGCGGCATCGGCGGTGCTCGGCGCCGTCCTCGCCCTCGCGCAGGACGACCTGAAGCGGCTGTTGGCCTACGACACCGTCTCGCAGATGGGAGTCCTGCTCGTGGGATTCGCCACCCGCAGCGCATCGGGTGTCGGCGGTGCGACGTACCACCTGGTGAACCACGCGTTGTTCAAGGCGCTGCTGTTCCTCTGCGCCGGATCGATCGTGCACGCGACCGGCAAGGTGAAGCTCTCGGAGATGGGCGGGCTGGCGCGAGCTCGGCCCGTGACGACGGTGGCGTTCCTCGTCGGCGCGGCCGCGATCGCCGGCGTGCCCCCACTGAACGGCTACGCCTCGGTCGGTCTGATCCATGACGCGCTGTTGCACGACCACCCGGTGACGTATGCGGTGCTTCTGCTGGCGCAGATCGTCACGATCGCCGCGCTCGCCCGAGCGGCATATCTCGGGTTCCTGCGGCCGCGCGAGCAGGCCTACGACAGCATGGAGAAGCTGCACCCCGGCATGTGGGCTGCCTTCGCCGGTCTGATCGGTGGCTGCATCGGCTTCGGCGTGCTGCCGGACCTGGTGATCCGCAACGTCGTCGCGCCGGCTACCGCCTGGCTCACGTCGGACGGGTCGTACGCCGCGGCGGTGCTCTCCCGCACCGGCAGCCTGCCACCTGCCTCAGTGCACTTCGACTACTGGTCGGCGACGGAGCTGCTCACCGTGGCGGGGACGGTGGCAGCGGGCCTTCTGCTCGCGTGGTGGTACATCCGGCACGAAGAACCCCGCGCCGTCCGCGGTCTGCGCACGCTGCACAACGGCTCGGTCAACGACTACGCGTCCTACGCCACCGTGGGCGCCGTCGCCACGACCACGGTGTTGCTGATCGGACACCCATGACAATCCGCATCGGGACGAGCGGCTGGCAGTACGCCGACTGGCGCGGGGCGTTCTATCCGGCTCGTCTACCGCAGCGCGAATGGCTTCGCTACTACGTCACGCACTTCGACACCGTCGAGGTCAACGCGACCTTCTACCGGCTGCCTTCCAAGGAAGCGGTCGCGCGATGGGCCGACACGTTGCCGCCCGGCTTCGTCATGGTGGTGAAGGCGAGTCGCTTCCTCACGCACGTGAAGCGGCTGCGTGACCCGCAGGAGCCGGTCGAGCGGCTGATGGGAGTGCTGGACCCGCTCCGCAGCAGAGGCCTGCTCGGCCCGGTGCTCGTCCAGCTGCCGCCCGACCTGGAAGCGGTACCCGAACGCCTTGACGACACCCTGGGCCGTTTCCCGCCCGATGTTGCCGTCGCGGTGGAACCCCGCCACTCGACGTGGTTCACCGACTCGCTGCGCGACGTGCTCGCTCGCCATGCCGCCGCGCTGGTGTGGGCGGACCGCGACGGCCGCAGCGTTGGTCCCCTGTGGGAGACCTGCGACTGGCGCTATCTCCGCCTGCACCACGGCCGGACCGAGTGGAGCTACACCGACCATGACCTGCGGCGGTGGGCGACCCGGCTCGCGGCGGCCGACAAGGGTTTCGTCTTCGCCAACAACGACCCCGGCGCCGCTGCCGTCAAGGATGCGATGCGGCTGCGCTCGATGCTCGCCGAGCGAGGTCAATCCGCCGCTTCGGCATAGGCGCAGGCGGCGTTGATCAGGGCGAGATGGCTCAGGCCCTGCGGGAAGTTGCCCAGCATCGCGCGGCTTGCGGGATCGATCTGCTCCGCGAACAGACCGACGTCGTTGGCCAGCCCGACCGCGTCGTCCATCAGGCCGCGCGCCTCGCTCAGATCGCCGAGCCGGACGAGGGCATGCACCAGCCAGAAGGTGCACGCAACGAACGCTCCACCGTCGTCCGTACCGCCGTACCGGCGCACCAGTGGACCGTCGGCGAGCTCCTTGCGCACCGCCTCGACGGTGCCGGCGAGCCGCTCGCCGCGGTCGAATCCGGTTCGTGCCATCAGCAGGGTCGCCGCGTCGAGCTCGTCGGTGCCGGGGTAGCTGGTGTAGGCCGACTTCTTCTTCGACCAGCAGTTGTGCTCGACCCACATCTTGATGCGGTCGCGCTCGGCTGCCCACCGGTCGACGTTGTCGCTGTGCACCTGCCCTGCTCGATGCAGATGAACGGCGCGGTCGAGCGCAGTCCAACACTGCATCTTCGACGCGGTGTAGTGCTGCTGGTCATCCAGCTCCCACATCCCGGCATCCTTGCTGCGCCAGGTGTCGCAGCAACGGTCGGCCAGCTCGGTCAGCAGCCGGGCGGTCTTTGGGTCAAGGCAATGTCCGGCGTCGACGTACTGCCAGATCATGTCGAACAGGTCGCCGAAGGTGCCGAGCTGAAGCTGGTTTGCCGCGCTGTTACCCAGGCGGACGGGGGTGCTGCCCCGGTAGCCGGGGACGTCGGCCTGTTGCTCCTTCGCGGGCGCGGCTGAGCCGTCGAGACGGTAAAAGACGTGCAGCTCCGGCTCGGTGCGCCGAAGCGCGCCGAGCATCCACTGGACTGCGGCCTGCGCCTCGTCATGCAGGCGCAAGGCCAGAAACGCATCGATCGTGAACGCGCAGTCGCGAACCCACATGTAGCGGTAGTCGTAGTTCTTCTCACCGCCGACTACCTCAGGAAGCGAGGTCGTCGGTGCCGCGACGACCGCACCGGTGGGGACGTACTGCAGCAGTCGAAGGGCAAGTGCGGACCGGCGTACCTCCTCGGCCCAGGGACCTTCGTAGCCGAGCGCCGACACCCACTCACCCCAGTGGCGCTCGGTGATGCCGAAGTGGCCTTCGATCTCGTCTCGATCGGCGAGGAAGACCGGAGCATCGGTCGAGCCGACTATGGCGAGGATCCCTGGCAGGTCCGGAGTCGGGGTGAAGACTCCGGACACCCGGTGGCCGTCACAGGCCGGCACCCCGACGTCGAAGTGCCGCACGGCGAGCTGGTCGTCGCCGACGCGGATCACCATCGCGCCCTGGCGGTCCTGGATCCAGGGCTCCGCCGTCCCGAGCTGGGTGCCCGGGACGATCTCCCACCGCATCTCCACCTCGCCGCGGACGGCCTCGACCCGGCGCGCCAGCTCACTCCACGCCAACCGTCCGGAGCGGCCGAACGGCAGGCAGTCGATGACCCGCACACTGCCTCGCTCGGTGGTGAAGGTGGTCTCGAGGATGTTCGTGTCGCGCAAGTACCGTCGAGAAGCGGTGTACTCCCCTGTCGGGGCGAGTGCGATGTGGCCGCCGTGCTTTGCGTCGAGGACAGCGGCGAACGTCGGTGGAGCGTCCAAGGCGGGCACCGGCCACCAGTCGACGCGACCGTCGGCGCTGACGAGGGCCACCGTGCGACCGTCGCCGATCGCCGCGTAGGACTCGATCGGCGCGTAGCCATCGCCATCCCGGGTCACGGCCGGCGCACGACCGATCTGACCCGGGAGCTCGCCGCATCCAGCGCGCCCCAGACGGCCATTGAGGTCGCCGACCAGGGGTCGCGGGCGTGGGCTTCGTCGTCGAACATGCCGTGCGCCCCGCGGTCGGTGTCCTCGTCACGAGGCTCGAAGACGTTCGAGCCGAACCGCGGCCCCTCGTCGACGAGCTGCCCCTTCACCCCGGTGCGCGCGAGATACCGATCGAGCAGCGCGGGGGCGATCCGGTTGCCGAGCACGGTGTAGGCCGACGAGACCCCGATCCACGCGTTGCGTCGCGGATGGTCGGCGAGGAACGCGATCATGCGGGCAGCGACCTCGGGCTGGAAGACCGGCGCCACCGGCCGCGGGTGCTTCTCGAAGCCGTTGTCGTTCCAGTCGAACTGGGGAGTGTTGAGTCCGGGCAGCGTTGCCATGCAGAGCCGCACCTTGCTCTTCTCGTGCCGTAGCTCGGTGATCACCGACTCCGAGAAGCCCTTGACGGCGTGTTTTGCCCCGCAGTACGCCGACTGCAGCGGGATGCCGCGATAGGCGAGTGCCGAGCTGACGTTGACGATCACGCCCCGGTCGCGTGGACGCATCAGCTCGAGAGCGACACGTGTGCCGTGGACCTGGCCGAAGTAGGTGACGTCGGTGATGCGCCGGAAGGTTTCCGGATCGGTGTCCCAGAACGTCCGCAGCGCGCCGACGAACGCGACGTTGACCCAAAGCGCGATCGGTCCGAGCTCGGCTTCGATGCGACGCGCGGAAGTGCGTACCGCTTCGAGGTCCGCGACGTCGGTACTCACGCCGAGCGACCGCCTCCCGATGGCGCGGACGTCCGCTTCCGTCGCCCGTAGCCCGGAGGCGCCGCGGGCGAGCACCGCGACGTCCCATCCTCGATGTGCGAGCTCCCGGACAGTTGCCCGGCCGACTCCTGCGGTGCCGCCGGTGACCACCGCGACACCCCGGGTCGTGCTGTCTGTGCGCACGTTCGGACCTCCTGACTCCTCGTCTCCTCAATGACCCTGGTGGCGTGATCACAAACCCGTGGACATGTCCGCCGGTTGCGCGGGAACCCAGAAAATCGGAGGTGTGAGATGCCTGGAACCCGAGCAAGCGTGAAGAACGAGAAGCAGTACGAAGCCCTCAAGGACAAGGGAATGTCCAAGGAGCGTGCGGCCAAGATCTCGAACTCGTCTGGCGCGTCGAGTCGTGGTGGCAAGTCGAGCGGGTCCGGCACCCGGCGTTCCAACCCCTCGCAGGGCGGGACCACCGCGCAGAAGAAGGAGGCCGGCCGCAAGGGCGGCAAGGCCACTGCAAAGAAGTCGTGACCGACCGAGGATGCGTTCTGCGGCTGGGCTCGGGTAGGCGAACGGTATGACCGACTTCGGATATTTCTTGTCGTCTGAAGAGCTCAGTCCGCAGGAGCTGGTCACCACTGCGCAACTCGCGGAGCGGGCCGGCTTCGATCGGATCTGGATCTCCGATCACTTTCACCCGTGGACGCGTGAGCAGGGCGAGAGCGCGTTCGTGTGGTCGGTGCTCGGCGCGATCGCCGCAACGACGAAGCTGCGCATCACGACGGCGGTGACCTGCCCCACGGACCGCATTCATCCTGCGGTGATTGCGCAGGCGACCGCGACCGTCGCGTCGCTCGCACCCGGCCGGTTCTCCTTCGGTGTGGGATCAGGGGAGCGGCTCAACGAGCACATCCTGGGCGGCTTGTGGCCGCCGACAGCGATCCGGTTGCAGCGGCTCGAAGAAGCGATCGCGGTGATCCGCGAGTTGTGGACCGGCGAAACCGTCACCCACCGCGGGGAGCACTACACCGTCGACGCGGCGCGGATCTTCTCGCTGCCCGAGCAGCCGCCCCCGATCCTGATCTCGGGCTTCGGGCCGGCGGCCACCGACGTGGCGGCGCGCATCGGTGACGGCTGGATCACGGTGCAGCCCGACAGCGACCTGCTCAAGCGGTATCGCGACGGCGGTGGGCGCGGCGTGACGCAGGGCGGCACCAAGATCTGCTGGGCGGAATCCGCCGACGACGCCGCGAAGACGGCGTACCGACTGTGGGGCTTCGAGGCGGTCGGCGGACAGAGCGCGCAGGACCTGCCGTCATGGGTGGAGTTCGAGCAGCTCGGCGAGGCGGCCTCGCCCGAGCAGATCGCCGAAGAGGTTCCGTGCGGCCCGGATCCGGAACGTGCCGCGGAGTCCATCCGGAAGTACGTCGAGGCGGGATTCGACGAGGTCTACATCTCACAGATGGGCCCGGACCAGGAGGGCGGCATTCGGTTCATCACCGAAGAAGTGCTGCCCCGACTTCGCGGCTGACGCCGCGTTTCGCAGCTACAGAAGGAGGACGAATGACGAAGGCCCGCGACCTGATGACGAAGGGTGCCGAGTACCTCAAGGGCGACGACACCGCGGCCGAGGCGGCGAAGAAGCTCGCGTCGATGTCGACCGGCGCCGTGCCGGTGTGCGACACCGACGGTCATCTTCGTGGCGTAGTGACGGACCGTGACCTGGTCGTCGAGGTGGTTGCTGCGGGTAAGGCGCCCGAGAAGACGAAGCTGATCGATCTTGTTCATGGCGAAGCGGTGACGATTGGCGCGGACGACAGCATTGATCTCGCGATCACGACGATGAAGGACCACAAGGTCCGCCGGCTTCCGGTGATCGACGGCGACAAGCTCGTCGGCATGCTGAGCCAAGCCGACATCGCCCGCGCATGTTCGCCGGAGCAGATCGGCGAGTTGGTCGCGGCGATCAGCGAGCCCTGATCGTGGTATCGGCCGCCGGCTCTCGCGAGCCTGATCCGGGCTCCGCCCTCGAAGACGAGGGCGTCCCGGACCTGTCTGATGCGCTGCCGCAGAAGGTGATCACCGGCGACGCGCAAGAAGACCCGACTCCTCCTGGTGAGCAGCCCAACGCCTCGGTCGACTTCGGCACCACCGCTGAGGAGGCCCGAAGCGGGGAGTCCCTCGCCGGGCGGCTTGCGCGCGAGGAACCTGATGTCGACGAGTTGCGCGGCGTCGGGGCAACGGATCCGTATCCAGAAGACCCCGACGAGGCTGTCGGACGCCTGGCGGAGGTGCGCGAGGGCGGGACCGGCAAGCAGCAAGATGCGTGGGCGCAGGCCGTCGGTGCAGACCGCGGCGGCTTCGCGCCTGAGGAACGAGCCATGCATGACGAATCCTGAAACCCTGCTGCCCGACGTTCCGGCCGACCGCGACGGCTCGGAGGAACATCCGGTCGCCGAGCACTATGGGCGGCCGGCGTCGGAGCTCCGCGGCTATGCGGGGGTCATGGCGGTGTACGCCGTCGGCGTCTCGGCGGCGGCCCTGGCGATGTGGCGGGCGAAGCGGCTTCCGTCCAGTTTCCGTACCGGCGACCTCGCGCTCGTGACGCTCGCCACCCACAAGCTGAGTCGCACCATCAGCCGGGACTCCGTGACCAGCCCGCTGCGTGCTCCCTTCGCGCGCTTCGAGGGATCCGCGGGGCCGGGCGAGGTGAAGGAGGAGGTCTCCGCGCGCGGCGTCGGCAAGTCGATCGGAGAGCTCATGACCTGCCCGTTCTGCATGGATCAGTGGGTGGCGACCGGTTTGGTCACGGGCCTCGCCGTCGCGCCACGTCTCACTCGCTACGTCGCAAGCATCTTCGCGGTGAGAGCCGGCGCCGACCTGATCCAGTTCGGCTACGCCGCGGCACAGCAGGCGGTCGAGTAGGGAACGGCTGCCGGGCGGCCACCGGACGCGTTTGTCGTCGGCCGACATGGGGCAAAACGTTCCATAAGCAACAAGTTTCTGCGTGACTCAGCAGTGAGTCGCTGGTCCGCGAGAGGTCAGCAGCGACCGGAACAGCGGATTGAAGGAGATTCGCTGGAAGGCCATCGTCATGAGCGTCGTTCCCGAGTTGAGGGCCGCGCACGCCCCCTCCGGCACGACTTCACCGTTGCTCACGAGGGCGATCAGTACGTCGTGCGGGCAGTCGCCCCGAATCGCGGCGCACGCACGCCGAAGTGCGCACCGTTGAAATGGGGCGGAGGTCATGACCGAGAGACTGGAGCGAATTCCTCGCTGCTGCTCGCATCACGACAGCTGGCAGGTGCTCGCCGAGCACCTTTGCCGAGACTTCCCGACGGTTTCGAACGATCGGATTCTGCGCAACATCCTCGATGTGCAGACCGTTACCGAGCGTTTTGATCTCGACGCCCGGGAGGCGCTTGAGGTGGGTGAGCTGATCATCCGCTATCGGCTCCTGCTCAGCACCGGAGCGATCCCGGACGTCGCGCGCACCGACCCGCAGACGCATCACATGGGGGGCGCCTCGGAGGCCGAGGAGGACGAGTCCGCGCTCACCCAATGAGAAGGAGAAGCTGATATGGGCCAAGACGCCATCGAGTTCCTGCTCGGTCAGCATCAGCAGGTCGAGAGGCTGATCGACCAGATCAAGACTGCGTCACCGGAGTCTCGCCGCGAACTGTTCGATGAGTTGCGCGAGATGCTCGCCGTGCACGAGACCGCTGAGGAGCTCGTGCTGCGTCCGGTCACGAAGGCGTCGGGAGAGACGGGCAAACGGATCGCCGAGCAGCGGATCGCGGAGGAGAACGAGGCGAAGCAGGTCCTCGCCGATCTCGAGAAGCTCGATCCGGAGAGCGAAACCTTCCTCACCGAGTTCGGTGGGTTCGCGGCCGACGTACTCAAGCACGCGACGAACGAAGAGCAGCAGGAGTTCCCCCTCGTATGCCGCGAGAACGACGCCGCTCGACTGTCCAAGCTCGGCTCGGCGATGGTGAAGGTCGAGAAGGTCGCACCCACACATGCCCATCCCAGCGCCAAGTCGGCGCCGGTCACCCTCGCGATGGGGCCGTTCGCCTCTCTCATCGACCGGGCTCGTGACGCCATCTCCGCAGCGCTGAAGGACTGATCGGCTCCGCTGCGGGTAGTCCCCGACCATGACCGAGCGCGACTCGAGTGCGCTGCCGGACGACGGCTCGGCGCCGAAGAATGCGGAAAACGACCCGCCGGCGGCCAACCGGCCGGTCCCTGAAAGCCCTGGCAGTCCCGAGCCGAAGCCACCCGAGCCGGCCGACGCGGCCGGCCGGGTGGCCAACGACCCCTCGGTGAAGGGGCATGGGCTGGTGCCCGAGGCGCTGCAGTGCCCGCACGGCAAGCCGGACGGCGAGGTGGATACCGGCGACAAGCGCGAGCATCCAGCCGCGTTGTTCAGCTGATCCGGACTCCCGCTAGCCCTGGTTGGCGTTGTAGTTCGAGATCAGCGTCTGGTCGCAGTCGGCGCTGCCGTTGAAGTACCACGTCAGCAGCCGGCTGCC
>JAICMG010000023.1 GCA_025929365.1 Frankiaceae bacterium
GCGACCCGTGGTCGCCACGGTGATCGGACTCGCCCAGAACCCCGCCGTGTCGGACGCCAGCCCGGCGCCCGCGTTCCTCAACGCGCGGCCGTGCTCGCGTTACTACGGTCAGAAGGTCGCGACCAAACAGCCGGCCTACGACGGCAAGCACCAGCCGTACGCAGTCTGCGGCTACACGATGCGCCAGATCCGCTCGGTGTACGGCGTCAACCGGGTTCGCTCGAACGGCCGCGGCGCGACGATCGGCGTGGTCGACGCGTTCGCCTCTCCCACCATCGGTGCCGACGTCGACACCTGGTCGCGGCGGATGGGACTACCGGGGCTCGCCTCGGGTCAGCTGGTCCAGCAGATCCTCCCCGGCATCGCGAACCTGCCGGAGGTCTCGCCCGCAGGTGTGCCGGTGCTCGACCCGCAGGGCTGGGCCGGTGAGGAGAGTCTCGACATCGAGGCGGTCCACGGGATCGCGCCGCAAGCGAAGATCGTCTACTACGCCGCGCTCGCCGGCTTCGGCGTCAACGCCGGGGTGTACGATGTCGGGCTGGAGCCGTTGATCGTCGCCCTCGCGCAGGCAGTTGGCGACGGCAAGGTCGATGTCGTCAGCAACTCCTGGGGCGGTGCCAACGACAACCCGACGCCCGGCGACGTGCAGATCCTCGACATGATCGCCAACCAGGCGGCTGCCAAGGGCATCACGATCGACTTCTCCTCCGGCGACTCCGGAGACGAGGTCGCCCAGTCGGGCAAGCGGGTGGCCAACTTCCCTGCCACCAGCCCTGCGGTGACGGCGGTCGGCGGCACGACGCTCAAGGTCGGCAAGGCCGGCAACCGGATCTCGGAGTCCTACTGGGGCACGGAGAAGGTGCCGCTCACGAAGGGCAAGTGGGACTTCGCGCACAAGTCGTACAGCGGCGGTGCCGGCGGTGGTGTCAGCACGGCGTACCCCGAGCCCTCGTGGCAGCGCGGCATCGTGCCGACGAGTGAGGCGACGTACGGTGGTGTGGCACCGGGCCGCGTCGAGCCCGACGTCTCGATGGTTGCGGACTCCACCACGGGAATCTTGATCGGTCAGACCCAGCACTTTGCCGACGGTCACGACGGGTACGGCGAGTACCGCATCGGCGGGACGAGCGTCTCCTGCCCGCTGTTCTCGGGGCTGGTCGCGCTCGCTGTCGCGACGGCCCATCACCGCCTCGGAATGATCACCCCCGCGCTCTATTCGAAGGCGCGCACCGAGGCCGGGCGGGCGCGGCTCTTCTACGACCCCGTCGCGATCCCGCGGCCCGGCGGTCGCTCGGCGCTGGCCAACGTTCGCCCTGACTTCATCGCGACCGACAACCCGACATCGAAGGTGACCTACAGCTTGCGGCTGCTGAGCAACCTCAGCACGTTGCACTCCGTGCGCGGCTTCGACGACTCCACGGGCCTCGGGGTTCCGAAGGCGCCCGCGCTCGTCGCCGCGTTGGCCTGACGCTGCGTTGCCCCGATCCCTGGGAGATTCGGGACTTTAGTCCCTGCCGGAGCAGGCCGAACGGTAGATGGTGCGCCGTCGCGTACGGGCTTACGTTCTCTTTGCTCGCACGATCCCAGCCATCTCCCGGAGCGCCCCATGTTGTGGTCTCGACGCCTGCTCACTGCCGCCGGAGCAGTCGCCCTGCTGACCGGGTCCGCGAGCGCGATCGCATCCGCGGCGCCCGCCAACAGGGTGGTCGGCCACACGACCGTCGACACCCACAGCTGCGGTGCGCCGGGCAACGCGCATCTGGCGTGCAACGCGATCCTGCACGCATACCAGGACGTCATGTCCGACGGATCCACTCGGCCGGACACCGCCACGTCCCCGGTCGGCTACGGCCCGACGGACCTGCGGTCCGCCTACAACCTCGCGAGCGCAGCCGCCTCGGGCGGCGTCGGCCAGACAGTGGCGATCGTTGACGCCTACGACGACCCCAACGCGCAGGGCGACCTCGACACCTACCGCTCGCAGTACGGGTTGACGGCCTGTGACGCCGGCTGCTTCTCGAAGGTGAACGAGAGCGGAAACGCCAGCCCGCTGCCCAAGGTCGACGCAGGCTGGGCACAGGAGGAGTCACTCGACATCGACATGGTGTCGGCGATCTGCCCGAACTGCCACATCCTCTTGGTCGAGGCGTCGTCCGCCTCCTACGCGGACCTCGGTACGGCGGTCAACACCGCGGTCCGCTTGGGCGCCAACGTTGTCTCGAACTCCTACGGCGGCAGCGAGTCCTCCTCAGAGGCCTCGCTGGCCAACAGCTACTACAACCACCCCGGCGTCGCGATCGTGGCCTCGGCCGGCGACAGCGGCTACGGCGTCGAGTTCCCGGCAGCGGCGCCCATGGTGACCGCGGTCGGCGGGACGACGCTGTCCAAGACGACGACCACCCGCGGCTGGACCGAGACGGTGTGGGGCAGCTCGCGGGGTGGGTCGGGCACCGGCAGCGGGTGCTCGGCGTACGTGGCGAAGCAGCCGTGGCAGAAGGACACCGGCTGCACGAGGCGCACCGTCGCCGACGTGTCGGCGGACGCGAACCCGAGCACCGGTGTCGCGGTCTACGACTCCACCGCCGACGGCAGCTATGTCGGGTGGTTGGAGTTCGGCGGGACCAGCGTCGCGTCGCCGATCATCGGCGCGGTCTACGCCCTCGCCGGCAACGCCGCATCGGTCTCGGGCGCGTCGTCCGCGTACGCGCACCCCTCGTCGCTCTACGACGTGACGAGCGGCGCCAACGGATCGTGCACCAAGGGCGGCCGCTTCGGCGGCAGCAGCTCCGCTGCGTATCTCTGCACCGCGGCGGTGGGCTACGACGGGCCTACTGGTCTCGGCACTCCCAACGGGACCGGCGGGTTCTAGGACCTCCCGACTAGCCTCGACCGCGTGGGGTCACTCGCGCGGCTCGAGGCTCGGCTCGCCGAGCTCGGCAGCGTCCTCGTCGCGTTCAGCGGTGGCGCGGACTCCGCCTTCTTGCTGGCGGCCGCGGCGCGCACCCTCGGTGCCGGCAACGTGGTCGCCGCGACGGCGGTCTCGGCGAGCCTGCCGGACACCGAGCTCGCCGAGGCCCGTGCCTTCGCTGCGTCCCTCGGAGTCCGCCACCTCACGCCGATGACTGACGAGATGTCGCGGGACGGCTACCGAGCCAACGGTGCGGACCGCTGCTTCTTCTGCAAGGCAGAGCTGCTCGACGTCCTCGTACCGATCGCCGCGGAGCACGCACTCGCGTTCGTCGCGACCGGCACGAACGCCGACGATGCGCTTGCCGGCTTCCGGCCCGGCATCCGCGCCGCCGCCGAGCGGGGCGCCGTCACGCCACTGCTCGATGCGGGTCTGACGAAGGCGGAAGTCCGGGCGGCGAGCCGCGAGTGGGGTCTGGCGACCTGGGACAAGCCCGCTGCCGCCTGCCTGTCGAGCCGGATCGCCTACGGGATCGAGGTGTCGCCGTACCGGCTCGGCCGCGTCGAGCGCGCCGAGTCCGCGCTGCGGGCGGCGCTCGGCGCCGCCGGGTTCGAGGTGCGTGACCTCCGTGTGCGCGACCTCGGCGATGTCGCCAGGGTCGAGGTCGATCGGGAGCTGGTCGACCAGGTCGCGGCGCGACCCGATCTGCTCGAGGTCGTCGACGGTTTCGCTGCGGTCGAGCTCGACCCGAGAGGCTTCCGGTCCGGATCGATGAACGAGGCGCTCACCGCTTGAGCCCGGGAGTGCGTGGAACCGGGTGGAAATAAACCGTTCGTCCCTACGGCTAGCCTTGTCCCGGCGCCCCGCTCGGGGCGTGACCGAGTAACGAGTGAAGAAGGTCTGCGGTGCCTACCGGCAAGGTCAAGTGGTTCGACGCGGAGAAGGGCTTCGGCTTTCTCGCGCGCGACGACGGCGGAGACGTCTACGTCCACGCCTCGTCGCTGCCTGACGGCACCACGCTCAAGCCGGGCGCCCGGGTGGAGTTCGGGGTCGCTGAGGGGCGCCGCGGCGAGCAAGCTCTCTCGGTGCGGATCCTCGATCCGTTGCCGTCTGTGGCAGCGGCAACCCGCCGCCCGGCGGAGGAGCTCCACGGCATGGTCGACGACTTGATCAAGCTGTTTGAGGCGAAGGTGCAGCCCGACCTGCGTCGTGGCCGGTACCCGGACAAGCAGACCGGCGGGCGGCTGGCACAGATGATGCGAGCGATCGCGAGCGAGCTCGAAGGCTGAGCTTCGCGGGTCAGCCGCCGGGAGCGCTTCGGGCCGCGGGCCGGTGTGCGGTGGCGTCCGCGTTGCCCCCGAGTGCGCTGCGCCACAGCGACGTGACCAGCGCGGCGGCGAGAACGACGGCGGCGACGGCGAACCCGACCCCCGGGCGGGTCGGCAGCAGGATGCCGATCCCGCCGCCGACGACCCACGCAAGCTGCAGCACGGTCTCGGAGCGGGCAAACGTCGACGTACGGATCTCGTCGTCGACGCGCCGCTGAATCGTCGCGTCGAGGGACAGCTTCGACATCGCCGTCGCCGCGGAGCCGACGACTGCGAGGGCAAACACCGAGACGACGCCGAAGGACAGGGCGGCGTAGGCGCTGACGCCGACCGTCGCGGCCAGCAGGACCGCCGACAGCCAGGCGCCGGCGGCGGCGGCGGTTCTCGCGCCAAGCGTGGTGCCGACGACGTTGCCGACGCCGATGCCGATGGCGAGCTCGCCGAGGCAGATGTTCGGGGACAGGCCACCGATCGGGTGCACCCGCACCACGAAGGCGCCGAACAGAAGCATGAAGCCCGAGAGCCAGCGCAGCGATGCGGCGGTTCGCAGGGCACGGCTGATGTCCGGGGGCAACCACGCGGTCCGTGGTGCCTGGGATGCGCGCCGTTTCCCGCCACCATCCGCCGCGTGCGGGAGCCGCATCGCCGTGATCGCGGCGAGAACGTAGACGGCGGCTCCGAGCAGCAGCTCGGTGCGATGGCCGAGTGTGGTCACCACCGCCGCGGCGATGCTGCCGGCAACGGCCGGCGCGATGACGCCGACCAGGGTGAGCCGGGAGTTGGCCTTGACCAGCGTCATGCCTTCCGGGACGAGCCGGGGCACTGCAGCGCTCCGCGCGATGCCGTAGGCCTTGCTCGCGACCAGTACGCCGAGCGCCGCCGGGTACAGCGTCAGCGCCTGCGTCACCGACGTATGCGAGCCCTTCGCGCCGAGGCTGTGCCCGATCGCCAGCGCCAGGGCGGCGCGCGCGAGCATCGTGACGGCGAGCGCGACCCGTCGGCCGTGTCGGAGTCGGTCGAGGAGCGGGCCGAGGACCGGCGCGACGACGGCGAACGGTGCCATCGTGACGAGTAGGTAGAGCGCGACCCGGCTGCGCGCCTCGTGGGTGGGCACCGAGAAGAACAGCGACCCGGCAAGCGCGACCGTGATCGTCGCGTCCCCGGCGGACTGCAGGGCATGGGTCTCGATCAGCGCCGCCAGGCCCGAGGCGCCGGCTCCATCGCGGCTGTTCCAGCGACGAAGCCGGCGAAGTCCGCGCCGGAAGGCGGTGAGTATCGACCTGATCAGCCGCCACAGCGCATCACCGACCCGGTCGACGGCTTCGGGCGATTCGCCGCTGTCGCGGACCATGAGCGAGACTTAATCACGTGACCGGAACTGAGGTGCCGACCCAGGACGATGCGGTTGTGGACGTCGCCGTCGAGCTGGACGCCGTGGGCGCCGACGCGATCGACGTGGCGCGAGCGGCCGCGGAGGCCGACGCACCCGGCCTGATCGGTGACCATCTCGGCGTAGAGGCCGACGAGCCACGGGTCGTCACGCACTACTTCGCGACACTCGATCCGGCGTACGTCGGTTGGCAGTGGGCTGTCACGGTCGCCCGCGCCTCACGGTCGAAGACGGTGACCGTCGACGATGTCGTCCTCCTTCCCGGACCGGCCGCGCTTCGCGCGCCCGAATGGGTGCCGTGGAGTGAGCGGCTTCGGCCGGGTGACCTCGGTGCGGGTGACCTGCTACCGACCAAGGCGGACGACCCGCGCCTCGTCCCGGCGTACATGTCGACCGATGACCCGGACGAGAGCTCCGTCGCGTTCGACATCGGGCTGGGCCGCGAACGCGTCATGTCCTACGACGGCCGGCTCGAGCTCGCCGAGCGCTGGTACGCCGGCGGGCCGGGCCCGGAGTCCGAAGTCGCGCGCGTTGCGCCGGCGTCGTGCGCCACGTGTGGGTTCTTCCTGCCGCTCGCCGGTGGGCTGCGGCAGGCCTTCGGTGCCTGCGGCAACGAGTTCGCCCCCGATGACGGCAAGGTGGTCGCGGTCGATCACGGTTGCGGGGCGCACTCCGAGGCGGTCGTCGTGCCGGTGTCCCCACCACCACCGCCGCCGTTGGTCGACGAGGCCGGCTACGACCTGGTCGAGCCTCCCACCGAGGCCGAGCGCGAGGCCGCGACCAAAGCCGCGGCGGCTGCGGCACGGCTGACGACGATGCCGGCCGGCCCGGCCTAGCTGAGGCTGCGCCGCTTCAACGCGCGATAGATCCCGTAGCACCCGAAGGTCATGCCGGCGCCGCATGCGCCGTACCACCACTCAGTGTGGTGGCGGTGGAGGTCGTGGCGGAAGAACACCGCGAGGACGATGAGAGCGACGAACCACAGGATCGTTCCTGCGATCGTCACCTCGAGCTCGAACTGCCGCGGCTCCTGGACCTCCACGCCCGCCACGCTAGTCACTCCGCACCGCAACCGAGCCAGAACCG
This sequence comes from Frankiaceae bacterium, assembly GCA_025929365.1. Lineage (GTDB taxonomy): Bacteria > Actinomycetota > Actinomycetes > JAFAQI01 > JAFAQI01 > DASZTV01. Next base: position 6,713 of record JAICMG010000023.1, read on the forward strand.
GCGGTCTCGATCGCATGTGACATAGGTGTTGTGACAGGCCGCCCCTATGTCACATGCGTGTCGTGATTCACCACCCCTATGTCACATGCGTGTCGCGATCCACGACATCGATGTCACATACGACCCGCTACTTCCAGCGGAAGTGGACGAAGATCCGGCCAAAGTTGTCGGAGTCCTTCTCCACGCGGTGATACAGCGCCTTGACCTCCTTCTGGTCAAGGAAGCGAAGGACGCGCTTCTTCAGCTGGCCGGATCCCTTGCCTGGGATGATCTCGACGAGCTTCGCCTTCTTGGCGACCGCCTCGTCGATGATGTCCTGCAGAGCTCGATCGATCTCCGCACCGCGGTTGTAGATGTCGTGCAGATCGAGCTTCAGCTTCACGACCGCAGGATCGCACCGACGAGCCCCCAGCCGTTAGGCACCTTGAGGATCAGGCCGGTTGCGCTCGCTTCCGTCGTGAGTCCGATGCTCTCGGCCGCCGTCGCGATGTCGGCCGGCTTCGGTGTCGGGAGCATGAGCAGTGCCCGGACCAGGCGGCCCTTTGCCACCTTGCTCTGGTAGCTCGACGCGGCTCGGCGACCGTCCTGATCCGTGATCGTGACCGACGTCACGTGACGCGCGGAGCCTTGCGAGGGCTTGTACATCTGCGCGTAGCCGGAGGAGCGCAGGTCGAGGGCGCCGTTCGCGGAGATCTCATCGTCGAGGGCGTCATGCAACGCGGGTCTCCAGTACGCCGGAAGCGGGCCGATTCGCGGCAGCTTCGTGGCGATGCCGATTCGATATGCGGGCAGCATGTCGGTCGGGCGCACCGCGCCCCACAGGCCGGAGAAGACGACGACAGCCTTGTCCGCTCTGCGGCGCGCGGCGGCGGGGAGCGTCGAGTAGCCCAGCGCGTCGTGCAGGACCCCGGTGTAGCGCAGGCCGGCCGGCATCGTCGCGGACGTCTCGGCTTGGGCGTTGGCGGCGCGGTCGGCATCGAGCGCTTCCGACAGCCCGAGGAGTGCGCGGGCCTTGGCCGGGCTGCGCCGGCACGTGGTGATGAGCGCCGTCAGCACGCGCCGTCGCCGTGCCGCGAGCTCCGGCCACGACAGCGAGGCAAGATCAACCGGTGCGCCCGAGCCGCCGGTTGCCTTGCCCTCGCTCGGCGGCAGCAGGATCAGCACCCGCAGACGGTAGTAGAGGCAGATGGCACAACCTCGAGGAGGGGTCCGGCGTCGTGTGGAGTGTGAGGGCCTCGGCTGGCGTTGTCGCGTTGCTCACCGCGGCCTGTTCCGGAGCTGCCGCGCCGACCGCACCGAGTGCGAGCCGGAGCCCCTCGCCGCAGAGCTCGGTGCAGCCGCAGTCGTTCACGGCAAGTCCATCCGCGCTGCGTGGGCACGGCGGGCTCGCCGCGGTGAGCGCAGGCACGCTCTATCTGATCGGCGGTGCGGTATCAGGCGTGCGGCCCGTCACGATCCAGGGTCAGGTGAGCGAACCGGCCTGGTCTCATGACGGGCGCTGGCTTGCGGTGGCTGCCCAACCGGCGCCGCCGAGGTCCGCGCCGTACACCGACGAGCCGATGGTCGTCTGGCTGGTGTCGCGCGACGGCGCCGTCGTACGCCGGATCACGCCATCGCCGAACCGGATCCGCGACGCCGGCCTCGCCTGGTCGCCCACCGCTGACCGGCTGGCGATCAGCTATGTCCGGGACCGAGACGGTCATGTGGACGTGGTCGACACCGAAGGATCCCGGACCTCGTTGCTCACGGCTCCAGAGGTCACCGGGGTCGCATGGTCTCCGGACGGCGAGCGGATAGCGGTCGGGCGCAACCGCTTCGTGAAGCCGGCGACACGCTCGAGCTGGCGCAGCGAGATCGATGTGGTGTCCCCGTCCGGGGGGCGCCCGGTCGTCATCGCCCACGACCGCGGCGGGGTGTACGACGTCGCCACATGGTGGCCCGACGGATCAGGGGTGTTGGCCTGGATCGACCCGATGGGATCGGGGTCGATCGCCGCTGACGGACTACCGCTGTACGACGTCGGGCTGGATGGCCGGCGCCGGTACCTCACCGGCACGTTGCGGTACCGGCCGTGGATCGCGACGTCGAAGAAGCGTGACGAGGTTGCTCTCATCGCGGGCGGGGATCGCGAGCTCACGAACGACCACAAGCACCTGGCGGTGTGCACGACGTCTCGCTGCCGTTCGGTCTCGCAGCCGAAACGGGCAGTGTCCTTCGATCCGGCGTTCGCCCCGGACGGCCGGCTTGCCTTCGTGCGGGACCGCGCGGTAGCGGCGACCGCTGCGAACGGCGCGTTTGGTGCGAGCTTCACCGCGAAGGTCGACGCGAGCGGCGGCATCGAGGTCTTGCACGGCGAGCCGGGAAAGCCCGTGCCGGGCGGCGACGGCGCGAGCGCCCCGGTCTGGGGACGTGACGGGACGATGTTGGAGGAGAAGGGGGGCTCGCTCTGGTTGCTCGCCGATGGCTCGTCGGATCCGCGACGGATAGCCGGCCCGCTTGGCTTGGCGAACGGCGCTTCCTACTTCCCTGATGACCCGTGGGGCTACTACGGCTTCGTCGGGTGGTGGGACAGCTTCGCGTGGAGCGGGGCGGCAGCAGGCATGACTCCGGGGTGACGGCGGGTACATCGTGGCTGTGAAGCGCCTGATCGCCGCCGTGTCCCTGGTCGCACTCGTCATGACGACGCTCGTGACGACCGCCATCGACGGGAGCGCGGCATCGTCGTCGTTCTCCGCCAACCCATCCCGGCTGCATGGCCACGGCGAGCTGGCAGTGATCAGCCGTGATCACCACCTCTATCTGCTTGGCGGGCGGCTCACCGGCGTGCGCAAGGTGGCGCTCCAGGATCCGGCAGACGACCCGATGTGGTCGCACGACGGTCGGTGGCTTGCCGTCACCACACAGCCGACCGGCCCCAACGACGAGCCGACCACCATCTGGCTGGTGTCCCGGTCGGGCCACGTCGTCCGGCCGCTGACCCCGAAGGGGCAGCAGGTCTTGCACGCCACCGCGGCGTGGTCACCGCGCGCGGATCGGCTGGCGATCTCCTACACGGCCGACGTGACGAGGCCCTCGGGTGCGACACAGCAGCTCGACGTCGTCGACATCTCGGGAGCAGCGACCTCGCTCGCTTCCGCGCAGAACATCTCGGGCTTCGCCTGGGCGCCGAACGGGCGGCGTCTCGCGGTGGGCCTCAACCACATCCAGAACCCTCCCGGCAGGTGGGACAGCCGCCTCGTCACCATCCCGGCCGGTGGCGGAGGTCAGCGGACCATCACCACGGACAACGGCAACATTCTCGTCGTCGCGGGGTGGTGGCCCAACGGCTCGGGTGTCCTCGCCTGGCGAGACTTCCAGGGTTCGGGCTCGATCGCGGCGGACGGGCTTCCGCTGCTCGACATCTCGACCGCCACCGGGCATCGGCGGCAGCTGACCAAGACGATGCTGCAGTACCCGAGCTGGCTCGCGACCTCGAAAGTCAAGGACGAGGTCGCCCTCATCGCCGGCGGCAACCGGGAGCTGACGAATCGACACAAGCACCTCGTGGTCTGCACTCGGACGCGATGCCACTCGGTGCCACAGCCTGCGCACAAGGTGACATTCGACCCGGCGTGGAGTCTGGATGGTCGCCTCGCGGCAGTGCGCGACCGAGCCGTCCAGCCCACCGCGGCGAACGGCTATTTCACCCTGCACTACACGCACAAGGTCGACGCGAGCGGCGGGATCGACCTGGTGCGAGGACGGCGGGTGCACGCGGTGCGTGGTGGCGGTCAGGGCACTGCCCCTGTGTGGGGAGCGCGCGGAGCGATGATGTTCGTTCGCGGCTCGTCACTGTGGCTGCTGAACGCCGGTGCGACCACCGCACACCGCCTCGCCGGACCGCTCAGCAGCGCCGATGCCTTCTACGGCTTCGTGAGCTGGCAGGACAGCTTCGCCTGGACGCAGGCGGCGGTGGACTCCGGACGGCTAGGTTCGTCGCAGGTGATCTGAGCTGCGCACGTGCGCCTTGGTCTCGTGTGGACGCGGTGGCGGTAGGGGACTGCACACGGCATCGGGACCGTCCCACGACTTTCGTGGCGGCCGGGTGCCGTTCTTCAGATAAGACGCGATCTTGTTGTCGACACAGGAGTCCCCCGACAGCGAGTCGGCATGGGTGGTACCGCCCGGCTCCGCGATGAGACTCGAATGCGGATACAGCCGCCGTACCTCGAGGCTGCCCTCGTAAGGCGTCGCGGCGTCGAGCGTCTCGTCGATGAGAAGGGCACTCGACGTGCGACCACCGCGAATCCGGACCGGCGTGTGCGGCTTGGCCTTCCAGTAGAGGCACGGCGCGTTGTACCAAGCGTTGTTCCACGTGAGGAACGGGTACTTGGCGGCGTACGCGTCGTTGTCCCGTCGCCACCGGCTCCAGGTCCGCGGCCAGTGGGCATCGGTGCACTGCACGGCGGAGTACACCGCGAACTCGTTGTCGTCACCGGGCAGGTCGAGGCTCGCGTACTGGTTGAGCATCGGCCCGGGCTTGCCGTGGGCGTCGAGTGCGTGCCACGCCCGCGCGAGGTCCTCCCAGCCGAACCGGTAGTACGCCGCGCCGGTCATCGCATCGGCGAACTCGGCCGGCCCGAGCTTGCCCTTCGGTGATCGCGTGAGGCGGGCCAGGTCGTTGTAGTAGCGCTTCGTGACTGCCTTCTCGGTCTTGCCGAGGCCGTAGACCGAGCTGTACTTCGCGACCCACCGGAAGTAGATGTGCGCGTTGCGGTCGAACGCCTTGTCCTGGTCGAGGTTCGCGCCGTACCAGACCCGGCGTGGGTCGACGGTGCTGTCGAGCACCATGTAGCGAAGATGCGATGGGTAGAGAGTGGAGTACACCTCGCCGAGGTAGGTCCCGTAGGAGAAGCCGTAGAAGCTGATTCGTGAGACGCCGAGTGCCTTGCGAATCGACTCCATGTCCTTCGCGGAGTCGATCGTCGTGATGTGCTTGAGCAGTGCGGGATATTTGCGTGCGCACGCCGCCGCATAGTGCTTGGTCCGGGACCGCCAGTAGTGCAGAAGGCTGGACGTCGAGGGCGTGTAGCTGCGACGCGGGGGATCGAAATAGCGGGGCTCGCACCGCATCGCCGGTGAGCTCGTGCCAACGCCCCGAGGGTCCCAGCCGATCCAGTCGTAGTCGTTCCCGACACCGTGCGGAACGAACGGGGCGAGGGTTGCCGGTAGGTCCAGACCGGGGCTGCCGGGTCCGCCCGGGTTGGTGAGCATCACGCCGCGATAGTTCGCTGCAGACGACGTGTGTCGCAGGATCGAGACCTCGAGGGTGATCGAGGTGCCGCCGGGACGTGAGTAGCTCAGCGGTACCCGAAGTCGCGCGCACTGCTCGCCACTGCCGCGCAGGTCCGGATAGTCATACGTCGGGCACACACCCCAGTGCAGTGCGTGGCCGGCCTTCGCCGCCGCCGTGGCATGGGTCGAGGGCGCAACCACAAGAGCCGCCGCGCCGAGGCATGCCAGCGCGGCCGCGACCCGTCGGATGAGCGACCGGTGTGCGCTCAGGGGGTCATCCGGTCGACGACCCAGTCGATGCACGCGGTCAGTGCCTCGACGTCAGCCGGCTCGATCGCGGGGAACAAGCCGACCCGAAGGCCGTTGTAGCCCGCGGCGCGGTACGCCCCGACGTCGACGATGCCGTTGGTCTTGAGTGCCTTGACCACCGTCGCGGCGTCGATCTTGTCCTCCAGGCGGATCGTGCCGACGACGGTCGAGCGCTTGGCCGGGTCGGTCACGAAGGCTTCGGCGTACGGCGACTTGTCCGCCCACGTGTAGAGGATGCGGGCCGACTCGCCGGTGCGCTCGGTGGCCCAGTCGAGCCCGCCCTGCGCGTTCATCCAGTCGACCTGCTCGGCCATCAGGAACAGCGTCGCGAGCGCCGGGGTGTTGTAGGTCTGCTCGAGCCGAGACTGCTCGATGTGGATTCCGAGGTCCAGCGTCGGCGGCACCCAGCGCTGCGGGATCAGCCGCTCGCTGCGCTCGATGGCCGCGGGCGAGAGGATCGCGAAGAAAAGGCCGCCGTCCGAGGCGAAGCCCTTCTGGGGCGCGAAGTAATAGGCGTCGGTCTGGGTCAGGTCGACCGGCAGCCCGCCCGCTGCGCTGGTCGCGTCGACCAGCATGAGTGCACCCGCATCGGCGCCGTCCGGCCGCTCGATTCTCGTCATCACCCCGGTCGAGGTCTCGTTGTGCGGCAGGCAGTAGGCATCGATGCCGGCAACCGGTGCGAATGCGTCGGGCGCGTGGCCGTAGTCGGCCTTCAGGACAGAGGGCTCCTCCAGGTGGGGCGCCGCGGCAGTCGCCTTCGCGAACTTCGAGGAGAACTCGCCGAAGGCCATGTGCTGGGAACGCCGTTCGATCAGGCACACGGTCGCGATGTCCCAGAAGATCGTCGCGCCGCCATTGCCCAGGATGACCTCGTAGCCGTCCGGCAGGCCGTAGAGCGCAGCGATGCCCTCACGGACCCGGCGTACGACAGAGCGCACCCCTTCCTGCCGGTGCGACGTACCGAGGTACGACGTGCCCGTCGCCGCCAGCGCCGCGAGCTGCTCCGGCCGGACCTTGGTCGGACCCGAGCCGAACCGCCCGTCCTTCGGGAGAAGGTCGGCAGGGATCGTCAGATCGGCGTCAGTCACCCACCAAGGGTACGAGATCGCAAAGTGGCTTTACCTGCCCGTTTCGCTCCCTTATCGGGGGTGATCCGGTGGGCAAAGCCACTTTGCTTCTAGAGCTGGTCGGCTCCTTGCACCGCGTCGACCGGGCGGTTGGCCGGGCCGATGTATTTCGCGGACGGTCGGATCAGACGGCCGGTCCGCTTCTGCTCGAGGACGTGCGCGCTCCAGCCGGCGACGCGGGCGCAGGTGAACATCGACGTGAACATGTGCGCCGGCACCTGCGCGAAGTCCAGGACGACCGCCGACCAGAACTCCACGTTGGTCGCGAGCACCCGGTCCGGGTAGCGCTCGGCGAGCTCGGCCAACGCCGCGTTCTCGAGCGCCTCGGCGACCTCGACCCGCGGCGCGTTGAGCTCCTTGGCGGTACGACGCAGCACGCGGGCGCGCGGGTCCTCGGCGCGGTAGACCCGGTGACCGAAGCCCATCAGCCGCTGCTTGGAGTCGAGGAGCCGTTTCACGTAACGCCGGGCGTCGCCTTCTTCGGCGACCTCGTCCAGCATCTTCAGCACGCGGGAAGGCGCGCCGCCGTGCAGCGGACCCGACAGCGCCCCGACCGCGCCCGACAGGCAGGCGGCGGCGTCGGCGCCGGTCGAGGCGATCACGCGCGCGGTGAACGTCGAGGCGTTCATGCCGTGCTCGGCGGCCGAGACGAAGTAGGCGTCGACGGCCTTCGTGTGGGCAGGGTCCGGCTCGCCGCGCCAGCGGATCATGAACCGCTCGACAACGGTCGACGCCTCGTCGATCCGCTTCTGCGGCACCATCGGCTGGCCGAGTCCGCGCGCTGCCTGCGCGACGAACGACATCGCAGTCACCGAGCATCGGGCCAGGTCGTCACGTGCCTGTTCGTCGTCGATGTCCAGCAGCTGTTGCAAGCCCCACGCCGGGGCGAGGGTCGCGAGCGCACTCTGCACGTCGACCCGGATGTCGCCGGAGTGGACGGGCACCGGGAACGGCTCGGCAGGCGGCAGGCCGGGCGCGAAGCGCCCGTCGACCAGCAGTCCCCAGACGTTTCCGTAGCTGACCCGTCCCACGAGATCTTCGATGTCGACACCTCGGTACCGGAGTGCCGAGCCTTCCTTGTCGGGCTCGGCGATCTCGGTCTCGAAGGCGATGACGCCTTCCAGGCCAGGCTTGAAGACGGTTTCGTCAGCCATGACGGCTCCTCGGTATTGACGCCTTGTGGGCGAGGGGTGAGCGCTGGATCGGCTCGACGTTGAGCTCAGTCGCCATTGTCCTACCCGCTGGTACGGCGGGCCAGCCCGGCCCTGGAATGCGCTACGAACCGCTGCGCTCGTCATGAGATTGTCGGGCGGTGCCCGACGCGACCGATCCCGCCCGGTTGCGCCGCGAGTACCAGCAGACCGGCCTTCGCCGATCCGACCTGACGCCGGATCCGCTGGACCTGTGGCGCCGTTGGCTCGCCGACGCCGAGCACGCGGGTCTCGCCGAGGCCAACGCGATGGTCGTCGCGACGGTGGATGCCGACGGCCGGCCGAGCGTGCGCACGGTGTTGTGCAAGCGAGCCGACGAGCGTGGCTTCGCGTTCTTCACCAACTACGACTCCCGGAAGGGGCGCGCCATCGCCGCGCAACCCGCGGTCGCGCTTCTGTTTGCCTGGCACCCGCTGTCACGTCAGGTGATCGTGAACGGTGTTGCCACGCGGCTGTCCCGCGCGGAGTCCGAGGCGTATTTCGCAACGCGTCCGCGCGGCGCGCAGATCTCGGCCACCGCGAGCGAGCAGTCCCGTCCGGTCGCGGACCGGGCAGCGCTCGAGGCGCGCGTGGCCGACGTCGGCGCGGCGTACGACGGCAAGGACGTGCCGTGCCCGCCCGGTTGGGGCGGCTATGTCGTCAGGCCGGACACGGTGGAGTTCTGGCAGGGCCGGAACGACCGGCTGCACGACCGGCTGCGCTACACGTCCACCCAGAGCGGCTGGCAGGTCGAACGGCTAAGTCCATGAGCGAGGTGACGCCGCCCGACGAACCGGTGGCGGCTCCTCGCCGTCGGTTCATGGCGGACCTGACTCCGCTTCGCGAGAGTCACACCTACCGGCGGTGGTGGGCCGGCTACGCGGTGTCGAACATCGGCACCCAGCTGACGATCGTCGCTGCTCAGCTTCAGGTGTTCCACATCACCCACTCGTCCTTCGACGTCGGCATGACGGGGCTGGTCACCGTCGTGCCGCTCATCGTGTTCGGTCTCTTCGGCGGATCCATCGCCGACGCGGTGGACCGGCGCAAGCTGATGCTCATCACGAGCACCACATCGTTGCTGATCTCCGCGTTGCTCCTGCTGCAAGCCGCGGCGCATCTCAACCGGCTCTCCGTCATCTACGTCCTGCTCGGGCTGCAAGCCGGAGTGTTCTCGGTCGACTCTGCGGCGCGAGGCGCGACCCTGCCGCGTCTGGTGCGCGCAGAGCTGCTGCCGGCGGCCAACTCGCTGGGCCAGCTCGGCTGGAACACCGCACTGACGCTCGGTCCGTTGCTCGCGGGCGTGGTGGTCGGTGCGGCCGGTTTCGGAGCGGCGTACGCGATCGACGTCGGGTCCTTCGCGGCCGTCCTGTACGCCGTGTTTCGGCTGCCGCCGATTCGTCCTGACAGCACCACCCACAAGGCCGGCTTCAAATCGGTTGCCGAGGGGCTTCGTTTCCTCGCGCCGCGCAAGAACCTGATGATGACCTTCCTCGTCGACATCGACGCGATGGTGTTCGGGATGCCGCGAGCGTTGTTCCCCGCGCTGGCGGTCGGGACGTTCCACGGCGGCGCCCAGACCGCCGGACTGCTCTACGCCGCGCCGTCGATCGGAGCGTTCCTCGGGGCGGCCTTCTCCGGCTGGGCCGGGCGCGTACGGCGGCAGGGCCTCGCGGTCGTGGTCTCGATCGCGGTGTGGGGGGCGAGTGTCGCGCTCTTCGGCGTCATCCATGTGTTGTGGCTCGGCCTTGTCCTGCTTGCGGTAGCCGGCGCCGCGGACATGGTGAGCGCGATCTTCCGCAGCACGATCCTGCAAGTCGCGACGCCCGACTCGCTGCGGGGCCGGTTGCAGGGGGTCTTCACCGTGGTCGTCGCGGGCGGCCCGCGGCTCGGCGACGTCGAGTCCGGGACCGTCGCCAGCCTCGTCAGCACCGAGTTCTCGGTGGTCTCCGGCGGCATTGCCTGCATCGTGGGACTGCTTGGGCTGGTCGCGAGGTATCCCTCCTTCGTGAAATACGACGCGAAGGAACCCATTCCGTGACGGCCGCAGACTTCGTCCCCGCCGGCGCAACGATGGACAAGCTGCGCAAGGCCTCGCTCGCCTGCACCGGCTGCGAGCTCTACAAGGGAACGACGCAGACGGTGTTCAGCAAGGGACCGGTCGGCGCCCGGTTGGTCTTCGTCGGGGAGCAGCCCGGCGACATCGAGGATCGCCGCGGCGAGCCGTTCGTCGGTCCGGCCGGGAAGCTGCTCGACAAGGCGGTCGCGGAGGTCGGCATCGACCCCGCCGTCATCTACACGACCAACGCCGTCAAGCACTTCAAGTTCCGCTCGGCGGGGGAGGGCAAGCGGCGGATTCACCAGACCCCGGACGCATCGGATGTCTCCGCTTGCCGACCGTGGCTGGTCGCGGAGTTCGAGCTGCTTTCACCGGACGTCGTCGTGGCACTCGGCGCCACGGCGGGCCGGGCGCTGTTCGGGCCGTCGTTTCGGGTCACCCAGTCACGCGGAGTGCTCATGCCCTGGCCCGCGTCGGCCCACGACAGCGCCGCGTTCGCCCACGACGGCGACGACGGGGACCGCGAGTCAGCGTTTGCGATGGCCACCCTGCATCCGTCCGCGATCCTTCGGGCCGACGATCGCGATGTCGCGTACGCGGGGTTTGTGGCCGATCTCGAAGTGGCCGCGGCCGTTTTGTCGGGATAAGTGGCCGTTGGCCTGTCAACCCCGGCCCGGTTCGTGTCGTTGTAACAATGGAACGCCGGGGAACTGAGTCGGATTCAGGACTAGGGAGGCGGCCGGAGAATGTCCCGGTTCAGGCTGCCGCGCCTCGGGCAGGCGGGTGCTCACGCGGCCGAGCCCTGGTGCGCGCGGCGTTCCGTCGGCACCCTGCTCGCCGGTCGCCGCCTGGTTGCGGCGCTCGTGGTCCTCACCGTCGCAACAAACGCATCCGCCGTGGCCGCCGTCGTCGTACGGCAGGGCAGTCACGCCGCCGCAGCTTCAGCCTCAGCGAACCTCGCGCCGCTGCCGCCGGCGTCTGCGGATCCGGTCGGTCCGCTTCAGGCCCCGGTCGCCCTCAACACGCCACACCCGCTGTACACCCCTCACCTGCCGAAGCACGGCCGCCACCTGGTCACCGCAACGCTTCTGATCACCCGGAGCGTGCCGCTCGGGCATCACGCGGTGCGTCGCCTGAAGCGCCTCTCCGGCGTCCACAAGATCCAGATGCTGGTCGCCGGCCATGCTCGTGTCGAAGGTCATCGCGCGTTCGTCCTGGGGGTCGATCCCACCACCTTCCGGCCATGGACTCCGCCGCTCACCGCCGACAGCAACCCGCTGTGGTCGAGCATCGCGAGCGGTGACCTCGCGGCGTCGTTCGACATGGGGCAGAACGCCAACCTCCCGCTCGGCGGGACGGTCCCGGTCGCCAACAGCAGCGACGTGGCACCGATGCGGATCGGTGCGTTCGCCTCTGTCGGGATGGCGGGAGTCGACGCCGTGATCTCGGGCAAGCGTGCGCTTCAGATCGGGATGGCGCCGCGCACCGGCGTCCTCATCAGTGCGCCGAAGGCCGACCCGCTGCAGCTCCGACGTGACGCGCTGCACATCCTCGGTCGCGCCGCACACGCCGAGCTCCTCCGCGAAGTGATCATCACGCGAGATGCCGGTGAGTTCCTGACCCGCCTGCAGATCGCCAACTTCCTGCGCGCCGCGGAAAGTCGCGTCGGCTTGCCGTACGTGTGGGGCGCCGCCGGTCCGGCCTCGTTCGACTGTTCGGGGTTCGTGCAGTGGGCGTTCGCGTACGCGGGCGTCCGGATGCCGCGAGTGTCGGAGGAGCAGTGGCTCACCGGACCTCACATTCCGTACGCCGACGCCCGCCCGGGCGACTTGCTGTTCTGGCACTACGACCCGACGGACCCGACCGACATCGACCACGTCGGGATCTACGTCGGCAACGGTGAGATGGTCGTGGCCCCACACACCGGCGAGTACGTCAGGTACGAGCCGGTACCGTTCTCGAACTTCGCCGGCGTGGTCCGGGTCGACCCGGTACTCGGCGGCGAGCTCTCCTAGCGCTCCGGGTAGGCTTGAGGGCTCGAAAAGCCCTTGAATCTAAGGAAAATCCGTTGACATCGCAGGACCCCGTGCGCGCGCTGCTGCTCGAGAACGTGCATCCCGACGCCGCCGCGGCGCTCCGCGGCGAAGGCTTCGAGGTCGAGATGGTGAAGAGCGCCCTCGACCCAGCCGAGTTGGCGGCACGGCTTGCAGGCGTTGCGCTGCTCGGGATCCGGTCGAAGACCGACGTCACCGAGGCCGCGCTCGAGCACGCGGACTCCCTGCTCGCGATCGGGGCCTTCTGCATCGGCACCAACCAGATCGACCTCCCGGCCGCGTCGCAGCGGGGGATCGCGGTGTTCAACGCGCCGTTCTCCAACACTCGCAGCGTCGTCGAGCTGGCGATTGCCGAGATCATCGCGCTGACTCGGCGGCTGACTCAGAAGAACGCCGACATGCACGCCGGAATCTGGGACAAGTCCGCATCCGGGGCGCACGAGGTCCGTGGCCGGCGGATCGGCATCATCGGTTACGGCAACATCGGCGCGCAGCTCTCGGTGCTGGCCGAGGCCCTCGGCATGTCGGTGTCGTTCTTCGACACGGCGGACAAGCTCGCGCTCGGCAACGCCCGGCGGTGCGACAGCCTGGAGGAGCTGCTGCGCACCTGCGACATCGTCACCTTGCACGTCGACGGCCGCGCGACCAACGCGGACATGTTCGGCGAGGAGCAGTTCGCGCTGATGCGCGACGGCAGCCTCTTCCTCAACCTCTCTCGCGGGTTCGTCGTCGATCACGCCGCGCTGCGCGCGCATCTCGAGAGCGGGCACATCGCCGGGGCGGCAGTCGACGTGTTTCCGGAAGAGCCGAAGGCGCAGGGCGACGAGTTCGTCTCCGTGCTGCGCGGCCTTCCTAACGTGATCCTCACGCCGCACATCGGTGGCTCGACCGAAGAGGCACAGCAGGACATCGGTCGGTACGTCGCGGGAAAGCTGCGGGACTACGTCGTCGACGGCACCACCACGATGAGCGTCAACCTGCCGCATCTCGTGCTGCCGGCCCGCGCCGACACCCACCGCATCGTGCACCTGCATCAGAACGTTCCCGGCGTGCTCGCGACGATCAACAGCGTGCTCGCCGAGCACAAGGTCAACATCGAGGGGCAGTTGCTCGGCACCCGCGGAGAGCTTGGCTACGCGATCACCGACATCGCCGTGGACTACCCGGCCGGCGTGCCGGACGACCTCGCGGCGATGCCGGAGACCGTGCGTCTGCGCGTGCTGTCGTGACGTCTCTCGAGGACCGGCTTCGCGACATCGTCGGCGACGCCCATGTCCTCGTCGACCGCGACGTGATGGCGTCGTACGAGTCGGACTGGACCGGCCGGTTCCGGGCTGACGCGCGCTGCGTCGTACGGCCGGCCGACACCGCTGAGGTCTCGGCCGTCGTGTCCGCGTGTCGCGATGACGGCGTTCAGCTGTGCATCCAGGGCGGCAACACGGGCCTGGTCGGCGGCTCGGTGCCGGTCGACGGCGCGGTGGTGCTGAGCACGCGGCGGCTTTCCGGGATCGGTGAGATCGACGCGCTGTCGGCGCAGGTGACGGTCGGTGCCGGCGCCACGCTGTCCGCGGTGCAGTCCGTGGTCCGCGCCGCCGGCTTCGACGTGGGAGTGGACTTCGCGGCGCGCGAGTCGTGCACGATCGGCGGGATGGCGTCGACAAACGCCGGCGGTGAGCGGGTGCTGCGTTACGGAACGATGCGCGCGCAGGTCGCCGGGGTCGAGGCGGTCATGCCGGACGGGTCGGTCGTGAGCCGGCTCGCGGGACTCCCGAAGGACAACACCGGATACGACGTCGTCGGGCTGCTTGCCGGCGCGGAGGGCACGCTCGGCATCCTCACGCAGCTGCGGCTGCGCTTGGTCCCGCTGCTCCCTGGCCGTGCCGTCGCGCTGGTGGCGGTCGGCAGCACGCGCGACGCCGTGGATCTGGTTGTCGCCGCGCGTTCGCTGTCAACGCTGGAGGCGGCGGAGCTGTTCTATGCCGACGGCCTCGAGCTCGTGTGCGCTCACACCGGTCTTGCGTCGCCGTTCGCCGACGCGCATCCGGCGTACGTGCTGCTCGAGTGCGCGGACCGCGAGGACCCGTCCGAGCTGTTGCTCGAGGCGCTCGAGTCGGCCGGTGACGTTGTGCGCGATGCGACGGTCGCGAGCGACGCGCGAGGGCGTCATGCGCTGTGGGCCTACCGCGAGTCGCATACCGAGTCGATCAATGCGGTCGGCGTACCGGTCAAACTCGACGTCGCGGTGCCGATCGGCGAGCTCGCGGCACTCGTCGACGCGTTGCCTGCCGCGGTCGAAGCCGCGGCTGCGGGCTCGCGGCTCGTGCTGTTCGGTCACGTCAACGAAGGCAATCTCCACGTCAATGTGCTCGATGCGCTCGACCACGACGACGCGGTCACCGAGGCGGTGCTGAAGCTGGTGTCGTCGTACGGCGGGTCGATCAGTGCGGAGCACGGGGTGGGGCGGCACAAGCGGGATTGGCTCGGGCTGTCGCGATCGCCCGAGGAGATCGCGGTGATGCGCGGGATCAAAGCGTCGTTGGACCCGCAAGGCCTCCTCAACCCCGGCGTCCTCCTGTAGGCGCGCTCGAAGCGGCACCTCGAGACCACGCGATTGCCGCCTGAAGACGCTCTAGCGTCGTCAAACGGCAATGGTGCACCCCACTTCGGGACGCAGCCGCGAGCTGTACGAGAAGGTGCCGAATACGGTGGGCTCGCCGGAAGGAGTGGTCGTGACGCAGGTGGATGTCAGGCGTGCGGCGGACCGGGCACGGACGAGCATCTCGTGGCTGGACTCACACCACTCGTTCTCGTTCGGCCCGCACTACGACCCGTCCAACACCCACCATGGGCTGCTCCTGGTCAACAACGACGACGTCGTCGCGCCCGGCACGGGCTTCGAGACCCATCCGCATCGCGACATGGAGATCGTCACCTGGGTGCTGAGCGGCGCGCTCGTCCACCAGGACTCGGAGGGCAATCACGGCGCCATCTATCCCGGGCTCGCCCAGCGGATGAGTGCCGGCACCGGGATCCTGCACTCCGAGAAGAACGACGCCGCGAGCGACCCCGTGCACTTCGTGCAGATGTGGGTACTGCCCGACGCTGCCGGTGTCACGCCCGGTTACGAGCAGCTGGAGATCGAGGACGCCGCGCTGCGAGGGAAGCTGACCCCGGTGGCGTCGGGCATGCCCCGCCACGCCGACGACGCCGCGATCCGGATCGGCAACCGTGACGCCGCCCTGTACGCCGCGCGCCTGCACCCGGGTGAGTCGATCGAGCTGCCGGATGCGCCGTACGTCCATCTGTTCGTGCCGGTCGGCGGGGTCGAGCTCGAGGGCGCGGGCGGCCTCGCCGAGGGAGACTCGGTGCGGCTGACCGCCGCCGGCGCTCGCCGAGTTGTCGCGACGACTCGGGCCGAAATTCTCGTCTGGGAGATGCACGCGGCGGGATGATGTGCCCGGCTCCGTTACACGCACGCGGGGAGGGCCGAGCCGATGACCAGACGCTCCTATGCAGTGACGTTGCTGGCGGTTGCAGTCAGCCTGATCTTGATCACCACGTTCTGGGACGCGGTGATCACGTTCCTCGGGGTGAAGGACGAGGCGAGCCGCTGGTATGCCTTCGACTCCGGCTCCGGGGCGATCATCCTGGGCGATCTGCCGCTGCTCGGCGGTCTGTTCGTCCTGATCCGCCACCACAACTGTGAGATCCCCGGCTGCATGCGGATCCACCTGAAGCGGCCGACCGCGGCCGGCCATCTGCTGTGCCGCAAGCATCATCCCGAGCCGGGACCGCAGAGCCTCGAGGAGGCGCACGCCGCGCATCGTGACGCGCTCGCCGCGCGAGCGAACGCGTGACCCGCCGGGCGGCAGTTGCGACGATCGCGGCTGCGGTGTCCTTCGACATCATCGGCGCGATCTGGTTTGCGGCGGTCGAGAACATCTCGGTGGCAACCGGGCTCTACTGGTCGGTCACCACAGCCACGACGGTCGGGTACGGCGACATCACACCCCACACGCACACGGGGCGGCTCATCGCCGCCTTGGTGATGCTCACGGTCATTCCGCTGTTCGCCGCGACGTTCTCGCTACTCACGACCTCACTCACCTCGATGCACGTGTCGAGGCTGCATGCGGAGGCGCTTGCCCACATCCGCCATCTCAAGGAGCACCTCGGTGCCGACATGGATCTGCCGGACCACCTAGTCCCCGATCACCTGCGAAAAGCCCTCCGCGCAGCCGATCACGGCGCGACTCCCACCAAGCCGACGACGCCGAGCGCGTAGATCACGACGTGGGTCAGCTGGTCATATCCGCGCGACCGCGAGCCCCAGCGCGGCGGCCAGCAAGCCGATTCCGACGCTGCCGCCCAGGTTCAGCACGGCAGCGCCGAGCCGACGCTGCTCCGCAAGCGCGAACGTCTCCCACGCGAAGGTGCTCCACGTGGTGTAACCACCGAGCAGGCCGGCGCCGAGGACGGCGGTCCAGTGGCTGCCGAGTCCGTGATGGGTCGCGAAGCCGGTCACGAGACCGAGCGCGAACGATCCCGTCACGTTGATGACGAACGTGCCCCACGGCAGCACCGACACATGGCGGCGCTGCACCGCGATGTCGAGGGCGTAGCGCGCCCCCGCACCGACGGCCGCTGCGGCCGCGACGAGCAGCGCGAGCGTCATACGGCGCCGCCGTCGAGGCGTCGACGGGCGGGCGTGGGCGGCAGGGCGCGCGCGAGCCCCGCGCCGAGTGCCGCCGCCGCCAGGCCTGCAGCCAGGCTCACGATCAGATACGCGATGCCGACCGCGACGTGGCCGTGCCACAGGAGCTGGTCGTCAGCGACCGCGACCGAGCTGAACGTCGTCAGCGCTCCGCAGAACCCGGCGCCGACGAGAGGCCGCAGGTAGCGGCTCGCGGCGAGGACGTCGAGGACAACGATGACCAGGACGCCGAGCACGAACGCACCAGCCGTGTTGACGACGAAGATCGACCACGGGAAATGCCCGGATCTGGTTGCCCAGTGTGTGACGATCTCGTCGCGCACGAGCCCGCCGACGAAGCCGCCTGCCACGACGGCGACGAGCCGCTTCGGGTCGAGGGCGGGTCGGTGCGGATGGTCAGGGGTGTCGTGCCGGACGATGTCCTCGGCCTCGACATCGGTGTCGACGGGCCAGCCGCGAGCCGGTGAGTGTTCGTGCGGGTGTGACGGCACGGTGGAACTAAACCAGGTCGGTCCGATGTTGCGCCTTCAGTAGACGGAAGGGGACAGCGGTGGCGGTTCGGATGACCGACGCGGAGCTGCGCGGGTTTCTGATGGCGGGGACCCGGACCGGCAAGTTCGCGACCACGCGCCCGGACGGCCGGCCGCACGTGGCGCCGGTGTGGTTCGTCGTGGACGGGGACGACCTCGTGTTCATGACCAACTCGGCAACCGTCAAGGGCCGATCACTGCGCCACGATCCCCGGGCCGCGCTCGTCGTCGACCTCGAGGCGCCGCCGTACGCGTTCGTACTCGTCGAGGGGACGGTGAGCATCTCGGAGGATCTCGACGAGATGTTGGACCAGTCGATCGCGATCGCTCGCCGGTACATGGGCGAGGAGAACGCGCAGACGTACGGCCGCAGAAACGCAGTGGCGGGCGAGCTGCTCGTGCGGCTACGGATGGACCACGTCGTCGCGGTGGACAACATGGCAGGGCACGACTAGCGACCCGGTCAGTCCGCGCTGCGGCCTTCCTCGAGGCGGCTGACGAGGCGCGCGAGCGCCGGCACGGCCTCATGGAGCGCGCGCAGGTCCGCAGCGTCGAGATGCGCGGCCGCGTCACGCAGCACCCGGCGGTTGGACTGTTGCCAGTCCGCGAGTCGTTGCTTTCCCTCCGAGGTCAGGTGCAGCTTCCAGGCCCGCCGGTCTGCCGGGTCGGCGCGCCGGTCGATCAGGTCCTGGGTCAGCAAGGCGCCGACCAGCGTGCTCACTGTCGTGGGTGCCAGCAACAAGGCCTCGCCCACCTCGCCGGCTCGAAGCCCCGGCCGCTCGGCCAGCAGCTGCATCACCTCGATCTGAGCCATCGGCAACGTCTCGAACGGCAGATCCGAACGGACGACCCGTCGCAGCGCACGCCGGAGCCGGGTCACCTCGTCGGCGAGCGCGTCCAGGTCCTTGCCGGACGCACCCCGTGCCGCCACCACAGTCGAATCGTACGGAGTAAGGGTATTCCGTAGACAGAAAGATCCTGCTACAGTAACAATATGTCGGCGACCGGGACCCCCGAACGGCTCGGGCCTCCGCTCGGCGTGCCCGGCTACCGGTTGCTGCGCCTGCTCGAGCCACCACGACCTCGGCGGATCGCCGACTCGCCCCGCGCTGCCCTGCTGGTGGTGGCGACCGTGTGCATCGGCGCCTTCATGGGCCAGCTCGACGCCAGCATCGTCAGCGTCGCGCTGCCCCGCATGTCCACCGATCTGCACTCCGGCGTCAACGCAGTGGAGTGGGCGTCGCTGTCCTACGTCCTGACGCTGGTGGCGCTCGTCGTACCGATCGGTTCGTGGGCCGACTCGATCGGGCGCAAGTCGCTGTACGTCGGCGGATTCGCGGTCTTCACCGTTGCCAGTGCCGCCTGCGCGATGGCCCCGGACCTGGCACTGCTGTGCGTGTTCCGCGTCGTGCAGGCCGTCGGCGCCGCCCTCATGCAGGCCAACAGTGTCGCGCTCATCGCTTCGGCGACTCCGCGCGAGCGGCTCGGCCGCATGGTCGGCCTGCAGGCCGCCGCACAGGCCATCGGGCTTGCCGCCGGCCCCGCTGTCGGCGGGGCGTTGCTGGCTGTCGGGTCATGGCGATTGCTGTTCCTGGTCAACGTTCCCGCTGGTCTCATCGGGGTGGTGACTGCCGCCACGATGCTGCCTCGCAGTCGCGATCTCGCGCCGGCGCGGCTGATCGATCCGCGCAGCGTCGCGCTGTTCGTCCCGGTCGTGGGTCTCACGCTGGTTGCGCTCTCCCTGGTCGCGGGCAACTCGAGCCACCGGGCGATGGCCCTTGCTGTCGGAGCGCTGGCGTTGGGGGTTGCCTGCGTCTTCGTGCGCCGCGAGCGCAAGGCTCCCGCGCCACTCGTCGCGCCGGAGGTGCTAGGCGCGCCTCGGATGCTCGGCGGTCTGCTCTCCGCGTTCGTGGGCTACGTGCTGCTCTTCGGCGCGCTCGTCGCGGTTCCGCTCTACCTGAGCGGTCGCGGTCACGCATCGCCCGCTGCCGTGGGACTGGTGCTTGCCGCGATGCCTGTCGCCATCGGTCTTGCCGCCCCGATTGCCGGCCACTACGCCGATCGGGCTCCGGCGCTCGTCGCACGGACCGGACTGGCGGCGTCGGTGCTTGCTGTCGTCGCGATCGTCGTCACTCAACCCGTTGGGGCCGCGCTCGCAGCGTTGCTCGGGGCAACCGGTCTCGGCCTCGGCGCATTCACCCCGGCGAACAACCGCGCGATCATGCTTGCCGCACCGGCCGGGACGTCCGGTGCGGCCGCCGGCCTCCTGAACATGACCCGCGGCCTCGGCACCGCGGCCGGCACGGCAATCGCGGTGATCCTTCTCGGCTAGGTTCGGGCTCGTGCCCGTCCCATACCTCGCTGAGCTCGGTCACGCGGAGCTCGCCGTGCTCGGTCGCGAGTGGCTGTTGCACGGTCACCTTCAGGATCGCGTCGGCATGGCGCTGGTGATGGAGAGCGCCGATCGCGAGGAGATGCAGCAGGTCGCGATCGAGGAATGGATGGCGGCCAGCCCGGTCTACTCGCGCCGGATGCAGCGCGCGATGGCGTTCGCGGGGGACGGCATCGACACGATCTGCAAGAACCTTCAGCTGGACATCGGTGCGCCGCACGAGTTCATGGACTTCCGGTTTCGCATCCTCGATGACCGTCACGCAGAGTTCTGGCTCGCTCACTGCGGCGCGCTCATGGACGTCGAGCCGATGGGAGTCGAGTTCGTCCACGGCATGTGCCACACGATCGAGGACCCCACCTTCGACGCCACCGCGGCGGCGACCAACCCGCACGCGGCGATCCGTCCGTTGCACCGGCCACCCCGGGTGCCGGCGGGCCGTACGCCGCACTGTCACTGGCGCATCGACATCGATGCGGACACTCCCGCGGTCGAGCCGCGTCCGCTCTCTGCGCGGGTTGCCGCCTCGCTCGCCGCGCGCGTCGCCACCGAGCGGTTCGAAGCGGTGGCGGAGCCCGACGGGCTGGCCGACTACAGCGGGCCCTTTGATCCCGAGTTGCGGCTCGAGGACCTCGGCAGCGATGCCCTTCGCGTGGCGCTGCAGGAGTTCGCACTGCAGAGTCACTTGTTGCTGCGGGGGTTCCTGCTGAGCGTCGAGGGAAGGTTCGGCGCCGACCGCGCCGCCGCGATCGCGCCGCGACTGGTCGCCGGGTGGTGCGGCCTGACGGCGCAGCGCCTGCGCGATGCCCTCGGCCTCGAGCCGACCGCGGCCGGGCTCGCGGCGATGTTGTCGTTGCACCCGATGTTCGCGCCTCGCACGTATGTCGGCGCGACGTTCGACGTCGACGACGAGGTGGTCCGGATCGGGGTACGCGACTGTCCGGCGCTACAAGAAGGCGACAGCTGCACGTGGGTCACCGGCCTCGGCGGGCAGATGGACGCGGCACTGGGCGCGGTGGTCTCGGCGTTCGACCCCCACGCGAGCTGCGTCCGTGCCGCGACCGCGGTGGGCGAGGTGCATGCCTACGAGGTCACGATCGATCGTGACAGCCCGGCTGCCCCAGAGGTTCCTGAGCTGGCTATTGCCAAGATCAGCACCGGTGCCGCCTTCCGGTTCCGGAATCCCACCGCGAAGTTGTCAGATCGTCGTGGCGCCCCAGCACTTGTGATGTCTGGGGACATCGCCGACAGTGCTGGTTAACGACGGTCTGACAGTACGCGGGATTGCCGCTTGCCGGTTCGTGGATTTCCGGAGGGCTGGTAGCGCCGGGTCGGGTCGATCGTGAGTTCTCGAACGAGGACGTTGCCGCGGAAGATTCCGACGTGCAGGCCTTGTTCGATGACGGTGACGGTGACGCCGGTCCAGCGCCGCCCGACGTGGGCTTGGTGACGGTTGCCGATGGCGACGCTGCCGCGTGTGTCGACGGTGACGGTGCCGATGCGGGTCGGTGTTGTTGGCGGGTCGTTGGGGTCGGCTTCGGCGGCGAGCTTCCACCGTTGCGCGGGGGTCAACCCGTTCAGTGACTGGTGCGGGCGGTCGTCGTAACGGCGATCGAAATCGTCGAGCTGGGTTTGCAGTGCTGTCAGATCAGCGGCTAGCGGCTGGCGGGCGAGCCATCGTTTGAGGGTGCCGTTGAGTCGTTCTCGCTTCCCGCAGGTCTGCGGGTGGTAGTGACCGGAGCTGATCGCGGTGACACCGAGCGCGGTCAGGTTGCGGGTGAACTCGACCTCCCAGCCGCGGCGCCGCGCGTTGAACGAGGCGCCGTTGTCGGTCAGGACCCGGACCGGGAGCCCGTATTCGTTGACCGCACCGAGGAAACACGCCCAGATCGCCTCACCGGTCTCACCGGCGGCGGCATAGTGCCGCAACGACCGGCGAGTGTGGTCGTCGACCACTCCGATAATCACCGCCTTCGCGCCCGAAGCAAGCTTCCATTCGGTGCCGTCCATCTGCCAGCAGCTATTACGCGCCGGGAACTCGAAGCGGCGGGTCGCCGAATGGGGCCGCTTCTGCGGCTGTTCGACGACCAGGCCGCGGCGGCGCAGTACCGCGTTGATCGTCGACACCGCCGGCGGTTCGACCCCTTCGCGCCCGAGCCGATACGCGATCGACCGGGCACCGTTGTCCCAGCCCTCGTCATCAAGCTCCTTACGAGCCCGCACGATCGCTTCCTCAACCGCCACCGGCGTCTGATTCGGCGACCGATGAGGCCGCCGCGACCGCGGCAGCAACCCGGTCACACCCTCAGCGTCGAACCGGCGCTTCGCCTCGTAATAGGTGTCACGGCTGATCCCGAGCTCCTTGCATACCCGCGTCACCGACCCTCGCGGCAACGGCGAGCTCACCGCCAACGCCAACTTCAGATCCACACCGACTGCTCTCCGCCCCATGCCCAAGCCTGAGCACCGGACCGGTCAACTGTCGGCGATGTCCCCGGACATCAGCGTCGGGAGTCTGACAGGACTACACA
>JAICMG010000215.1 GCA_025929365.1 Frankiaceae bacterium
CGCAGTCCGAGGCGTACGAAGCGGCGCTCGCCGATGCGGGCATTCCCTACGTCGTGCGTGGCGGCGAACGGTTCTTCGATCGCCGTGAGGTGCGGGAGGCGGTGACGCGGCTTCGCGGCGCGGCAAGGCCCGAGGCGGCGACCGAAGGCGACTCGCTTCCCGCCGTCGTGGTGGACGTGCTCAGCGCGATGGGCTTCTCCGAGACCCCGCCGAGTGGCGCCGGCGCGGCTCGCGACGCGTGGGAGTCGCTGCGCGCGATCGTGGGCCTGGCAGAGGAGGTCGCGGCCGCGAGTCCAGCGGCGGATCTCCCGGCCTTCGTCGCTGAGCTGGTCGCGCGCGCAGACGCCCAGCACGCGCCGCCGGTCGAGGGCGTCACGTTGGCCTCGCTGCACGCGGCAAAAGGGCTGGAGTGGGACGCGGTCCACCTCGTGGGACTCGTCGACGGCACGCTGCCGATCACGCACGCGAGCACTCCCGAGCAGATCGAAGAGGAGCGCCGCCTGCTCTACGTCGGCATCACGCGGGCTCGGCGACACCTCGCGCTGTCATGGGCGCTCGCGCGCGCGCCCGGCGGGCGCCGCTCACGCAAGCCGTCGCGCTTCCTCGACGGAATCCGGCCCGCGTCGGCGGAGGCGCTGCGGCCGAAGCTCGCCAAGGCACAGCTGCCGGATGACCCGCTGTTCATGCGACTGCGCGAGTGGCGGTTGCGTCGTGCGCAGGACGACGGCGTCGCGGCGTTCATCGTCTTCGACAACAAGACGCTGGTCGCCATCGCCGAACGTGCGCCGGGATCACGTGCCGAGCTTGCTTCGGTGCCAGGCGTCGGCCCGAAGAAGCTCGACCAGTACGCCGATGAAGTTCTCGCGATCATCCGTGGCTAGCGCGAATGGCACATCCACCCCGCTGTAGGGGGGCGGATGGCACATCCGCCCCCCACGGGTAGGTTGCGCTCGATGAGCGAGACGTTGCCGAACCTGCTGACGATCCTCGAGCTCGAGCAGGTCGAGGTGAACATCTTCCGCGGCGTGAGCCCCGACGAGACCGTGCAGCGCGTCTTCGGGGGACAGGTTGCGGGGCAGGCGCTGGTTGCAGCCGGCAAGACCGTCCCCGAGCAACGCCATGTGCACTCGCTGCACGCGTACTTCCTGCGCCCTGGCGATCCGACGATCCCGATCGTCTACCAGGTCGACCGGATCCGCGACGGTCGCTCGTTCACGACGCGGCGCGTGGTCGCCGTGCAGCACGGCGAGGCCATCTTTCACCTGTCGGCGTCATTCCAGGTCTCCGAGCCAGGCGCGGACTACGCCTCCCCGATGCCGGACGCTCCGGATCCGGAGACCGTCCCGACACTGTCCGAGCGAGCCCGCTCGCTCGGCCTGCCCGAATCGCCGCACTGGTCGCGGCCTCGGCCGGTCGACATCCGCTACGTCGACGACCCGCCCTGGCTGCCGAACGGCGATACCAAGGACCGCAACCGCCAGCAGGTCTGGCTGAAGGCCTCGGGTGAGATGCCGGATGACCCGCTGGTCCACGTGTGTGCGGTGACCTATGCGAGCGACCTCACGCTGCTCGACTCCGCGTTGCTGGCGGGCGGGCTGACCTGGGACGACGACCGTGAGGTGATGGTGGCGAGCCTGGACCACGCGATGTGGTTCCACCGGCCGTTTCGGGCCGACGACTGGCTGCTCTACGACCAGCAGTCACCGAGTGTGTCGGGCGGCAGAGGGCTTGGCATCGGGCGGCTGTTCACGCGCGACGGCCAGCATGTGGTGTCGATGGTCCAAGAGGGCCTGCTCCGCGTCATCGGCTCAAAACAAGTGTGATGCGGTGCGATCCGGCGATCGAAATCATCTTGTGACCAAGATCTGCCGATAAATACTTTGCAGGTCTTCGCCTCGCGCTTTATCGTGCGATGACAGGCCGGAATGACACGCGCGTCATGCCGGGAAGCGAGCAGGAGAAGGAGGTGCCCACGATGAGCGGTTACACGATCTCGACGTCGGCGCCTGCCAGTGCTCGCATCAACGCGGCCTACTGGGTATCGCCGACGTCGACGTGCGCGACTGGCGCCGTCTTCGGCATGTCCCAGTGGATGGACCAGCTCGCCACCGCGCCCAAGGCTGCCGCAGCGGCTGCCAACCGCAACCGCAAGCACGGCGGGGGTGCCAGAGCCTACGAGGATCCGGTCTGAACCAGCAGACAGACCGGCGAACCACAGGCCGCGGCACCCGAAAGGGTCCGCGGCCCTTTTGTTTTGCACCAACGCAGTGTTGTCCCGACGAGATGAAGGAGGGGGTAGAGATGGCCCGAGCTATCGACTGTGCACTGCCCTGTCACCTGGTCGACCCGGATTTGTTCTTCGCCGAGTCGCCGGCTGACGTCGAGCGCGCAAAGGCGCTGTGTCTGGACTGCCCCCTGCGGCTGTCCTGCCTCAGCGAAGCGCTCGAGCGACGTGAGCCTTGGGGTGTCTGGGGTGGCCAGCTCGTCATCCAAGGTGTTGTCGTCCCGCGCAAGCGGCCGCGTGGTCGTCCTCGCAAGGACGAGGTGATCGCTGCTTAGGCGCGCGAACTGTTCTCGCTTCGCTTGAACACTCCGCGCGGACAACCCCGACCAGTTGGCCACACGTCCAAGCAAACGTGTCCGAATGTGTCGAGGAGAACTCAGATGTTGCAAGAGCTGATGGTCGAAGCGCAGACCCGTGAACGAGTACGGGCGAGCGATGAGAACCGGCGAAAGGAGTACGTACGGCGGTTGGCGGTCATGCGGCGTCGGCAACGACGCGCAGAAGCCGCTCGCCGCGCCGTACAGCTGCTCTCGGTCTGGTAGCGGTGACTACCGCCGGATGGCCCCGCGAAGCATGACTTCGCGGGGCCACCGCTCGATAGGTTCGGTCTGTGACGGCGCCGGCGGACCTCCTTGCGATGCGCGACGCTGCGGTTGACGTCCTGTGTGATCCGTCGCTTGCCGAGGTCGTCGACCTCGTCGCGTACGCGGTAGATGACGGGATCGTCGTCGCGAACTCCGCGGGCGCATCGCGACTGTCGCGGACGGAACCGGACTCGCCGGCGGAGGTCGTCCGTGGCCGCGATCCCGTTGCCTGGCAGGACCCGCTCGCCTTTTCGACATTGGTCGAGGAGCTCGCCGACCCGTCTCCGCCGAATGCCCGCAACTCCTACCCGTGGGCGGGCCGTCGACTCGCTTCGCTGTTCGCTGCACCGGCTGCACCGGACATAGCGGTCGTACACACCGGAAAGCACTTCTGGCCCGAGCGCGGCGGTCACCCGGGCGAGCATGGGTCGTTGAACGTCGTACAGTCCCGCGCGCCGTTGCTCTTGTCTGGTCCTTCAGTAACGGCGCGCGGGCTGTTGCCGCTTTCGGCACGCGTGCTCGATGTCGCGCCGACCCTCGCCTGGCTCGCGGGTGTCCCACTCGCTGACCTCAGCGACATGGAGGGCCTGGCCCTCGTCGACGTACTCGTGCCGGCACCCGGGCCGGTCGTCGGGCTCCTCTGGGACGGGTGCAACTCCAACTCCCTGTACGCCCTTGCCGCAGCGGGCGAGCTGCCATCCGTCGCGCGACTGCTCTCGCAAGGCTGCGCGTTCGCGGGCGGCGCGATCGCGGAGTTTCCGAGCGTGACGCTGGTCAACCACACGTGCGCGCTCACCGGTGTCGGACCGGGTGCTCACGGCATCGTCAACAACGCCTATTACGACCGGTCCGAGGCGGTGCAGCGGCTGACGAACGACGC
>JAICMG010000146.1 GCA_025929365.1 Frankiaceae bacterium
AGGCCGGCGAGAACAGCCGTGATGACAAGACGACGCTTCGACATGCCGAAGCCTGCGAGCCGCCGGCTATTCCGATGACCCGCGACACGCTATTCCGATGTCGCGAGACACCCCATTCCGATGTCCTGAGCCAGGACACTGTCATCCCGACCATTTGGGCTTGACCCCGTTCAGTGGACCACTTCTTAGGACAGAGTGGCCTTCTGGATGGTGGTTGAGTATGCCGCTTCGAACTCGTTGGGCGTGAGGTAGCCGAGTGAGCTGTGGCGGCGCTGGGTGTTGTAGAAGTGGTCGAGGTAGTCGGCCATGGCGATGGCGAACTCGAGGTGGGTCCGCCATTTCTGCCGGTTGAGAGCGGGCGTGGATGTCGGCGATCGCGTCGGCGAGCAGCAGCCGGCGGATCTCCCGGTCGTTGGGCTTTCTGAACTTGATGTCGTAGTAGGTGGAGCGATCCAACCCGACGACCCGGCATGCCAGCCGCTCGGAGTAGCCCAGGTTGTTCAGTCCTCGGACAACCTGGAACTTCCTTTTGGGTCCGCCCCCCTCCTCGAACAAGGCACTGGCCGCCTTCACGACCTTCAGCTCCGCCTCGAGATCCTTGATCCGCCGACGAGCAGCCGCGAGCGGATCAGCCTCGTAGCTCTTCACCCCCGGCCGCCGACCCGCGTCGATCAGCGCCTGACGGCGCCACTTGTAGAGCGTGACCTCGGCGACACCGAGCTCGATGGCCAGATCCTTGACCGCCTCGCCGGCAAGCATCCGCTCACAGGTCTGACGCCGAAGATCGGCGGGATAGTGCCTTGGCATTCCGGCTCCTGCTGGTCAGGGCCAGACTGTCCTATCAACGGTCCACTTTTTGGGGATCAGGTCAATTCGCCGGGACACCGGCTGGTCAGTGGCGGTAGAGCGCCAGAACCGTGACGTCGTCGTCCTGCCCGCCGCGTGGCGCGGCCCCGACCACTCGGTACAGCAGCTGCCACGCGTCATCGACCTCGGCGAACGCCTCGGTGCCGCGAAGAACGTCCCCGATCCCGACGTCGATGTCCTCACCGCGGCGCTCGACGAGCCCGTCGGTGAACGCCACAAGGCCGCGCCCGCGGTCGATGGTCAATGAGGTGGACTCCCGGGGCCCCGCGTCGATGCCGAGCGGCGTACCGATACAGATCGGTGCCAGGACTCCGCCGCCCGGGCCGACCACGACGGGCGGCAGGTGCCCCGCCGTCGCGATCGTCACCTCACCCGACGCGACGTCGATCAGGAGGTACAGCGCCGTGATGAGCTGCGTGCTCTCGGTCACCTGTAGGTAGTGATCCACCTTCGTCAGCACCGACACCGGATCGGGGTCGTCGACGGCGTAAGCGCGGATCATCGTGCGGGTCTGGGCCATCGCCGCCGCCGCCTCGACCCCCCGGCCCATCACATCGCCGACGACTGCGACCACACGGCCGTCGTCGAGCGGCAGCACGTCGTAGAAGTCACCACCCGCTTCCTGCCGGCCGGCCGGGCTGTAGTGCGCCGCGACACTCCAGCCCGCGATCGGCGCCGTTCGCTCCGGCAGCAGTGCGCGCTGGAGGTTCAGCGACACCTCACGCTCGGCGGCGTACATCTCGGTGCGCAGCAACGTCTGTGCGGTTTGGGCGGCCAGAGCCAGGACGAACTGGCGCTCGTCCGCATCGAACAGTCGCCGCGTCGTGAAGCTGAATCGCAGTGCCCCGAGGATCCGACCACCCGCCCGCAACGGGACGGCGCACATCGACACGGTCGCCGCCTCCAGGCCACGAAGGTCGGGAAACCTCCGATCCCGCTCCTCGCGGGACTCCAGCCAAATCGGCTCCCCCGTACGCAACGCGGTTGCCGCGGGCAGCTGCGCATCGATGCGCTCGTCCCGCAGCGCGTCCACCAGCTTCTCCCCGTACCCGACCGCGCCCGGCAGCGCGAGGTGCTCACCGTCGTCGGCCGGGACCAGCAGACCGCCACCTGAGGCTCCCAAGGCGGCCACGCCTTCGGACACGACGACGGACGCAACATCCTCCGGCGTTCGCGCTCGCGCGAGTGCCGCGGTCACTCGCTGCAACCGAGCTGCGCGATCGGTGATTCGTTGCAGCGTCGCCAGCCGCTGGATCTCCTCGACCATCCGCACCTCGAACGCCACGACGGGCGTGGGCTCTCGTCCGCCGGCAAGAGCCCGCAGCTGACGCACCACCGCCTCGACGTACCAGCGGCGGAACAACCGGTGGGCGTGGGGTGTCTCCAAGGTGAGGAGCCGCGCGGCGCGGGCGTATGCATCGGTCTCGTCGAGGGCGGCGAGATAGGCCTCCCCGGCGTCCGCGGCGCTCGCCGGCAGATCCAGCACCAGGCGGGTACGGGCCTCGCCACGTCTGGCCGCCGCGAGCGCCTGTCGCTTGATCGTGTCGCGCGCCTCGGCGAAGTCATGGACGACGGTCCGGATCAGCCGCGCAAGGTGCTCGGGAGCACCCGCGCCGACCTCGGTCGTGGCCGCCAGCGAGAACTCCCGGACCAGGTTGTCGATGTGTGACTTGGCGGCGAGCAGCAGATCCGTCGGAACATCGCCGAGGACGACCGTATGGCGACCGGAGCCCCCCGCAGCGGCGGCGGGCCAGTTCGCCACCAACGAGTCGAAGTCGACGACAGTCGAGGGCGTCTTGGTCAGGTCGATTGCGGTCCCCACCTCGGCCCACACCGTCTTGCCGTCGTCCGGGACGGGATCGACGCCCCACGCCGTCGAGAGCGCACTGATCAACATCAGCCCACGGCCGGTCATGTTGACCGTGCTCGAGGTCGGCCGGACCGGCGGCAGCGGATTGCCGTCGTGGACCGCGACCCTGATCAGCGTGGCGTCACCGCTCACGGCGAGCCGGATCGGCGGCGTGCCGTGCTGGAGCGCGTTGGCGATCAGCTCAGCGGCGATCAGCGCGAGGTCGTCAACGATGCCCTCCGCGCCGCGGGCGATCGCCTCCCGCTCCACCAACGACCGGGCGGCCCGAACGGCAGCCGGGCGCGCGTCGAGCACCACCTCGACGGGCTCGGCGACGGCCTGCGGAGCCGGCGTCACGTCCCCCGCGTCACAAACCACGGCGGTGGCCTACCCACATCGACCCGGTTCAGGCGGATCCGCACTGATGATTCACTCGGATGCCTCTCGGTGTGGAGGTGTCATGGGTGCGATGCGGCACGGCAGCGTCTCGCTGCGGCTCTACCCGCACCTGGACCTTGCCCCGACGGAAGTCGTGGCCGAGCTCCTTGCTCAAGCTCGACTGGCCGAACAGGCCGGCTTCGACGGACTCATGGTCAGCGAGCACCACAACGCGTTCGCCGGCTACCTTCCCAACCCGATCCAGGCGGCCGGCTGGCTGCTCGACGCGACCGAACACGTCTGGGCCGCACCGTGCCCTCTGCTGCTCCCCCTTCGTCCGGCCGCCCTCGTCGCCGAAGAGATTGCCTGGCTCGGCGCGCGCTTTCCGGGTCGCGTCGGGGTCGGGCTCGCGGCCGGCTCGCTCGACGCCGACTTCGCGATCGCGGGGACCACGAAGGACAATCTCGCGGCGCGGTTCGCCGTCGCGATGCAGTCGGTCAGCGCGATGTTGCTCGGTCGCGACCCAGGTCCGCTGCCTGACGACCCGGCCATCCGGCGCTGCGCCGAGCAGCCGATCCCTGTCGTCAGCGCGGCCAACAGCGTCACCGCATGTCAACGAGCGGCGGCCGCAGGCGTCGGGTTGCTCTTCGACTCACTCACCGCTGTGAGTCGTTGCGCGAACCTTGCCGACGCCTACCGCGATGCCGGTGGCATCGGACCGGTTGTGCTGATCCGGCGGGTGTCACCGGGAACGCCCGCGGGTGATCGGCACCGCGACCAGATCCGGCTGTACGGCAGCTACGCCTCGTCGGCGGCGCGCGAACACTGGAGCGAGGAGCCGCCGGCGCACGGCGATGCGGCAACCATCGCCGCCACTCTCCTGGCGCAGGCGGATGCGGTCGGCGCCGACAGCCTCAACCTGCGCGTGCACACACCGGACTTGCGGGCGACCGAGGCGCGGGGCCAGATCGAGGCGCTCCGTGAGGTGGTGTCGCTGATTTCTCGCGACTGGAAGCCGCCGAGTCCCCCGCACACGACGATGCAGCCGCGCTCCGCGAGCAAGCGGCCGACCTCGCGCGCCGTACCGAGTTCTTCTGGTGTCGCCTCTCCGGGACCGACGACTGCGACGTAGGGGCCGCGGTCCGATCCTGCCAGGATGTCGGCATGCGAAAGATCGGGTTGCTCGGGGCCACCGGCTACACGGGTCGGCTCACCGCCACGGAGTTCGCGCTCCGCGAGATCCCGGTCCGGCTCGGGGCGCGATCCGAGGATCGCCTGTCGCGGGTTGATGCCGCGGACGGCGCCGAACTGGTCGTCGTCGACACCACCAACCGCGCCGCTCTCGAGCGCTTCATGGCCGGGCTCGACATCGTCGTCTCCACGGTCGGCCCGTTCGAGCTGCTCGGTCGGCCGGTCGTGGACGCTGCCGTTGCCGCCGGCGTGCACTACATCGACTCGACCGGGGAGCCCGGCTTCATGACGTGGGCCTACGAGACGCACGGCAGCGCTGTGACCGCGGTGGTGCCGGCATGCGGCTACGACTACGTGCCGAGCGACTGCGCGGCGCGGATTGCCGCCTCGATGCTCGACGGCGCGCCGCAGCGCATCGACATCGGTTACTCGATCAAGGGCATGAGGCCGACCCGTGGTACGGCGCGCAGCGCGCTCGGGGCCGTGCTCGCGCAGGGCAACCCACAGATCCGGCGTTCGACAGTCAACGGGCGCCCCGCACTGCAGGTCCCACTGGGCGACCTGCTCACCACCGGTCGATGGGCGGGCGACGCGACGGTGACGGCCAACGTCGCAGTCTCCAGGGCGGCCCACACGATCGCCCCTGTGATGGGTCCCGCGACCGGCCCGATGCTGAAGCTCGGCGCGCCCCTGCTGCGACGCCTGGTCGACCGGATGCCCGAGGGTCCGACCGACGAGATGCGATCTAGCGCGCGAGCGACCGTCTCTGCGACTGCCACGCGCGGCAGCCAGACCGCGACTGTCACCGTCGACGTCAACGACGTCTACGCCTTCACCGCGCTGTCTCTGGTCGAGTTCGCACTGAAGGTGGACGGCAAGGGGCCGATGTCCCCCGCGGAGGCCGTTGAGGCCGCCAAGATGCTCGACGCCCTGACCGGTCCGCTCCTGACCTGGCGCCGCGGCTAACGCGAAGCGATCAGCTCCGCAATCTGCACGGCGTTGAGCGCGGCGCCCTTGCGGAGGTTGTCGCCACTGACGAACAGCGCGAGGCCCCTGTCATCCGGGACGCCCCGATCCTGACGCAGCCGGCCGACGTAGCTCGGATCCTTGCCGGCGGCGATCAGGGGATGAGGCACGTCGGTCAACATCACACCCGGCGCCGATGCGAGCAGCTCGTGTGCGCGCGCGACTGACAGCGACCGCGCGAACTCGGCATTGATCGACAGCGAGTGGCCGGTGAATACCGGGACCCGGACACAGGTGCCGGACACGGCGAGGTCGGGGATGCCGAGGATCTTGCGGCTTTCGTTGCGGAGCTTCTTCTCCTCGTCCGTCTCGCCCTCGCCATCGTCGACGATCGAGCCGGCCAACGGGAGCACGTTGAAGGCGATCGGCGCGACGTACTTCTCCGGCGCCGGGAACGACACCGCCTCGCCGTCATGAGTGAGCTCGCTCGCGCGGTCGACGACTTGGCGCACCTGCTTGTCGAGCTCGTCGACGCCTGCGCCGCCGCTGCCCGACACCGCCTGGTAGGTGCTGACCACGAGGCGCACAAGCTGTGCTTCGGCATGTAGTGGTGCGAGCGGCGGCATCGCGACCATCGTCGTGCAGTTCGGGTTGGCGATGATGCCCTTGCGCGCCTCCGCGATCGCCTGCGGGTTCACCTCGCTGACGACGAGCGGTACGTCGGGGTCCATCCGCCATGCGGAGGAGTTGTCGATGACCGTGACGCCCGCGGCAGCGAACCGCTCTGCCTGCGCGCGCGACGTCGTTGCGCCGGCCGAGAACAGCGCGATGTCGAGACCACTCGGGTCGGCAAGCGCAGCGTCCTCGACGACGACGTCCGAGCCCTGCCACGGCAAGGTCGACCCGGCGGAGCGAGCCGACGCGAAGTAGCGGATCTCCTCGACCGGGAAGCTTCGCTCAGCCAGCAGCTTGCGCATGACGCCGCCGACCTGTCCGGTCGCACCGACGACACCGACTTTCATCTACCGGACCCCGCGTGCACCACGGCAGATCCGCCGTCCGGGTCGTCGAGACCGAACGCCTCGTGCACCGCACGGACTGCCGCGGGGACATCGGTGTCCTGGCAGACGACCGAGATCCGGATCTCCGACGTCGAGATGTTCTGGACGTTGACCCCGGCCGACGCGAGCGCCTCGAAGAAGGTCGCCGACACACCCGGGTGCGATCGCATGCCGGCGCCGACCAGCGACACCTTCCCGACGTGGTCGTCGTACAGGAGTGATTCGAACCCGATGTTGTCCCGGACCTTGCCGAGCGCTTCCATCGCGGACTGGCCGTCGGCCTTCGGCAGCGTGAAGGACACGTCGGTGCGCCCGGTCGAGCCGGAGACGTTCTGCACGATCATGTCGATGTTGACGCCGGAGTCCGCGATGACGCGGAAGATCCCCGCCGCCTCACCCGGCTTGTCCGGCACGCCGACCACGGTGACCCGCGCCTCGGACAGGTCATGGGCGACACCGGAGATGATCGCCTGCTCCACCAGTTCCTCCTCGGGAATGCCGACGACCCACGTGCCGTCGCGGTCGGAGAACGACGAGCGCACGTGGATCGGTACGCCGTAGCGGCGGGCGTACTCGACGCAACGCAGCATGAGGACCTTGGCGCCGCTCGCCGCCATCTCGAGCATCTCCTCGTAGGAGATGCGGTCGAGCTTGCGCGCGGTTCCGACGATCCGCGGATCGGCGGAGTAGACCCCGTCGACATCGGTGTAGATCTCACAGACGTCCGCCTGCATCGCAGCCGCCAACGCAACCGCCGTCGTGTCGGAGCCACCACGACCGAGGGTGGTGATGTCCTTGGTGTCCTGCGAGACACCCTGGAAGCCGGCAACGATGCAGATGTTGCCGGCAGCGAGCGCATCGGTGATGCGACCCGGAGTCACGTCGATGATCCGGGCCCTGCCGTGACTCGAGTCGGTGATAACGCCCGCCTGCGACCCGGTGAACGACCGTGCCTCGAAACCCTGGTTGGCGATCGCCATCGCCAGCAGCGCCATGGAGATGCGCTCCCCCGCGGTGAGCAGCATGTCCAGCTCGCGCCCCGGAGGCAGCGGCGAGACCTGCTGCGCGAGGTCGAGCAGCTCGTCGGTCGTGTCGCCCATCGCGCTCACGACGACGCAGACGTCGTGGCCGGCCTTGCGGGTGGCCACGATGCGCTCCGCGACGCGCTTGATGCGCTCGGCGTCGGACACCGACGAGCCGCCGTACTTCTGCACGACCAGGCCCATGGGGCAGAAGTCTACCGGCGCCCTCGGACAGGCCCCGTCGTACGGCCCGTGGCAGGTCGAGGGTGCGGCTCGGGCCCTGCGTGCCGGCCGGTCAGCCGTACGCGCCACCGGGCAGGTACGGCGTGAGCGGGCCCACTGCGCCCCTCGTGCACAC
>JAICMG010000010.1 GCA_025929365.1 Frankiaceae bacterium
CGCGACGGCTGGACCAGCATCGCCGGCAAGCTCGCGGCGCTCTTGGCGCAGTAGCGCGCAAGCAAGAGGGCCCGCACCGGCTGGTTTCGGTGCGGGCCCTCGGCCTGTTGGATCGTCAGGCGCCGACGAGTACCGGCTCCAGCTCGTGCCGGACCTCGGCTTCGGCCTCGACTCCCTCGCCACCAACCGGCGGCGCCGGTCGGCGGATCAGCGAAGCGACGACGACGAACGCCAGCGCCATGATCCCTGCCGAGATCGCGAAGGCCGTCGTGAAGCCGTGCACCTCCGCCGCCTTCGAGAAGCCGCCGTGCGATCCGGCGTACGCCGCCGTCGCACTGGTCGCGATCGTGTTGAGGAAGGCGACGCCCAGCGAGCCACCGACCTGCTGCATGGTGTTGACCAGCGCGCTGGCCGCACCCGCGTCGTGGTTGGGCACACCGAGCAGCGCGGTCGACGACAGGGGAACGAACACGTGTCCCATGCCGAGGCTGATCAACAGCTCCGCGGGCACGATGTGGATCCAGTACTCCGACCCGGGCGTCAGCTGGGTGAGCCACAGCACACCGAGCGTCGCCGAGGCGAAGCCAAGCATCGCGAGTGTCCGCGGACCGAACCGCGGCAGCGTCTTCGACGCGATGACCGACGACGTGATGACGCCGAGCGGGAACGGCAGGAACGCGACGCCTGCCCGCAACGGCGAGTAGCCGAGCACGTTCTGGAAGTCGAACGACAAGAACAGGAACATGCTGAACATCGCAAGCGTCGCGAGGAAGAACGCCGCGTAGGAGCCACCACGGTTGCGGTCGAGGATGATGCGCAGCGGTAGCATCGGGTTGGGTGCGTGGGTCTCCCACACGACGAACTGCGCGAGCAGGATCACGGCGAAGCTCAGGGTTGCGATGGTGCGTCCAGTCGCCCAGCCATGCAGCGAAGCCTCGGTGAAGCCGTAGACGAGCAGCGCAAGTCCGCCCGTAGCCGCAATCGCACCCGGTACGTCGAGCTCGCGGTCACCCTCGGCGCGGCTCTCCTTCAGCAGCGGGAACGCCGCGGCAGCGACGGCGATCGCAATCGGGGTGTTGACCAACAGCGTCCAGCGCCACGACAGGTAGGTCGTCAAAGCACCGCCAGCGAGCAGGCCGAGCGCCCCGCCGGTGCCGGAGATCGCGCCGTACACCGCGAACGCCTTCGCGCGTTCCTTGGCCTCGGTGAAGGTGGTGGTGATCAGCGACAGGACGGCCGGGGCGAGCAACGCCGCGAAGACGCCCTGGATCGCGCGGGCAGAGAACAACATCGCGCCGTTCTGCGCGGCGGCGCCGAACGCCGAAGCGCCGGCGAAGCCGAAGAGTGAATAGAGGAAGGTGCGCTTGCGCCCGAAGTAGTCGCCGATGCGGCCACCGAGGAGCAACAGCCCACCGAAGGTCAGGGTGTACGCCGTCAGCGCCCACTGGCGGTCGGCGTTGGAGATGTTCAGGGCGCGCTGCGCATGCGGCAGCGCGATGTTCACGATGGATGCGTCGAGAATGATCATCAGCTGCGCGACGCCGATGACGGCGAGCGCCAGCCAGCGGCGGTCATGGTCTGCGGTCATGTGGTGGTGCCCCCTACTGGGTCTCAATGCGTTTCGTGTCTCGCGTGTTCGCGTTGCGGAATGTCTGCCACCGACTTACGCTTGTGACATAAGCGGAGGCGGCTTCCGTTACGCTACCGGAGGCAACCTCCGGTTAGCAAGGGGTTATTCCCGTGACCTGCACCACACGGGCAACCACCTCTACGGCCTACAGGAAGGCACCGACAGTGACGACGCGGGAGCGCAGCGCCGACGCCGCTCCCCGCCCGCTGCGCGCCGACGCCGCCCGCAACCGGGACAAGCTGGTCGAGGTCGCCGCGGCTGCCTTCGCCCGGGACGGGATCGAGACCTCGCTCGAGGAGATCGCCCGCACGGCCGGTGTCGGAATCGGCACCCTCTACCGCCACTTTCCCACTCGTGACGTGCTCCTTGAAGCGGTTTTTCGGCGCAACGTCGACGACATCGCCGCGCAGGCCGACGAGCTGCTCGAGACGCTGCCGGGCGATGCGGCGCTGGCCGAGTGGATGAGCCGCTTCGTCCGCTACGTCGCCACCAAGAAGGGCCTCGCGACTCACCTCAAGTCGGTGGTGTCAGCGGATGCCGAGATCTTCGCCTACAGCCACGCCAAGATGGACGGCGTCATGAAGCGACTGGTCGAGGCCAGCCAGCGCGAGGGCACGATCCGCGCCGACGTCGACTACCACGACGTCCTCAAGGGACTGTCGGGCGTCTGCATGATGTCCGACGCGCCGGGCTGGCAGGACCAGGCCTGTCGCATCTCCGGGCTCCTGATGGACGGACTCCGGTACGGCGTCGCCCCGCTGCCGAAGAAGAGCCGCGCTCGCTAGCGAGTGCTTCCTCGACGGAGGAGGTGACCCGCCGAGCGTTCGGCAAGCCCGTGGCCGTGAAGACGGCGTGGCGCGCTCGGCGTTGACATGGCCCGACATGGCCACTGCAGGTAGTCCGTCGGTGCGGTGGATCCTGCCCGAGTGGACGATGGTGCGCCGATTGCCCCGAACCCACACTTGGCGGATGAGACGTTGGGCGGCGCCGTTCACCCGCGCGCCGCACCTTCGCACCACGGTCGCCGTCCTCGCCGCGGCGGGTTCGCTGTTCCTCGTGCAAACCGGCTCGACGATGCTGGCGCTGGTCACGACCGTCACGCTGATCTCTCTCGCTGCTCTGCTGCTGCGCGGCGAGCGGCGCCATGACGCGCTTCGGCGCAGCAGGTTCTTGCTTCTCGCCGCGTTGGCGTGTGCGTTTACCTCGGCCCTGATGGCCGCGCTGTATGAGCTGCTGTCGCACCACCTGCCACCGCTGCCCTGGGTGGGCGACGGCGTGTCCCTCGGCTACGTGCCGTTCACGATTGCGGGACTTCTCCTCATCCCCGCCGGATCGCGGCGCACCGGGCACCGATCCCGCGCGTTCGCCGACGGTCTGCTCGCCGCGAGCTCACTGTGGTTCCTGCTGGTCGCCGTCAGCCGCGCGCCGCGCGGCCCGGGTGCGGCCGCGGGGGGCCTGGAGACCCTCGTTGCGTACGCCTACCCGGTGGGCGACGTGTTCGTGGTGGCGACCGGCCTCACCGTCTTGGCGCGCTGTGCGGCGGTGACGACGAGGACGGTGGCCTGGATGGTGGCGGGCCTGAGCGTGGTCGCCGGCGTCGACATCTGGCTGTTCCTGTCCGGCGGTGTGCAGGCTGACCGCGGCCCGGCGCTCATCTATCAAGCCGGGCTCCTGCTGCTGGTAGGAGCAGTCGCAGCCCCGCCCATCCC
Source organism: Frankiaceae bacterium (assembly GCA_025929365.1). Lineage (GTDB taxonomy): Bacteria > Actinomycetota > Actinomycetes > JAFAQI01 > JAFAQI01 > DASZTV01. The sequence goes on from JAICMG010000010.1 coordinate 3,340, forward strand.
GCTCGACGCACCCATGACGCGGCGCCCGTCTCTTGGTTCGGTCCTGGAGATGTTCCCGTTCCTTCCATTGCTCGGCTGCATCGTGCTGACGACCCGGATGGTGCTCCAGGGCAACTCCATGCGTCCCGCGCTCGTCCTTCCGGCGCTCGTCATCGCGATCGCGTTGCTGCTTCGCCAGCTCGCCGGTGCGCGCGACAAGCAACGCCTCGTGGACCAGCTCGAGGGCAAGCGCACCGAGCTCGAGTCGGCGCTGCGGGTGGACGAGCTCACCGGGCTCGCCAACCGGCTCGGCCTCACGGAGACGCTCGCGGCAGCGCTGTCCGACCAGGACCAGTGGCCGGTCACGCTGATCCTCGTCGACCTCAACGGTTTCAAGCTCATCAACGACAACCACGGGCATGCGACCGGCGACGAGGTCCTCCGCACCTTGGGCCGAAGGCTGTCCGCCCGGCTGCGCGGCGCGGACACCATCGCGCGTCTCGGCGGCGACGAGTTCGCCGTACTCGCGTGCCGGGTGGACGACGTACGCCGCGCCACCGTGATCGACCGCTTGGTCAGCTGCTTCGACGACCCGATCAACATCCGAGACCACGCGTTCACCGTGCACGCCAGTGTCGGCGTGGTCACCGGCCAACCGCCGGAGACGGCAGGCCAGCTGCTCGCTCACGCCGATGCCGCGATGTACCGCACGAAGGCGTCGCGCCGCAACACCACCTCGGTCACGGTTCTCGATGCCGCCAGCCGCGCCGACATCGCCAAGCAGCTTCGGATCAGCGAGGACATCGCGCACCCTGACCCCACCCAGTTCCATGTGCTTTACCAGCCGGTCGTTGACCTCGCGACAGGCGCCATCCGCAAGGTTGAGGCGTTGTTGCGATGGCAGCACCCCGAACTCGGAACGGTGAGCCCCACCGTCTTCATTCCGCTCGCGGAACAAGTCGGTTCGATCGCGCCTCTCGGCGCGTTCGTTCTCAGAACTGCCGCGACCGACTTCGCTCGGCTCTGCCGCGCCGGCAAGCACCCGGGCCTGCGGATGGCCGTCAACGTTTCGCCTCGACAGCTCGCCGAAGAAGGCTACGTCGACTTCGCGCTAGCAACGATCAGCAATGCCGGACTCCGCCCAGAGCAGTTCGTTTTCGAAGTGACGGAACAGGCCTTCGAAGCCAACCTGCAGCAAGCCAGCGACACGGTCGGCAAGTTGCGCGCGGCGGGCGCTGACACCGCTGTGGACGACTTCGGCACCGGCTACTCCTCGCTGCGCTACCTGCAGCAGCTCGACCTGTCCCTGTTGAAGATCGACAAGCTGTTCGTCAGTGACCTCCGCAAGCCGAAAACGCGACAGCTCGTGCAGTCCGTGATCGAGATGGCGGCCGGGCTCAACCTCCAAGTTGTCGCCGAGGGAATCGCATCGATCGACCAGCTGCGCACACTCCAGGAGCTCAACTGCGAACTCGGTCAGGGGTACTTGTTCAGCCCGCCGGCGCCGGTCGAAGAGATCGAGGCCTTGTTGCTCAGTGGACACACCTATCCGGTCGGCCTCGGCGACGCCGCGCCGATCGTTCCGACGCCGAGACGTCCGGGCGAGCTCACCCACCTGTGACATCAGGCGTCAGCGCCTCTAGCAGAATGCCCGAGTGGACTCCGGCGCGCTTGCGAGTGTCGTCGCGGGCGCGCTCGGCGTGGCCGTCGTCGAGATCTCCGGACTGGCGCGGCTCTCGGGCGGCGCGAGCCGGCAGTCGTGGTCGTTCGACGCGATCCACGCCGATGGCGTCGAGGAGCTGATCCTTCGGCTCGCGCCCGGCGGTGCCATCGATCTCGGGGGCGTTGGGTCCAATGACGTCGGGGCGACGATGTTGCTCGAGGCCGCCGCGATGCGCGAGGCGAAGCGGGTTGGCGTGCCCGTACCCGCGGTGCTCGTGGCGAGCGCTGACCCAAAGCCGCTCGGCGGGTCCTTCATCGTGATGAGCCGGATCGCCGGCGAGACGATCGCACGCAAGATCCTTCGGGATGACACCTTCGCCGACATCCGGCCTTCACTCGCCGCGCAGTGCGGCGACATCCTGGGCAAGCTGCACCAGATGAACCCGGCAACCCTGCCGCCGATGAACGACTCCTACCAGCTGGACGGGCTGCGCGCCGTACTGGACGGCAGCGGCGTGGCCTCGCCGATGCTCGAGCTCGCGTTGCGCTGGCTCGATCAGCACCGTCCACGCGAGACCCGCAGGACGGTCGTGCACGGCGACTTTCGCAACGGCAACCTCGTGATCTCCCCCGAAGGCGTGCGGGCCGCGCTCGACTGGGAACTCGTGCACCTGGGCGACCCGATGGAGGACCTCGGCTGGCTCTGCACGCGGGCCTGGCGCTTCGGCGGCAAGCCGCCGGTCGGTGGGTTCGGCGAGTACGACGAGCTGTTCGGGGCGTACGAGCAGTCGTCCGGCGTCGCGGTCGATCCCACGGTCGTGAAGTGGTGGGAGCTGCTCGGCACCGTGAAGTGGGGCGTGATCTGCATCGTGCAGGCCAACCGTCACCTTGTCGGTGGGCAGCGGTCGGTTGAGCTCGCGGCAATCGGCCGGCGGCTCGCGGAGCAGGAGTACGACTGCCTCAACCTGCTGGAGGAGCTCACCTCATGACAGACAGCCGCTACCCCAGCGCCGCACAGCTCGCCGAAGCGGTCGAGGGCTTCCTGCGCGAGGAGGTCATGCCGTCGGTCGAGGGCCGGCTGCAGTTCCAGACGCTGGTGGCTGCGAACGTCATGGCGATCCTCGGCCGCGAGCTCACCGACGGACCGGCGGCCGCGGCCGATCATGCCGAGCAGCTCGCCGCCCTGGGCTTCGCGGACGACGTGCAGCTCGTGGCCGCAATCCGCAGCGGTGACCTCGACGGGCGCATGGGCGAAGTCCTCGCGACGCTGCGTCCGTCAGTCGAGGCGAACGTCAAGATCGCCAACCCCAAGCACCTTGGCCCCAGAGAGGGCTAGGTTCCGCCTCATGGACTTCGCGCTGCCGAAAGATCTCGCCGACTACCTAGACGAGCTGGACGCATTCATCGAGCGCGAGATCAAACCGCTCGAAGCCGAGAACGACAACATCCGGTTCTTCGACCATCGGCGCGAGGACGCCCGGACCGACTGGGATCGGGGCGGACTGCCCAACCACCAGTGGGAGGCGCTGCTCGGCGAGGCGCGCCGGCGCGCCGATGCGGCCGGCCACTACCGGTTCCCCTATCCCAAGGAGTACGGCGGCAAGGACGGCTCCAACCTCGCGATGGCGGTGATCCGCGAGCACCTCGCCGCGAAGGGACTCGGCCTGCACTGCGACTTGCAGAACGAGCACTCGATCGTCGGCAACAACGTCGGGCTGCTGCTGATGCTGCACTACGGCAGCGAGGAGCAGAAGGCGACGTGGATCGACGACCTGCTCAATGGCCGCAAGTTCTTCGCGTTCGGCATCACCGAGCCCGAGCACGGCTCGGACGCGACATTCATGGAGACCAACGCGGTCCGCGACGGCGACGAGTGGGTGATCAACGGCGAGAAGACGTGGAACACCGGGATCCATATTGCCGCCTACGACATGATCATGGCGCGCACGTCGGGCGAGCCCGGTGACGGTTCGGGCATCACCGCGTTCCTCGTCCCGACCGATGCTCCGGGCTTCAAGGTCGAGGAGTACCTCTGGACCTTCAACATGCCGACCGACCATGCGCACGTCAGCCTGACCGACGTACGCGTCCCGCACTCCGCGATCTTCGGGGAAGAGGGCCGCGGTCTGGCGATCGTGCAGCACTTCTTCAACGAGAACCGGATCCGCCAAGCCGCCTCCAGCCTGGGCGCCGCGCAGTTCTGCATCAACGAGTCGGTCGAGTACGCCAAGGTGCGAGCTCCTTTCGGCAAGCCGCTCGCCACGAACCAGGCGATCCAGTTCCCGCTGGTCGAGCTGCAGACGCAAGCCGAGATGCTGCGGGCGCTGATCCACAAGACCGCGTGGCGCATGGACACCGAGGGCGTGTTCGCTGCCTCACGCGAGGTCTCCATGTGCAACTACTGGGCAAACCGGCTGTGCTGCCAGGCCGCGGACCAGGCGATGCAGGTGCACGGCGGACTCGGCTACTCGCGCCACAAGCCGTTCGAGCACATCTACCGCCATCACCGCCGCTACCGGATCACCGAGGGGTCGGATGAGATCCAGATGCGGCGCATCGCCGGCTACATGTTCGGCTTCATGAAGCAGCGCGCGCCCAAGGGCGTCAGCGAGTGAGTCCGCGATGACCGACGAGCTCGCCGACCGCCTCACCTGGTGGCAGCGCATGGCGCTTCGCAAGATGCGCCGCCAGGCGGGCCGACGGCCGGACGAGCCGCTGCAGCCCGAGGACTGGGAAGCGGTCTGGAACTTCACCCACACCAACGGCAAGGTCATGCAGCGGTTGTGGCTGTCACTGCCGAGCAGCCCGCGGTGCGGCGTGTGCAGCGCACCTTTTGCCGGCGCCGGCCGGCTGATCGCCGGCACGCTCGGCTACCGGCCGTCCCGCAAGAACCCGCACTTCTGCTCCACGTGCATCGAGATGTCCCCGCCCGGGGGCGCAACGATGGTGATCGGCGTCTTGTTCGCCGACATCCGCGGCTTCACGGCCGCCTCGGAGGGCGCCGACCCGATCGAGCTGTCGAAGCTGCTGCGCCGCTTCTACGGGTGTGCGGAGTCGGCGTTGTTTCCCGAGGCCATCATCGACAAGCTGATCGGCGACGAGGTCATGGCGCTGTATCTGACTCCGCTGCTTCCGGACGTCGACATCCCGGCCGTGATGCTGAGCCACGCGAACAAGCTGCTCACGTCGATCGGCTATGGCAGCTCGGACGGGCCGTTCGTGAACGTCGGCGTTGGCCTCGACTACGGCGAGGCGTTCGTCGGCAACATCGGCGACCGTGCGGTCTACGACTTCACCGCCATCGGGGACGTCGTGAACACCGCCGCGCGGCTGCAAAGCCACGCGAAGTCGGGCGAGGTCATGGCGTCGAGCAGAGTCGTGACGGACGGCAAGACGGGCAAACGGGTGGAGCTGAAGCTCAAGGGCAAGCGGGAGCCGGAGGTGGCGTACCGCGTCGGTGCCGGCTAAGGCTCGTCCTTTTCCTCGAAGTAGCACACAAAGTCCCCTGTTCGCGTAACGGCTGATGCCACGAGGCACCGATGTCCGAATCGGCGGGAGCTTTGTGTGCTACTTCGAACTGGGAGGGGCGTCGTACGCTGCGGCGGTGAACGAGGACGAGGACGACCACGCTGCGCCCTGGTACGACGACGCCGACCTCGCCGCTGTGGCCGGCGAGCCTGCCGAGCCGCCGTCGTACCGGACCATGACCTACGAGGTGACCGGGCGGATCGCGCGGATCACCTTCAACCGGCCCGAACAGGGCAACGCGATCACCTACGACACCCCGATCGAGCTCGCCGACGCGGTCGAGCGCGCGGACCTCGACCCGCGGGTGCACGTGATCGTGGTGTCGGGGCGCGGCAAGGGGTTCTGCGGCGGCTACGACCTCGCGGCGTTCGCCGAACGGATGGACGAGACAAGCCGGGCCCCGTCGGCCCGGCGGTCGGGAACGGTGCTGGCCTCCGGCGTACAGATGGCCAACCACGACCCGAACGCCACGTGGGACCCGATGATCGACTACGCGATGATGAGCCGCTTCAACCGCGGCTTCGCCTCGCTCCTTCACGCGAACAAGCCCACGGTCGCGAAGCTGCACGGGTTCTGCGTCGCTGGCGGGACGGACATCGCGCTGTACGCCGACCAGATCATCGCCGCCGACAACACGAAGATCGGTTACCCGCCGACCCGGGTGTGGGGCATTCCGGCCGCCGGCATGTGGGCGCATCGGCTCGGTGACCAGCGCGCCAAGCGGCTGCTGTTCACCGGCGACACGATCTCGGGAAAAGAAGCTGCAGAGTGGGGGCTGGCGATCGAGGCACCGTCACCGGAGCAGCTCGACGAGCGGACCGAGACCCTGCTGGAGCGAATCGCGCGGATGCCGATCAACCAGCTGATGATGGCGAAGCTCGCGTTGAACAGTGCGCTGCTGGCGCAAGGTGTCGCGACGTCGACGATGGTGTCGACCGTCTTCGACGGGGTCTCACGTCACTCGCGGGAGGGTTACTCGTTCCAGCAGCGCGCCGCGGCCGTCGGCTTCCGGCAAGCGGTCAAGGAGCGCGACGAACCGTACGGCGACCACGGCCCGTCTACCTTCAAAGGCTGACCCCGGCCCAGCAACCCCTTGCAGGATTCTTATACAGCGTATAAGTTTCTCGACTGATGGTTAAAGCCGCGGCGCCGGGGGTCGACTGGCGGGAGGACCGGAGACGGTCCGCCCGCGAGGCCATCGTTGCCGCGGCGTGGGCACTGGTCGAGCAGGACGGTCTTGCCGGTCTGTCGCTGCGGGACCTGGCGCAGCGTGCCGGGATCACCACGCCGACCGTCTATGCGTACTTCGACTCCAAGAACGCGATCTACGACGCGATGTTCGGGCAGGCCGCTGAGCAGTTCCTCGCCCACATGTCCGCCGTCGAGGTCACCGGCAACGCGCGGTCCGACCTCGTCGCGGAGCTGAGCCAGTTCGCCGAGTTCTGCATCAGCAACGTCGCGCGCTACCAGTTGTTGTTCCAGCGCACGATCCCCGGCTTCGCACCGTCCGCGGACTCCTACGGCCACGCGGTGGCCGCTCTCGACCGGGTTCAGGTACGGCTCGCCGCACTCGGCTTCACCGACCCACGCCTGCTCGACCTCTGGACCGCGATGGGAACCGGGCTGGTGGACCAGCAGATCTCCAACGACCCCGGCGGGGACCGATGGCTGCGCCTGATCGAGGACGCCGTCGACATGTTCCTCGCCCACTTCCCGCCCGAGCCACCACCAAAGAGAAAGCGAGCCAAGCGATGACCACGAAGGTCGACGAGATCGCCCCGAGCATCTACCGGCTGTCCACGCTGGTGCCCGACATCGGGCCGAACGGCTTCACGTTCAACCAGTTCCTCGTTGTCGACGACGAGCCGCTGCTGTTCCACACGGGGCCGCGTGCGATGTTCCCCGCGGTGCGGGAGGCAATCGCGACGGTCGTGCCACCCGAGCGGCTGCGCTGGATCACATTCGGCCACGTCGAGGCAGACGAGTGCGGGTCGATGAACGAGTTCCTCGCCGTGGCTCCCAACGCGCAGGTCGCGCATGGCGCGACGGGCTGCCTGGTCTCGCTCAACGACATGGCCGATCGGCCGCCGCGGCCACTCGCCGACGGCGAGGTCATCGAGACCGGCGCCAAGCGCTTCCGGCACATCGACACCCCGCACGCGCCGCACGGCTGGGAGGCCCGCGTGCTCTTTGAGGAGACGACCGGCACCCTCTTCGCCGGGGACCTGTTCACCCACCTCGGTGACGGGCCTGCCCTCACCGACGCCGACATCCTCGGGCCGGCCGGACAGGCCGAGGACATCTTCCGGTTCAGCAGCCTCGCGCCGACGACACCGGCGACCGTCGAGCAGCTGGCCAAGCTCGCCCCCACGACGATGGCGCTCATGCACGGCTCGTCGTACAGCGGTGACTGCGCCGACGCGCTGACCATGCTCGCCGAGGACTACCGGCGTCGCATCGCGACAGCCGCCTGACACCCCGCCGAGGACGACGAGTGGAGGCCTGATGGTCAGCGCACGCACGGGAGAAGAGCGGATTCATGTCGAGGCGCCACCCGAGGCTGTCTGGGACCTCCTCAGCGACGTGGAACGGATGGGCGAGTGGAGCCCGGAGTGCTATCGCGTCGCGTGGGTCGACGGTGCCACCGCGCCGGCGGCGCCCGGTAAGCGGTTCAAGGGCTGGAACCGCTACGGGCCGATGCGCTGGACGATGACCTGCGAGGTGAAGTCGGCGGTGCCGAGCAAGGAGATCTCGTGGTCGACCCTGCAGGGCGACCGCGAGGTCGTCCGCTGGACCTACCGGCTCGAGGCTGCTGCCGGCGGGACCGACCTCGTCGAGTCCTTCGACGTCAAGTGGCTGCCGTTCGGCCCCCGGATCTTCGAGGACTACCTGATGGTTGGCCGCGACCGGCGTCGCGCCGCAGCCATGGCGGCGACCCTGCAGCGGATCAAGACCGCCGCGGAGTCGGCGCCCTGACCCCGCACAGCAAAGTGGCTTTACCCCCCTGATTTCGCGTCACGACAGCGCAACTTACGGGGGTAAAGCCACTTTGCTTACGCGGGTCTTACGGGGTCGGGCAGCTTTGGGCGTAGGTGCAGACGTTGAACGACTGGCCGTCACCCCCGAGTGCCGACGGCGTCGCCTCGTTGATGCCGATGCCCGGACCCATGTCGATCACCGTCGGATTGCCCGCCGCGATCGTGTGGGTGCCCGTCCCATCGGTGTACGTCGAGGTCGGGCCGAAGTGCGCGACACCGGTGTTGGCGGGGATCGTCTGCACCGCCACGGTCGGTGCCTCGAGGATCCACTCGGCCGAGGACAGCGAGGATGCGTACGCGATCGACTTGTCGAAGGTCCAGCCTTCGGCCGGGTCGGCGAGATTGACATCCCATTGCCCCGGCGAGGTCTGGCTGATCGACACCGTCACCACATCGCCCGGCTTGACCGTGCAGGCTGCGTTTCCCGAGCAGTTGGTCAACGGCGTCTCCGAGGCGGGCAGGATCTCGTACCAGGCGTTGTACTGGCCGCCGCTGAGCGGACCCGTCAGCGCGGAGTTCTCGGACGTGCCGGCCTGGATCAGGTCCGAGGTGTTGTAGCCACCGATCCCCGTCCAGTTCGCGGTGAACCCGGGCGGGAGCGCGGCCGCCGACGGGACGGTGAACGTCGACTTCACGGCAGTGATGCCGCCGCCGGTGACGGCATAACCGCTCCAGTTCAGGCTCGACGTCGTGCCGCCATGGGTCGGGAGCACCTCACTTGCGCTGGTCTTGAGCAGCCGATTCGAGGTCACGGAGACCGCGGCAGACGGTACGGCGGCCAGGGCGGTGGCGCCCAGTGCGAGCACGGTCGCCGCAGTGCCCAGGAGTCGTCGGTACATGAAAGCCCCATCCATGAGTTGCTGGGTGAGTAACGGGATGGGCGCCCCGAACCCAACCAATCGATGACAGATGACGCGCCGTCCCTGCCCACCTTCTGCTCCCTCGAAACCTATAACGACCGTCCGATTCGGCCGGTTACGCCCGCTTCGTGAACCCGGTACTGACCGAGATGGCATCGTTGCGGGCGTGAGCCACACGCCCGTCGACGGCAGGACGCCGGCGATCGTCGGCGCGGCTCAGGTGATCCAGCGTCCGGATCCATCGATCGACTTCGCCGACCTGCGCGGGCCGTACGAGCTGATGCTGGACGCGGCCCGCGCCGCAGGCGCAGATTCAGGCGTGGCGCGCCTGCTCACCAAGCTCGACTGGATCGGCGTGGTCGGCGGCTTCTGGAGCTTCCAGAACCCAGCGCAGGTGATCGGCGAGAAGCTCGGCTCACCAGATGCCGGCACGTGCCTCACGATGATGAGCGGCAGCGCGCCGCAGGAGCTGGTGTCGCTTGCTGCGCAACGGATCGCGGACGGCGAGCTCGACGTCGCGCTGGTCGTCGGCGGCGAGGCGCGCGCGACCACCGAGCGCCTGAAGCGTGCGGGACAGGACCCGCCATGGTTGCGTGAACCCGGAAGCACTCTGCCGGAGCGGGTCGCCGACTTCCCCGACGAGATGATCGTCGAGACCCTCGAGCTCGGCGGTCCAGCCGTCTTCTACGCGTTGTTCGAGGACAGCCTGCGCCGCGCGCTCGGCCAGTCGGTCGACGAGCATCGCGATCACCTCGCCGCGTTGTGGAAGCGGTTCAACGACGTCGCGGTGACGAATCCGTATGCGTGGGACCGCACCGACTATGACCTCGCGGCGATCCGCGATCCTTCACCGACGAACCGCATGGTCGCCTTCCCGTACACCAAGTCGATGGTCGCCTTCAACGTGGTCGACATGGCGTCGGCGGTGTTGATGTGCAGCGTCGACACGGCGCGTGCGGCGGGGGTCTCGCTCGACCGCATGGTCTTCCCGCAGGCAGGGACGTCGAGCCACGAGACGTGGAGCGTCGCCGAGCGACGCAGCCTGCACGAGTCGCCCGCCTTGGTCACCGCCGGGCGCGCCGCACTCGGGGCGTCGAACCTCCACATCGACGACATCGAGCATGTCGATCTCTACGCCTGCTTCCCGTCGATCGTGCAAATGTCGGCGGCGGGGCTCGGGCTCGGCCTCGATCGACAGCTGACGGTCACCGGCGGACTCGGCTTCGCCGCGGCACCGATCGCCAACAGCTCAGGCCATGCGATCGCCGCAATGGTCCCGCTGATCCGCGAGGGCGGGCACGGGCTGGTTCACGCGAACGGCGGCTGCGCCACGAAGCACGCCTTCGGCATCTACTCGGCGACTCCGCCGAAGCAGTTCCGCTCGATCGACTGCAACGACAGCGTCGACCGCCAGGCACGACCCCGCGATGGGTCCGAGCCCTCCGGCGAGGGCATCGAGGAGGCCACGACGGTGGCCTACGACCGCGACGGCCCGACATACACCGCCACTTCGATGCTGTACGCCGACGGGCGGCGGCGGTTCGTCAAGAGCCCGGTCGCGGACCCGCTGACGACCCGGGTCTAGTACCACCACCAGGGGCTTTGTCCCGACGGCGCGCTCTGGCTGGGAGCGGTCTGCGTCGACGAGCCGTTCGGGTCGGGGATCGCGTACGCGGTCGGCGCCGGCGCCGGCTGGGGTGCCGCAGGCGCGGGTGCAGGCGCCGAGGCCGCGGGTTTGTGCGGGTGCTTGTGCTTCGGCTTCGTCACCACTGCCGCGGGCGTCACGCTCTTGTGCACGTGGCGGTGCAGCCCGCCGAGCCGGTGGCCGGCCAGCAGGCGCTTCGCGTAGTGGCGCCACTTCTTGTTGTGGCACGACGTGTAGTCGGTCCAGGTGGCCCCCTGCATGATCGCCATGCAGTCCGCGGAGTACTCGACACCTCGCTGGCCGGTGGCACCGCCACCGCCGAAGTGGCGGTTCAGCGACCGCACGATGCTCGGGAAGTCGCGGTGGTAGTCGTAAGCCTGCACCTCGTGGCTCCACTCGTGCGCCACGACGGAGTAGAGCAGGTTGGCCGGTGTGAAGGCCGAGATCCGGATCGTGTTGGTGTTCCAGTCAGTGGTGCCGTAGTGCCGCAACGACGTCGACACCTCCCAGTGCACAACGCCGGGAAAGTAGTGGGGCAGTCGGTTGACCGCCGACAGAACGCTGGCGTGATGCAGCGCGGTCGGGGTCAGCGACGGTGTCGCGGCGGCGCCGCCAGACGCGGCGGCGGTTGCCGCGGCGGCTGCCGCCGCGACGGCCGAGGCGACCGCGCCGACACGGACCCGGTGAGGCAGGCGGGACATCGAGATCTCGTCTCCAAGCTGGGCGTCCGGCACCGGCAGGGCGGGCGAATGGGCCTAAATACCCATCGAGGGAGTTAACGAGCCCGTGGCCACGAGGTTGCGGAGGCAGTCCTGGGCCACGGGCTCGTCAGCGATCTGCGATCAGGTGCCGTCCCCGTCGCCACCCCGGCCACCATCAGCACCGGGAGCACCCGGACCACCAGGACCACCAGGACCACCCGGTCCACCCGATCCACCCGGCGGCGGCCGGTGCCCGCCGGGTCCTCTACCGGCCGGTGGCTTGCCGTCACCGATCACATCTGCGGTCGACGTGCCGTCCTCGTCCTCGGCCCGCACGAACACGGTGTCGCCCGTCGCGACGTCGCCGATCGCCGCCTTCTTGCCGTCCTTCATCACGTGGGTGCCGTCGTCGACGACGTACGTCGCGGAGTACTTGTCATCACTCACGACGGTGATCGAGGTGTCACTGACGGCAGCCACCGTGCCGATCTGCGTGGCGTACTCCTCGAAGGTTCCCGCGGCGTTCTCCACCGTCGCGATGTCGTGGAGGAGATGGGGCCGCGGGGGCGGGGCCGTGCTGTCACTACCGGTCGCCGCGTGCTTCTTGTGAGCGGTCACCGCGCCGGCCGTGCCGGCCGCGGCCCCCATCAGGAGCAGCGCGCTCGTCGACCACGCTGCGGTTCGCAGCACGGTCTTCATGCCTGCCTTCATGTCTCGTCCTTCCGTATGTCCGGGAGCCGTCGGCATCCGAGCGGTAATCGCGCTGTTCTCCGCCGGTCGTAACAGCGCCGTCCCAACTCACAGGAAGGTCACAGCAAGCACCCAGGGGACGTCCGGATCCCCTCGTTACCGTTCGCCCGCCGGGGAGCGATGTATGGGGGTGAGACACGTGGTGCGACGTACGTCGGGCCACACCTCGTCCGAGGGCGGTGACGCGCCGGCGGACGGGCTCAGCATGCTGGTCAGCCGCGCGCAGCTGGGCGACGTCGGAGCGCTCGACACGCTGATGCGCGAAGTGCGGCGCGCGGTCCTGCGCTACGCCGCGGCGCAGCGCGTGGCACGAGACGACGCCGAGGACCTCGCGCAGGAGGTGTGCCTCGCGGTCGTGAAGGTCATCCCCGACTGGCGCGACACCGGCCGGTCGATGTGGGCATTCGTCTTCACGGTCGCGCGCAACAAGGCGACAGACAGCATCCGCCGGCAAATGCGCCAAGGCGGCCTCGGCCGGCTGGTCGCCATCGACGACGGCGCCGAGACCGGCGCGGTAGCAGTGCCGGACCGCGACCCCGGACCCGAGGATCGCGCGTTGGTGAGCGATGGCACCCGCCAGATGGACCGGCTGCTTCGGATGCTGCCCACGACGCAGCGCGATGTCCTGGTGATGCGAACCGTCGTCGGCCTGACCGCCAAGGAGACGGCGCAGGCGTTGGGGCTGACCCCCGGCAGCGTCCACGTGTTGCAGCACCGAGCGGTGACCCGGCTGCGCGGGAGGGCCTGACCACCTCGCGTTGGGTCGGACCGATGCCCTGCTGGCCGCAGTCGAAGCACGTCGTAGTCCGGCGGGCTCGGCGGACGATGCATGGTCCGGCTGGCTCAGGACGCTAGGCCGTCGACTCGACCCGGAACTTCGCGATCGCGGCACGAAGCTCCGCAGCGAGATTGTTCAGCTGCGCCGCGGCCGCGGCTGACTGCTTCGATCCTTGGGCGTATTGGCGAGACACATCCGAAACCTGGGTCATCGCCGACACGACTTGATCCGACGCACTGCGCTGCTGCTGGGTCGCGACCGAGATCTCCTTGCTGGCCGTCGTCGTCTCCTCCACCATGCCGGAGATCCGCTCCAGGGCATCGACAACCCCGCGGGCAAGCTCGGAGCCCGTGCTGGCCTCTTTCGCTCCCTCTTCACTCGCCATGATCGTCGCCGCGGTCTCGGCCTGGATCTCACTCACGATCGCCGCGATCTGGCCGGTCGACTCCTGAGCCCGCTCGGCAAGCTTGCGGACCTCGGCCGCCACGACCGCGAAGCCGCGACCGTTCTCGCCGGCGCGCGCGGCTTCGATCGCGGCGTTGAGGGCGAGCAGGTTCGTCTGGTCGGCGAGGTCGTTGATCACATCCAGGATCCGGCCGATCTCCTGGCCCTTCTCGCCGAGCGAGAGAGCACGTCCGCCGATCTGGTCGACCCGCGCCGCGATCGCGTCCATCGCGGCGACCGAGGCGGTCACCGCCTCCCGTCCCTCCTCGGCGTGCCGCAACGTCTCCCCGGCGTAGCGGGCGACCGCCTCCGACGTCTCCGCGATCTGGGCCGCGGTCGCAGCCAGCTCCTCGATGGTCGAGGTCGTCTGCGTCACCGCGCTCGACTGCTCCGTTGCGCTCGCCGCATGCTGCTCGGCGGACGAGAGGAGCTCATGGGCGGATGCCACGATCTGCTCCCCACCGGACCGGATCTGCCCGGCGAGCTCACGAAGGCTGCGAAGCGTCGCATCCATCGCCTCACACAGCGCAGCCACGACCGGGTTCGTCTCGTCGTCAGCGCGAACGTCGACGGCGAGGTCGCCGTCGGCCACCCGCCCGAGTGCGTCGCTGAGGGTCCGCACCCGCTGCTCGAGTGCGCGCCGCTCGTCGCGCGCGTCGCTGCGCATCGTCCACAGCGACGAGCTCAATGCCCCGCTGAACCATGCGCTCAACGGCAGCAGCGGCAGAGCGATCGCGAGAAATGGATAGTCCCGCTCGTGCAGGGTGCCGGCGATCGATGAGCTCACCACGACGCCGATCGAGGAGACGACGCCCAGCACGAGACTGCCACGCTGACGCATCGACACGGTCGCGAAGAGAACGGTCGGTACGTAGAGAACCCAGAACGGTCCGCGCACCCCTCCTCCGAAGGTGACGAAGCCGCTCGTGTAGACGAGGTTCGCGGCCAGCAGCACACCACGGAAGACCTTGATGTGGTCACGGACGAAGACGTTCGAGTCGACCAGCCCAGGCATGAGACTCTGCGCAATGGCGCACAGCAACCCGAGACCGGCGGAGGCCATGAACGGCGCCAGGTGGATCGGGATGCCGGCTTGAGGGAAGTGCCGGAACAGCAGGCCGGCGGCCACGCCGATCACGACCTTGGCCCAGACGGAGACGACGGCGATGACCGCGAGGCGCTTCGAGAAGTCCATCGTTCCGCTACTCCGCCTCGACCCGGAACTGAGCGATTGCCGCGCGCAACTCGGCCGCGAGGTTGTTCAGCTGCGCCGCGGCTGCGGCGGCCTGCTTCGAGCCTTGTGCGTACTGGCGGGACACGTCGGACACCTGGGTCATGGCCGACACCACCTGATCCGACGCCGACCGCTGTTGTTGCGTCGCGATCGAGATCTCCTTCGCGGCGGTCGTGGTCTCCTCGACCATCCCCGAGATCCGCTCCAGGGCCGCAACCACGCCGCGCGCGAGCTCCGACCCCGTGCGCGCCTCCTTGACCCCCTCCTCGCTGGCGAGGATGGTCGCCGACGTCTCGGCCTGGATCTCGCTGACGATGGCCTGGATCTGGCCCGTGGACTGCTGCGCCCGCTCGGCCAGCTTGCGCACCTCGGCGGCGACGACCGCGAACCCGCGACCGTTCTCCCCGGCACGCGCCGCCTCAATCGCCGCGTTCAAGGCCAACAGGTTGGTCTGGTCGGCCAGGTCATTGATGACGTCGAGGATGCGACCGATCTCCTGGCCCTTCTCGCCGAGCGACAGCGCACGACCCCCGATCTGGTCCACGCGGGCCGCGATCGCATCCATCGCGGCGACGCTGGCCGACACGGCGTCCTGACCTTCCTCGGCGTGCCGCAGCGTCTCGGCGGCGTACCGTGCCACGGACTCCGAGGTTTCGGCGATCTGCGCCGCGGTGGCGGCAAGCTCCTCCACCGTTGAGGTGGTCTCGGTGACGGCGCTGGACTGCTGGGTCGCCGACGCCGCGTGCTCCTCCGCCGACGCAACGAGCTCGTGCGCCGCGGCAACCAGCTGCTCACCGCCGCCGCTGATCGACCCGACGAGGGTGCGAAGCGAACCGAGCGTGTGCGACAGCGACGCGCTGAGGGCGCGAAGCGAGTCGTCGTCGAAGGCCTCCAGGGCGACGCCGGCCCCGAGGTCGCCGTCCGCGGCTCGGGCCATGACGGTCGACAGCTGCTCGACGCCGCTTCCCAGCTGCTCCTTGTCGTGGACGGCGCGCTCCTGCGCCCTGCGAATGGCATCCGTGATCGTGCCGATGTAGTAGGCGGTCACCGGCAGCAGCGTGCCGACGAAGATCAGCGAACCGCGGTTGTTGGCGGTGAGGGTGCCGGCAACGGACGACGCGACCACGACCCCGCCCGTCGCCAAGAACCCGAACGCCACCGTGACGAAGATCGGGACACTCAGCGCTGCCGGCACAAGGGCGACGATGAAGAACAGCCAGAACGGCCGTTCGATCCCGTCCGTGATGGCGCAGAGCCAGGTGAGGCCGGCGGTGCTGACGGCGAGCTGGATGGTCGATCCGATCGGGCTCAGCCGCAGGCTGCCCACTCGCCCGAAGGCGGACTGGACGCTATAGCCGAGCGCGATCGCACCGATGATTCCCATCAGCAACACGTAGACCCAGTGCCGCAGGTGGTGGTCTGAGCCGTACTGGTCAACGCTGAGCGTCACCGCCAGCGCGACCGTCGTGATCCACGCAACGTACGTGCCGACCTGGTCGAAGCGCTTCTCGAAGTCGTAGTCCTTCATCTGCCCGTCAGGCCACCTTGAACTGCGCGATCGAGGCCCGAAGCTCGGCCGCGAGGTCGTTGAGCTGTGCTGCGGCGGCTGCTGACTGCTTGGAGCCCACCGCGTACTGCTGGGAGACGTCGGACACCTGGGTCATCGCAGCGACCACCTGATCCGACGCCGAGCGCTGCTGCTGAGTCGCCACACTGATCTCCTTCGCGGCGGTCGTCGTCTCATCGACCATCGCGCTGATGCGCTCCAGGGCATCGACAACCCCCCGTGCCAGTTCCGACCCCACGCGTACCTCCTTGGCACCCTCTTCGCTGGCGATGATGGTCGCCGACGTCTCGCTTTGGATCTCCGACACGATCGTCTGGATCTGGCCGGTGGACTGCTGCGCCCGCTCGGCGAGCTTGCGGACCTCCGCGGCGACGACGGCGAAGCCGCGGCCGTTCTCCCCGGCCCGGGCTGCCTCGATCGCGGCGTTGAGCGCGAGCAGGTTGGTCTGGTCCGCGAGGTCGTTGATCACATCGAGGATGCGGCCGATCTCCTGGCCCTTCTCCCCCAGGGACAGCGCCCGACTGCCGATCTGCTCGACCCGCGTCGCGATGGTGTCCATCGCTGCGACGCTGGCCGTCACGGCGTCCTGACCCTCTTCGGCGTGGCGCAACGTCTCCGCGGCGTACCTCGCAACGGCCTCCGACGTCTCCGCGATCTGGGCAGCGGTGGCGGCGAGCTCCTCGATCGTCGAGGTCGTCTCGGTCACCGCCGAGGACTGCTGCGTCGCGCTGGCGGCGTGCTGCTCGGCGGAGGCCAGCAGCTCGTGCGCAGCGGTCACGAGCTGCTCACCACCGGTACGAATCTGCCCGACCAGACCACGCAGGTTGCTGAGCGTGTCGTCGAACGAGGCGGCGAGCTGGGCCAGCAGCTCCTGTGCCATCTCCTCCGAGGCGACCTGCACGGACAAGTCGCCCCGCGCGGCCCGCGCGAGGGCGACGGAGAGCTCTTCGACGGTTCGATGAAGGTGGGCGCGCTCGGCATCGGACCTGACCGCCTGCTCCTGCAACCGCGTCGCGACCGCGCTGCCGAGCAGCGCGATCAACATCGTCGAGACGCCGATGAGTGCGAGCGGGCCGGCAGTGTGCCGGTTCAGCGTGTGGGCGAGCGCCGTCGCGGCGACCAGAGCACCGACATAGAAGGTGGACGCGCCGAGGGCGAGTCGCCGGTTGGGGGCGATCACCGCCGCGGCGGTCGTGTTGACGAGGATCAACGCCCAGAAGGGCCCCGCAGCGCCCCCCGTCAGCGCGATGAGGGCGAACAGCGCGGCGAAGTCGATACCCGCAATGAGCGCGAGCATTGGTATGTCGAGGGACGGTGACGCCGCGACGACGCGCGGATAGATCGGCACCAGGATCGGCGAGACGAGCCCCGCGGCAACCCAGATCAAGATCACGTTGCGGTGGTCGTGCGTGGGACCGGTCCCGTAGTGCGCCATCAGCAGAACGGCGATCGCCGCCCCGATGAACTTGCCCCCGGAAGACAGGGCGCTCTCCCCGCGCATCCGATCGATCATGGACGGCCCCCTCATACGTCACTCGCGTGCGCGAGCGACACCCTCAGTCTCCTGAGATTCGCCAACCGGCGCCACGGTCCTTGCACCACCGTTGACGCACGCGGGCAGAAACAGTCATCCTTGACTGTTAGCGGGTCCGAGCCGGTCGCCGGACACCGAGCGCACAACGACCTCTCGAGGAGCGCAATGCCTGCCAAGACCTACGTCGTCGGTGTCGGGATGACGAAGTTCGAAAAGCCCGGCAGCCGGGAGTGGGACTACCCCGACATGGCACGCGAGTCCGGATCGAAGGCGCTCGAAGACGCCGGGATCCGCTACGACAAGGTCGAGCAGGCCTACGTCGGCTACGTCTATGGCGAGTCGACCTGCGGTCAGCGCGCGGTCTACGAGCTCGGACTGACCGGCATCCCGGTCATCAACGTCAACAACAACTGCTCGACCGGATCGACGGCACTGTTCCTCGCGGCGCAAGCCGTGCGCAGTGGCGTTGCCGAGTGCGCGCTCGCGCTGGGGTTCGAGAAGATGCAGCGCGGTTCGCTGCAGTCGACCTTCGAGGACCGCGAGAACCCGATGCAGCGTCACGTCCTCGCCCTCAACGAGAAGTACGACATCGCGATGCCCCTGGCGCCGTGGATGTTCGGAGCGGCAGGCGTCGAACACATGGAGAAGTACGGCACGACGCCGGACCACTTCGCGAAGATCGGCGAGAAGAACCATCGCCACTCGGTCAACAACCCGTACGCGCAGTTCCAGGACGTCTACACGCTGGAAGAGATCAAAGAGTCGAAGGTCATCTACGACAAGCTGCCGTTGACCAAGCTGCAGTGCTCGCCGACCTCCGACGGCTCGGGGGCCGCCGTCGTCGCAAGCGAGCGCTTCGTGGAGGAGAACGGCCTCGGCGACCGCGCGATCGAGATCGTCGGCCAGGCGATGGTCACCGACCTGCGCAGCACGTTCGAGAACAACTCCGCCGCCACGCTCGTCGGCTACGACATGAGCAAGGAGGCGGCGCGCAAGGTCTACGAGCAAGCGGGCCTCGGCCCGGACGACGTCGATGTCATCGAGCTGCACGACTGCTTCTCCGCCAACGAGCTCCTTACTTATGAGGCGCTCGGGCTGTGCGCGGAAGGCGAGGGCGGCAAGCTGGTCGACAACGGCGACACGACGTACGGCGGCCGTTGGGTGGTCAACCCGTCGGGTGGGCTGATCTCCAAGGGCCATCCGCTCGGCGCCACCGGGCTTGCGCAGTGCGCCGAGCTCACCTGGCAGCTCCGCGGCGACGCCGACGCGCGTCAGGTCACGGACGCGAAGGTGGCGCTGCAGCACAACATCGGGCTCGGCGGGGCCGCGGTCGTCACGGCGTACCGCCCGGCCGCCCGGTGACCGAGGTCAAGTTCGACTCGTCGGGCGTCGGCGTGTGGGGCGAGCCGACGACCTTCGAGGTCCGTGCTGAACGGATCGCGGAGTACGCCCGCGCGACGAACGACCCGATCGCGGCTCATCTCGCCGGCGAGATCGCACCGCCGGTGTTCGCGATCGTCCCCTCGTTCAGCAGCCTCGCGCAGATCTTTGCGGTTGCACCTGACAGCACCCTCCCCTTCGTGCTGCACGGCGAGCAGGACTTCACCTTCCACCGGCCGATCCGCGCGGGTGACGTGCTGACGTCGCGCGCACGGGTGACCGGATACGCAGGGAAGCCCAGCGGCACGGTTGGCTCGGTATATGTCGAGACCCACGACGCGGACGGCGCGCTCGTCAACGAGCAGTACGTGTCGACGTTCATCCGCGGGGTCGACGCCGGCGAGACGGTCGGGGACCTCGCGCCGCCGCACACGTTCGACGAGTCCGTTCGGGCGCACGCGCCCGTGGCGAAGATCGTGCAGCACGTCGACGAGGACCAGACGTTCCGTTACTCGCCGGCTTCGGGTGATCCGATCCCGATCCACCTCGACGCGGAGTTCGCGAAGTCCGTCGGGCTGCCGGGAATCATCGCGCACGGGTTGTGCACGATGGCATTCACGTCGTGGGCGGCGCTGACCGAGCTCGGCAACGGCCACACAGCCCGGCTCCGCCGACTCGCCGTCCGCTTCTCCAAGCCGGTGCTTCCGGGCCAGGACATCGAGACGACGTTCTTCGCGACCGGCGCCTCGGCGGGAGCGACGAGCTACGCCTACGAGACTCGTGTCGGTGACGACGTGGTCATCAAAGACGGTCTCGCCGTGATCGCTGACTGACGCGATGTACGCCTGGTCCGACACCGAGCTCGCGATCCGCGACGCCATCCGCGACTTCGTCAACGCCGAGATCCGCCCGCACGTCGACGCCCTCGAGTCCGGCGAGATGCCGCCGTACCCGCTGATCCGCAAGATGTTCTCGGCGTTCGGGATCGACGCGATGATGGCGGCCTCGGTCGACAAGCAGATCGCCCGCGATCGCGATCCGAAGAAGGAGGCGCAGGGCGAGCGAGGCTCGGATGACGCGATGCACCTCTTGCTGTCGATCGAGCTGTGCAAGGTGAGCATGGGCCTGGCGACCGCGATGGGGGTGAGCGTCGGCCTCGCAGGCGGCACGATCATGTCCCGCGGCGACGTGGAGCAGAAGGAGCGCTGGGCTCGCGACCTGATGACCTTCACCAAGGTCGGCGCGTGGGCGATCACCGAGCCCAACTCCGGCTCCGACGCGTTCGGCGGGATGACGACCACCGTGCGCCCGGAGGGCGACGGCTATGTCCTCAACGGCGAGAAGACCTTCATCACGAACGGCCCGTTCGCTGATACGGCGGTCGTCTACGCAAAGCTCGACGACGGGAGCAGTGACGACAAGCGGCGGCGCCCGGTGCTCACCTTCGTGCTCGACGCGGGCATGGACGGCTTCACCCAGTCGGCGCCACTGGCGAAGATGGGCATCCACTCCTCGCCGACCGGCCAGCTGTTCTTCTCGGACGTCTACCTCGAGCGCGACCGGCTGCTTGGCGGAGGCGGCGAGGGGGCTTCGGACGGCCGTGAGAGCGCGCGTTCAAACTTCACGACCGAACGAGTGGGCATCGCTGCGATGTCACTCGGCGTGATCGAGGAGTGCCTGTCGTTGTGCATCGACTACGCCAAGAACCGCGAGCTGTGGGGCCAGCGGATCGGTGACTTCCAGCTGATCCAGCTGAAGATCGCGAACATGGAGGTGGCCCGGCAGAACGTCCAGAACATGGTGTTCCGGACCATCGAGCTGCGGCGCGCGGGCAAGACGCCCACGCTCGCCGAGGCCTCGGCGATGAAGTACTACGCCTCGCAGGCCGCGACCGAGGTCGCGATGGAGGCGGTCCAACTCTTCGGGGGCAACGGCTACATGTCGGAGTACCGCGTCGAGCAGCTCGCGCGCGACGCGAAGTCACTGATGATCTATGCAGGCAGCAACGAGGTGCAGATCACCCACGTCGCCCGCGGCCTGCTCAGCTGACCTTCCGTCGATGACGACCGCCGCCATCCGGCGTACCCAGGCCGAGCGAAGCGCCGCGACACGAGCGCGAATCCTGGCCGCGACGGTCGACTGTCTGGTCGAGGTGGGGCACGCGGGCACGACCACGCTCGAGGTACAACGTCGCGCGGAGGTCTCCCGAGGCGCGCTCCTGCACCACTTCCCTTCTCGTGCCGAGCTCTTGGTCGCCGCGGTCTATCAGCTGTTCGAGGCGCAACGTGAGGTCGTCGGGCCAGCGGTGCTGAGGGCACGGGAAGTGGGAGGTATCGATGCCGGCATCGACGTGTTGTGGATCGCGTTCAACAGCCCGCTCGCAGTAGGAATCGACGAGCTCTGGGCGGCAGCGCGTGACGATGCCGAGCTGCGTGAGGCGATCGCGAAGCAGGACCGCAACGCGCGGGTCGAGATCCGAAACCTGTGCGATGCCCTGTGGCCCGGGTACGTCGACCACCCGAACTACGAACTGGCTCTGCCGATCATCATCGACGCGATGCACGGGGCAGCTCGTGCCCGAGTTGTGCGGAGCGACCGCACGACCGCGAAACGGCTCGCCGGATGGAAACAGCTCCTTCACGAGCTCTGGGACTAGGACGCCCCGGGCCGCCGGGCACCTGACTGGGCGAGTCAGCCGATGCCGAAGCTGTTGACCTTCTCGACGTGGATCCGGATGAAGGCGCTGCCGAACCCGTTGCCGAGCGCGTCGCCACCGTCGGCGATGGCTTCGGCCCGCCCACGGATCTCGAGCATGCGCGGACGCCACGGATCGACCGTCTCCAGGTCGTCGACGACGATGGCTGCCCATCCGTTTGCCTGAACGTCGCGATACTTCTTCGTCGTGGCGACCCGCATCCCGCCGACATCAACCGTGCCGAGGTCGGGGTTGTAACGAAACGAGGTCGGGACCACGTGCGGCTTTCCGTCGGCTCCGGTCGTCGCGATCCGGCCCAGCCGCTGGCTCGCCAGGTAGTCGATCTGTGCGGACGTGAGTTCTGCCATGTCTGCGCCAACGCTTTCGCGCACGCGTTGCTTCCCCACGATCGGGGAATGCCCTCCCCATGAAGGTGGCGACCGCGAGCCGGCATCTCGGGCGCTATCGCGACATCGGGCGACTCCTGCTGAAGTACGGCCGGTCCGATCTGGTGCAGCAGGCGGGAATCGACACGACGTTGCTCGACGACGTCGAGCCCGAGGGCGCCCGCGCGGAAGGCGTCGAGCTCGCGGCCGACCTGGAACGGCTCGGGCCGACCTTCATCAAGCTGGGCCAGCTGCTCTCGACCCGGGCGGACCTCCTGCCGGCGCCGTATCTCGAGGGGCTGTCTCGGCTGCAGGATCGACTCGAGCCGTTCCCGTTCGACGACGTGCGCACGACGATCGAGGACGAGCTCTGCGTCCGCCTCTCGCGCGCCTTCAGCGACTTCGACGAATTGCCGATGGCCGCCGCGTCGATCGGGCAGGTGCACGCCGCCGTCCTGCGTGACGGTCGGGAAGTCGTCGTGAAGGTGCAGCGTCCCGGCATCCGCCATCAGGTCTTCGACGACCTCGAGGTGCTCGATGATCTCGCCGAGCGGATCGAGGCGCATTCCCAACGAGGGCGGCTCATCGGGGTCACGGGACTCATCACCCAGTTCCGGAAGTCGCTGCTGGACGAGCTCGACTACCGCAAGGAAGCCAGCAACCTGCTGCGGCTGAATCGGATCGTGGACGAGCGTCCGGAGCTCGTCGTTCCCAAGCCGTACGACGACTTCACCACGGGCCGCGTTCTCACCATGGAGCGAATCCGCGGTCACAAGGTCACCGACATCTCACCGCTGGCACGCCTCGAGCTCGACGGAGAGGCGCTGGCCCGGGCGCTCTTCGACGCCTACCTCGACCAGATCCTGGTGGAGGGCTTCTTCCACGCTGACCCGCATCCGGGCAACGTCCTGCTCACGCCGGACAAGCGGCTCGGCCTGATCGATCTCGGGATGGTGGCGCGCGTCGCCCCCGAGATGCGTGACCGGCTGCTCCGCCTGCTGCTCGCCCTCGGCGAAGGCCGCGGCGAGGAGGTCGCGCGCGTCGCCGCCGAGATGTGCGAGTCGACGTCGAGGTACGACCCGCGTCGCTTCACGGCAGACGTCGCAGACCTGGTCGAGCGCACGGCGACCTCGACCATGGAACAGATCGAGGCGGGGCGGCTCGTCCTCGACCTCACGAGAGCGTCGGCGGCAGCCGGCCTTCGCCCGCCGCCCGAGCTGTCGATGGTCGGCAAAGCGCTGCTCAACGTCGACCACGTCGCCCGCTTCCTCGACCCTGAGGTCGAGCCGGTGCAGATCGTGCGCGAGCGCGCCGTACGCCTCGCGGGCGGCGGGGTCCGACCGTCGCTGTCCGGGGTGCTGAACGCGGTGCTCGAAGCGAGGGAGTTCGCCGAGCAGCTCCCCGGCCGGGTCAACCGCGCGATGGACGCGCTTGCCGGCGGCCGCTTCGAGCTGCAGATCCGAGCCTTCGACGAAACCGAGCTACTGCGCGGCCTGCACCGGATGGCCAACCGGGTGGCGACCGGAGTCATCCTCTCGTCGCTCATCATCGGCGCGGCCCTGTTGTCGAACGTGCACACCACCGCCCGGATCGCGGGCTACCCCGCGGTGGCGTTCGTGTGCTTCCTCATCGCCGCCATCGGGGGCGCCTACCTCGTGCTGAGCATCGTCATCGGCGACCACAAGCTGCGCAATCGGGAGTGACTGACGCCGTGCGCCTCGGAGTCGCCCACGCTTGAGCAGTCGCTGCCCGGCACGCTCCTGCCGGCGCAGGTCGTACGCGATCATCGCGAAGGGCACGAGAAAGAATCCGGCGACCACGCCGGCGATCGTGATCCAGGTTCGAGCATCGATTGCTCCGTCCATGATTTGCCTCCGTCCGTCCCAACTCTCGGGGTTGCTGGTTGTGACGAAACCAGCGCGAGGTCGTCCCGCCGTGTCGGTGGTGTGGAGCGGCTGTGAAGATGGATCAGGAACGCAGATCGGCGGGCGGCCGGCAATTTCGATCGGCCGAGGCCGTTGGATCGGTGCGGAGGTCCAAGCGGTGGCGACGATCCTGGTGGTCGAGGACGAACGCAAGCTGCGGGAGCTACTGCGCTCCTACCTGGAGCGGGAGGGGTTGTCGGTGTTGTCGGCCGGCACCGGCGCGGAGGCGCTGTCCATCGCCGACGAGGCCAGTCCCGACCTTGTCGTGCTCGACCTCGGCCTCCCGGACATCGGTGGTGACACGGTCGCGATTGAGCTGCGGCATCGGTCCAGCGTCCCGATCGTCATGTTGACTGCGCGTGCCGACGAGGCCGACCGCATCCGCGGCCTCCAGCTTGGCGCCGACGACTATGTGACCAAGCCGTTCAGCCCGCGTGAGCTGATGCTTCGGATACGCGCGGTACTGCGTCGCACCGCACCGGAAGGCACGGAGCCGCGGCGCAGCTACGGCGCGGGCGCGATCGTCATTGATGAGCCGACCCGGTCAGTGCGGGTAGGCGGCCAGGAGGTGCGGCTGACGCCGACCGAGTGGGGATTGCTGCTCGCCCTCTCCGGTGCCCCCGGGCGGGTCTTTTCAAGGGCCGAGCTGATCAACCGGGTACGCGCACATGAGTTCGAAGGTTACGAACGCAGCGTCGACTCGCACATCAAGAACCTGCGCCGAAAGATCGAGGCGGATCCCGCAAACCCCGCCGCTGTACTGACCGTGCTGGGCGCCGGCTACCGGTTCGGCCTGCCCCGCGACCCTTCGTAGACCGGCGAGGTCACGGGACCATCGCCGGCACATGCGGTGATATGGAAGGCGCGGCCTTACCGGCAGGAGAAGCACGATTGCCATCGCCTCCGTCGAGCCGCTCGTCGACCAGGCGCGACAGCGAGGCGACGTCGACATCGGTGCCGAGATAAGCCTGCGCTGCGGTGATCGCAGCGGTCCGCGCCTGCTGACGGAAGCGCCGCGAGGACAAATCGGAGCGGCGCTGCAGTTCTCGGCCGGCCCGCCCGGCGAGCCAGCGGTACTCCTCCACACCAGCGGTGCGCCCTTCGGCGATCAGATGATCGCGCACCGCACGCGCCTGGTCGGTGATCGCCCTCGCGTCGCGACGCGCATCCGCCCGGATCCGGGCCGCCTCAGCCTCGGCGTCCTCGGTCCGTGCTTCGGCTGCCTCAGCGGCGGCCAGCGCGGCAACGATGCTGTTCTGCCGCTCGGCCATCGCGTTTCGGATCCGCGGCACGACGTAGCGGGACATCACAGCGAGTACCGCGATGAAAGCCGCCATCTCGATGAAGAAGGTCGCGTCGGGGACGAGGAAGTTGCGGGTGGTCATCATCAGCGGTTTCCTTTGACGGTCATCGGCTCGGGATTGGGCGCGGGGGACGAGTAAGGCCGCCGCCGCTGCTTGGCAACACGGCCTGGAAGTACAGAATGGTCAGCAAGGCGAAGATGAATGCCTGAATCGCGCCGATGAACACGTCGAACAGCGACCACAGCACGTGCGGCACGACAGCGGCCGGAGTCGGGAGGATCTCCCCGATGAGCAGGAGCATCAGGGCGCTGGCGAAGACCATGCCGAACAGTCGCAGCGCCAGCGTCATCGGTTTGATTGCTTCCTCGGCGATTTTGACGGGCGCAAGCCACCACGGCGACAGATAGTGGCGCCAATAACCGCGCGGCCCTCGCACTTGTATTCCCGTCAGGTGCACGACTCCCATTGCGGTGAGCGCCAACGCCAGCGTCAGGTTGATGTCGGAGGTGGGAGCGGGAAGCGGTGATCCTGGGATCAGGTGCAACCAGTTCGCCGCCGCCACGAACCAGAACAGCGTGACCGCCGTTGCTGTGACGCGGCCCCGTACCTCGTCAGGTAGGTCTGCCGCGGCCCGGTCGGCTACGTCGATGCTCATCTCCCACAACAGTCGGATCCCGCGGGGGGTCGCCGGCCGCGATCCGGGCCGTGCCAGCAGGCCGAGCGTGACGACCAGGACGCCAACGGCCAGGGTTGCGATCGCGATGTCAGCTTGGATCGAGACTGCTTTCAACGCGGACACCCTGCTGTTTCTGACTGGCGCGCCCGTGGTGCTGCGTCCGACTGTGGCTTGGCGCTGACGGCGGGTTCGGCGGGTGAGTCAGGGTCGTGTGTTACCACCTCCGGATTCCTGGGTCGGTGGTCGGTCGCGAGGTGCGCCTCGACCTCGGTCCGGAACGAGAACTTGAGCTCGCAGCGCGGGCACTGGTGGGCGGACATGGGTGACTTCCTTCCGATGGTGACGGCATTTCACGGGCGGCCGGAGCTCGCCGCGGCGGGGACGATGACGATCGGGCAGCGGGCACGGTGCGACGGAGCCGTCCCGCCTACCTCGGCTGGGTCACCGAGAACGAGGACGTCACCCGGCTCGATCGCCTCGGCGAGCAGTCCGCTGAGACTGCCGCGCCGCACGATGCAGTCGGCCTCATCCAGCCACGGCCGGCTCTTCATCAAGTCGCGCCGCAGCCGCTGCTGGCACCGGATCGCCTGTTCGATGGTCTTCGGCGCGTGCTGTGACTCTGGGTCGGCGAATGCCGTCACGATGCATAGCGGCACACCGCGGCACCAGGCCTCGTCCGCCGCCCACGCAAGGGCCTCTTCCGAGGCCAGTCGGCGGTCCACGGCGACCACGACCCTTGGCACCGTCGGCTCAGGCCGCTCCGTCGAGGCGACGGCAGTGCCAGGCGTCACGCTGTCGATCAATGGCATTTGACTGCTCCATCCGCGTTGGGGCCGGAGTGCCCTTGTGGCTCATCGCGATTTCAGCGAGAGATCGCGGAGACGGCGCGCGCAGCGAGTGGAGATCGGATGGAGACGTCCGGTTGAGCTGTCAACCGGTCCAGTTAGGCAACTTCACCGTGACCGTCGTTCCGGCACCTGGTTCGCTGACGACCGAGATGGTCCCGCGATGGGCGCGGACGAGGCCGGCCACGATCGGCAGGCCGATGCCGGTACCCGGCCGTCCCGCGGCGTTCGGGCCGCGCCAAAACCGATCGAAGATGTTCGGCAGGTCGTCGGCGTGGATTCCCACGCCGGAGTCCGCAACCGTCAGCAGGACATGATCGTCGACGGGCTCGACGATGAGGTCGACCGTCCCCTCTTCGGGAGTGAACTTCACGGCGTTGGTCAGCAGATTCAGGACTACTTGGCGCAGTCGGTCGGAATCGCCAACCACGATCGCGGGATGCAACCTACGGTGCAGGTCGATGCGCGCCGCGTCGAAGCGGGAGGCGAGCGAGTCTGCGGCAGCGGCCGCGATCTCGGACAGATCCGTGGTCGTCAGCGTGAGGTTCAGCGCTGCCGCGTCGGCGGCCGCGAGCGTTTGCAGATCCGCGACGAGCCGGCCGAGTCTCAGCACCTCGCCATGCAGTGAGTTGAGTTCCTCCGGCGTCGGGGCCGTGATTTGGTCGAGCAACGCTTCGCATCCGGCTTGCAGGACCGCCACCGGAGTGCGCAGCTCGTGGGCCACGTCGGCGACGAGGTCGCGGCGCAACTGCTCCTGCCGCGCGAGGTCGTCCGCCATCGCGTCGAGGCTTCCGGCGAGCTCACGAATCTCCCCGGGAGCGTCGATGGCACCGACGCGCGCGCCTCGGTCGCCTCGGCCGACGGCGCGGACCATCCCGATGAGCTGCGAGATCGGGCGGGTGAGCCGGCGTGATGCCACTGCTGCCACGAGCAGCGCAAGCAGGCCGGCGAGGCCGGCCGCGGCGAGTACGGCGAGCAACAACGACTTCTGAAGGTGGCGGGCGGAAGCGTCGATGCCGCGGTCGCTGAACCGGATCAGCAAGGTGCCGACCGTCGCATTGTCGACCCGGATCGGGAAGCGTGCGGCGTCGTCGGCGCGGCCGATTCCGGGCTGAGATTCGGTGACCAGCTTCCGGCTCAGGTCGATGACCGCGATCTGCGCCCCGGTCTGGCGCGCGAGCACCACAGCGGGGCGCAGGTCGGCGTCGGTCCAGCTCGGTCTCCCGGTGTTGTAGGCCGATGCCGCGTCGGCGACCAGCGAGCGGGCGAGGTCGTTGCGGCGCTGGTCGGCAAGGGTCGAGAGGTCGTGGTCGGCGAAGATCACGGCGAGGGAGGCGACCAGCCCGAGCGACACCGCTGCGACCAGAACGAACGCGAGCATGAGCCGCCACCTGATGCCCCACCGCCGACCTGCCCTGTCACCTCCGCGAACTGCTAGTGACGGCAGCACACCCGCTGAGTTCGGGTTCGACACGAGCCTGACGTTAGACCCGCTCAACGCGTGGCTGACGCCGCGCGCCGCCGGATCAACCAGCGAGCCGCTTCGGTGGCGGCCGCGACCGCAAAGGCGATACCGAGGGCGACGAGAACCCCCTTCCAGGCCTGATGTTCGAACGCCCGTCCCCCGAAGTAGCCGAGCAGCGCGGCGTAGGCGGACCAGAGAAGTGCGGCGCCTGCGTCGTACGCGGCGAACTCGCGCCACGGAAAGTGCGTGAGGCCCGCGGTGAGGGTGACGGCAGTGCGGCCGCCCGGGATGAAGCGACCGACAGCGATGAGTTCGCCGCCACGTTGTTCAAGCTGCCGTGCCGCCCAATCGATCCGCGGGCGTGTCTTCGCCCCGTTGGTGAACCGGTCCCCGGCCCGGCGGGCGTAGCGGCGGCCGACGCCGTAGGCGAGGTTATCTCCGAGAAACGCGCCAATCGCGGCGGCCACGATGACAAGAAGGAGGACGAGGTCGCCGCCGGCCGCGACCACGCCAGCGGTGATCACGGCGGTCTCGCTGGGCACGAGCGGCAGGAGTGCGTCAATCAGCGCCAAGAGCAGCACGACGGCGTACGCCCACCCGGACGCTTGACTGACGAGGTGAGTGAACTGGTCGAACATCAGCGAGTAGTGGCTCGCTCGTGAGAGGGGCTATCTCCCGCCCCACCTTCGGTCACGCTCCCTCCCTCGCGGCGGTGGGAGGCGCGCAGACTCGTCACGGCCGTCACGCCGAGCACGCCGAGCACGACGAGCAGGGAGACGAGGGTCGAGATCTCCGGGACGGCCGGGTTGACCGTGTGCGCGTAGTGCAGGACAAGCTTGACGCCGATGAACACGAGGACGAGCGCGAGCCCATAGTGCAGGTGTACCAAGCGGTTGAGCAGGCCGACCAGCAGGAAGTACAACGCCCGGAGTCCGAGTAGTGCGAATGCGTTGGCGGTGAAGACGAGGTAGCCGCTGTCGGTGATTCCGAAGATGGCCGGAATCGAGTCGAGCGCGAACAAGATGTCGACCGAGAGGATCGCGATGGCGGCGACAAGCAGTGGTGTGGCGGCGCGCCGGCCATCGACCCGTGTAAGGAGCACGTCCTGCTGGTAGCCGTCGGTGACGGGCATGACCTTACGGAGCAACCGGACAGCACGGTTGTTGGCGACATCCGGGGTCTGTCCGTGCGCGCGGACCAGGTGGACGCCGGTGTACAGCAGGAACCCGCCGAACACGACGAAAGTCACAGCGAACCGCTGAACGACGGCGGCACCGGCGGCGATGAAGGCGGCGCGCAGGGCAAGCGCGCCAACTACGCCGATGAGCAACACCCGCTGCTGGTTGCGGGCGGGAACCGCGAACTGGGCGAGGATGACCGCGAAGACGAAGAGGTTGTCAACCGAAAGGCTCTTCTCGACGAGGTAGCCCGCGAAGTAGGCGGTGGCCGGCTTACCGCCGGCGAAAACGGCGAGTGCGGCGCCGAACAGCACGGCAACGCCGACATAGACCAGCGACCAGGTCAGCGCCTCGCGGAACTGCACTTCGTGCGGCCGTCGCGCCTGCCACGCGTCCGCCGCGACCAGCAGGCCGACGCCGGCAACGGTCACGAACCAGCCCCAGAGCGGCACGGTCACTGGCGACTCCCGTCATGGGTGGTGGGTCCATCGGACCCCGGCCAACCCCATAGGTGTTCCCGGAGAGCACACCGCGATAGCTCGCGCCCGCTTGAGCGGAGAGCGAAACCACTCGCCATCGCGGTTGGCCGTCGCGAACGCGTTCGGCGCCTACGTGGACCGACGAAGCGTGGCGCGCTCGGAGGGACTCGAACCCCCAACCTTCTGATCCGTAGTCAGATGCTCTATCCGTTGAGCTACGAGCGCTGGAGCATCGGACAGTGTAGTGGGCGGCTCAGGACGGCGACCTCGGCGTTGGGATGGACGCTGCAGGAGCGGTTCAATCCTGCCGACCTGCTTTTACAGGACAACCTTCCAGCCCCTACCGTCGTCTACCGCACGTCCACTTCCCCAACGAACGACACAGGTCAACCGAGCACATGTCGCAGTTCCCGGGTCCCGCGCGCCCGTCCCGCCGAGGTTTCGTCGGCGGGCTCATCGTCGTGGCGGTCGCCGGCACCGCTGAGCTGGTGCGAATCGTGACGCGAGGCAGCAGCGCTCAGCCGGTCGGCTCGCCGCGGGGGCTTTCCCCGCGCGTGGTCAGGCTGCTCACCGGAAGCAGCCGGCCGCAGCCGGCCTCGCCGAGCGCTACCCCGAGCCACTCCGCCTCACCGGCGCCGAGTCCCGCGCATCACCATGCGCCGGTTCCTCACCACCGCGCCGGTCATACCCACCATGCCGGCAGCCGGCATGACCACTCGAGCCACCACCTGACCAAGCAGGAGCGCCGGGCGCGCGAGCACGTGACACTGCCGCCGGCTCAGCTTCGAGTGCGCACCGGTCCGGCCTACCGCGTCGACCAGCTGATCCCGAACGCGCCGCAACAGGCGATCGCCTTGACCATCGACGACGGGCCGGACCCCGAGTACACCCCCGACGTGCTCCGGCTGCTCGACCGGTATCAGACAGTGGCGTCCTTCTGCGTCGTCGGAATCCACGCCGACGCATACCCGAAGCTGGTCCGTGACATCGCCCGCGCGGGCCACGTGATCGTGAACCACAGCTACACGCACGCGTTGCCGTTCAACAAGCTGCCCGAGAAGCGGATCGTCACCGAGATCACCAGGACGCAGCGCGCCATCGAACGCGCGGCCGGCGTGACACCTCAGCTTTTCCGGGCGCCGGGCGGCGACTGGTCGCGGTTCATCCTCCGCGCCTGTGCGTCGTACGGCCTCGAGCCGCTCGACTGGGACCTCGACCCGCGCGACTGGGCGCGACCCGGCACCAAGAAGATCACCCGCCGGATGCTGCGCGCACGCCCCGGCGAGATCGTGCTGTGCCACGACGGCGGAGGCAACCGCATCGAGACGGTTCGCGCGCTGCGCAAGGTGCTGCCCAAGTGGCAGAACAAGGGCCTTCAGACGATCCCGCTCGCGATCACGCCGCACTACACATCCAGTGGCTCGAGCCCGTCACCCTCATCGAGCCCCACCTCATAGCCTGACGGCCATGACGGCCGAGAGGGCGGCGTTCGCGCCGCTGCACGACGACGTGCGCCGGCTCGGCGCGCTGCTGGGGCAGGTCGTCGCGGAATCCGACGGCACCGATCTGTACGACGACGTCGAGCGGTTGCGACGCGCGTGCCGCGATGCACGACGCGGCGAGCCGAACGACGACCCGGCCGCTCTGGTCGCCGGCCTCCCCCTTGAACAAGCCGAGCGCGTCGCACGCGCGTTCACCGTCCTCTTCCACCTGGTGAACCTCGCCGAGGAGCGACATCGGGTACGGGTCTTGCGCAGCCGCGACAGGGACGGCGGCACTCCGGCTGCCGACTCGATCGCGGGGGCGGTCGCCGCGCTCGGCGTGGACGGCGCAGTCACCGCACTCCGTGAGATGGAGCTGCATCCCGTCCTCACGGCGCACCCCACTGAGGCGCGCCGTCGCGCGGTGGTCACCGCCGTCCACCGCATCGCCCACGAGCTCGACCGAAGCGACGACCCGCGGATCGGCGACAGCGAGCGGCACGACGCCGACCGCCGGCTCCGTGAGGAGATCGCGACGCTCTGGCGCACCGCCCTGTTGCGCGGCCACAAGCTCGATCCGCTCGACGAAGTCCGCGCCACGATGGCGGTGTTCGACGAGACCTTCTTCCGCCTCGTCCCGAGCCTCTACCGCGCCACCGAAGCCGCCGTCGGTGGCGACGGCAAGACCGCAGCCGTGACGCCGGCCTACCTGCGGCTCGGATCCTGGGTCGGCGGGGACCGCGACGGCAACCCGCACGTCACGGCGGAGCTCACCCGGGAGACGTTGGAGATCCAGGCCGACCACGTGCTTCGGGCGCTGGAGAACGCGGCAACCCGCATCGGTCGAGGCCTGTCGCAAGCAAGGGAGCTCGCGCCGCCCAGTCGCGAGCTCGTCGCCGTCCTCGAGGCCGACGCGAGCCGCTATCCCAAGGCGGTCGCCGCGATCGTGCAGTCGGCCGCGGATCAGCCACACCGGCAGAAGCTGATGCTCGCGGCGGAGCGGATCCGCGCGACGCGCACCCGTGACGCCGACCTTGCGTACCGCTCGCCGAGCGAGCTGCTCGCCGACATCCGGCTGGTGCAAGCCTCACTCGCCGAGGCAGGGGCGGCACGAAGCGCGTACGGCGAGCTGCAGCACCTCGCCTGGCAGGTCGAGACCTTCGGCTTCCATCTCGCCGAGCTCGAGGTGCGGCAGCACAGCGCGGTCCACGCCGCCGCGCTCGCCGATCTCGAGGCCCACGACGGCAGCCCGACCGAGGACATGACACGGGAGGTGCTCGCCACGATCCGCGTGATCGCCGCCTTGCAGGACCGCTGGGGCGTACGGGCATGTCACCGCTACGTCGTGTCGATGTGCTCCAGCGCCGACGACCTGGCGGCAGTCCGCCGGCTGGCCCGCTACGCGCTCGGCGACCGGGCGGAGGAGATCGAGCTGTCCGTCGTCCCGCTGTTCGAGACCGGTGCCGACCTCCGTGGATGCACCGGCGTGCTCGACGAATGGCTCACCACTCTTCCTGCGCCACCGACCCGGCTCGAGGTGATGCTCGGCTACTCCGACTCCGCGAAGGACATCGGGCCGCTGTCGGCGAACCTGCTGCTGTACGACGCGCAGGCTGCCCTCGCCGACTGGGCGCAGCGCCACGACATCGCACTCACGCTGTTTCACGGCCGCGGCGGCTCGCTCGGCCGCGGCGGCGGCCCGGTCAACCGCGCGATCCTCGCCCAGCCGCCGGGAAGCGTCGCGGGGCGCTTCAAGGTGACCGAGCAGGGCGAGGTCATCCACGCGCGCTACGGCAACCCGCAGATCGCCGAACGCCATCTCGAGCAGGTCGCGGCCGCGGTGCTGCAGTCGGGGACCGCGGCAATCGCGGACCGAAACGTCGCGGCGGCGACCCGCTTCGCCGACCTCGCCGCCACGATGGAGGCCGCCGGACGCGTGGCGTACCGCGAGCTGGTCGAGACCGAGGGCTTCGCCGACTACTTCGCGCGCGTCAGCCCGCTGGAGGAGCTCTCCGACCTCGCACTCGGCTCGCGGCCCGCACGCCGGCCCGGCGGCAGCGGGCTCACCCTCGCCGACCTGCGCGCAATCCCCTGGGTGTTCGCGTGGTCCCAGACCAGGTGCAACCTGACCGGTTGGTTCGGGCTCGGGTCGGGCATGGCGGCCGCCCCGATCGACGAGCTGCGGACGGCATATGCGGAATGGCCGCTGTTCACGGCACTGATCGACAATGCCGAGATGTCGCTCGCGAAGACCGACCGGACGGTTGCTGAGCGCTACCTCGCGCTGGGCGACCGGCCCGATCTGACTCAACGGATTCTCGCCGAGCTCGACCTCACGACGTCGCTGGTGCTGGCCGTCCTCGACGTGCCGCGGCTGCTCGCCAGCCGCCG
>JAICMG010000127.1 GCA_025929365.1 Frankiaceae bacterium
CAGCAGCAGCTTGCACTCCGGGTTCACCGACGTGCTCCACACGTCGGGCGCATAGGCCGTCCAGCCGAGGTGCACCTCTTCGTTGTCGAGGTTGACGTCACCCAGACTCGTCGTGCCGACCACCCGGCCGTCGTGCGGATGTTCCCGGTCGATCAGGCGGACGACGTACATCATGCGGTTGTCGGTGGCAGCCTGCTCCATCTTCTGCCGCCACGCCCCGGGCGAGCGCGGCCGCGGCGAGGACGCGGCGTACCCCATCTCCCAGACCCGGTCGTCGTCCAGGGCGTGGAACAACGCCTCCGCGTCGTAGTCGGAGGCCGGATCGAGCCGGACGGTTCGGCCGACCAACGAGCGGCCGTCGGGGGCGGTCGCCATCAGCAGCTAGATCAGCGGCCGCAAGACGATCGTCTGCTCGCGGCCCGGACCGACACCGACGACGGAGATCGGCGCACCCGACATCGCCTCGAGCGCCTCGACATAGGCGCGTGCCTGTTTCGGCAAGTCCTCGAGCACACGCGCGCCGCTGATGTCCTCGTCCCAGCCGGGCAACATCTCGTAGACCGGCTCGGCGTGGTGGTACTCCGTCTGGGTCATCGGCATCTCGTCAACGACCCGCTCACCGATGCGATATCCGGTGCAGACCGGGATCTGCTCCCAGCCGGTCAGCACGTCGAGCTTGGTCAGCACGAAGTCGGTCACTCCGTTCACCCGCGCCGCATAGCGCGCGACGACCCCGTCATACCAGCCGCACCGGCGCGGCCGACCGGTGGTCACGCCGAACTCGCCGCCGATCGTGCGCAGCTTCTCTCCATCGGCATCGAGCAGTTCGGTGGGCATCGGCCCGGACCCCACCCGCGTGGCATAGGCCTTGATGACCGCGACCACGCGGTCGATCCGCGTCGGCGGGATCCCGGATCCGGTGCAGGCACCGCCCGCCGTCGCACTCGACGACGTGACGAACGGATAGGTCCCGTGATCGACGTCGAGCATCGTCGCCTGGCCGGCCTCGAGGAGGACCACCTTGCCGTCGTCGAGCGCTTTGCTCAGCAACAGCGAGGTGTCGGCGACCATCGGTCGCAGCCGCTCGACGTACCCGAGCAGCTCGTCGACCACCTCGTCGATCGACACCGCCTTGCGGTTGTAGACCTTGACCAGGACCTGGTTCTTGCCGACGAGTGCGCCCTCGACCTTCTGCCGAAGGATCTTCTCGTCGAGCAGGTCCTGCACCCGCACGCCGATTCGCGACATCTTGTCGGCGTACGCCGGTCCGATCCCTCGACCTGTCGTGCCGATCTTCGACTCGCCCAGGAAACGCTCGGCGACCTTGTCCATGAGGACGTGGTACGGCGTGATGACGTGCGCATTGGCCGAGACGACGAGGCGCGAGCAGTCGACACCGCGTGCGGTGATTGCATCGATCTCCCCGAACAGCACTCCGAGGTCGACGACGACGCCGTTGCCGATCACCGGCGTCACTCCCGGCGTCAGTACCCCGGCCGGCAGCAGGTGCAAGGCATAGGTCTCGCCGTCGACCACGATCGTGTGTCCGGCGTTGTTGCCGCCGTTGAACTTCACGACGAAGTCGACGTGCTCGCCCAGCAGGTCGGTGGCTTTGCCCTTGCCCTCGTCGCCCCATTGGGCGCCGAGCAGCGCGATCGCCGGCATCGAGACCGTCCCTTCAGTGCCGGTACCGAGGCCTCACGACGGCGAAAGCCCCGGGTCGCAAGCGACACGGAGCCTCTTGCGAAAAAAGGCTACCCCGTGAAAACCGCTGATACATCCGAGTTGTCGGAGTTTCCGCTGCCTCTGGGCAGCGCAGGCACGGACAGGTCAGGCGAGGGCCGCAGCAGCCGCCGGGTCGCTGTCGTGCAGGAACTGGTTGCAGCGCTCGGCCTCCTCGGACTCCCCGATCGCGGCGGCCGCCCGGCCCAGCGCATGCAGGCAACGGAGAAACCCCTGGTTCGGCTCGTGGGACCAGGGCACCGGCCCGTGCCCCTTCCACCCGGCGCGCCGCAACGAGTCCAAGCCGCGGTGGTATCCCACACGTGCGTACGCGTACGACTCGACCACGGATGCGGCGGCGAAGGCGCGGTCCGCCAGCGCCGCCCAGGCGGCCGAGTAGGTCGGGTGGGCCGCGGCAACGTCGGTCGGGTCCTGACCGCCCTCGAGTGCCGAGCGGGCGCCGACGTCGTCCGGGAGCAGCGTCGCCGGGGGTTCGCCGAGCAGGTTGTGCGAGTGCGTCATACGAGCCAGTCTGCGGCCAACGTCAGTGGTAGATCCACACCGGGACGCCGACGGCGAGCACGTTGTAGTAACGGTCGACCGCAAGATCGGTGATCCGCACGCAACCGTGGCTGGCCGGGTACGGCGGCACGTCACCGCCGTAATTGCTGTCACCCTCGCCGTGGATCGCGTCACCGCTGGAGTCGAAGTACGACGGGCGCCACAGCGTGCCGAGCTTGTCCTTCACCAGCCGGTCGATCTTGTACTGGATGGTGAAGTGGCCCGTCGGCGTGACGGCGGTTGCCTGATATCCCGCCGAGTCGGTGTAGGTGTATCCGCCGGCCGTCGAGGTGTCGAGGATCCGCCAGATCCGACCGTTCTTCGCGATCATCAGGATCTGCTTGGTGAGGTTGACCTCGACCTCCGTGCCCCTCTTGGTCGGATGACGAAGGTGCGCCCGCTTCGGGTGCGCGAGCGACTTCCACACCTGCGTGGTCGCTACGCCGTCGCGGTGGAAGCCCATCACCTTCTGGAAGGCCGTCACGGCGTGCACCATGTCCCAGCCGTAGAACGAGGTCTTGGGGCCGACGTCGTAGTGCAGGGTGCGAAGCCTGCTCTGCAGGGTTCGGACGTCCGCGCCCGTGTCGCCGTACCGAAGCTCGCGGTTGACCACCTCGACGTTGAGCACCCGGCTGAACGCGAGAGCGTGCACCGCGTCGGCGGGGCGCTCGACGCGGTAGCGGATCAAGGCGTAGGCCAGTGGCTTCACCGTGAAGCTGAACTGGCCATGACGCGGTGAGGTCTTGGCGATCCGCCGCCAGGTGTGGCCATGGCGCCGGTCGAGGTAGAGCCGACCAGACAGCTTCGGGCGGATGTGGCCGGTGATCTGGGTCGGCACCTGCGCGGGGGCGACGGTGATGTGGTGGACCGTGATGATCGGGCGCACCGACATGGTGAGCGGCGTGCTCGTCGACGCGGCGTACGTCGGCGTCTGCTCGAACGCGACGCGGTACTCCCCGTTGGTGTGAGGCCGCACGAGCCAGCGCACCCGGCCGTCCGTGCCGGTGCTCTTGGGTGTCGTGCCGGTGGCGGTGTGCCAATACCCGGTGCTCGACGAGCGGTGCTGCAGCGTCGCGGTCACGCCCGACACCGGCCCGCTCAAGGGCCCGCCGGTCGAGAGCGCAGCACTGACCATCGCGCGATGGCCGTAGTCGAGGATCGCGGGGGTCAACGAGGCGGTCCAGGTCGTCGGCTGCTGCAGCGTGAAGGTGGGGCCCGGATAGGTCGTCGTGTTGGCGAGCACTGCCACCGGACCGGTGGAGGCACCGTCGGGCACGACCACGGTCAGCTCAGTCGGGCTCACCGAGTCGACCGTCTGGGCAGCCTCTTGGTTGAACGTCACCGACGCGGTGCCGTCGGTGGGGAACGTGGTGGCGCCCTGAGCCGTCAAGGTCACCGTCTCGCCGACCTGCCCGTACGACGGAGAGACCGAAAACGCACCGGTCGGCTCGTCGGCGAATGCGGGCGTGGCGAAGGCGGCCGTGGTGCACAGGAGCGTCGTGCATCCGGCGACCGCGGCAGTTCGCAGCCAGCGCGACATGGCTCCGGCTTCCCCCACTAGGTGAGACTTCAGTCCTCCCACGATACGTGTGGGAGCCGGATTTCGCTGGTTATGTCAGTTTTGTCCCGGCGCTGCGAAGGTCGTTGCAGGCCGCCACGACGCGCTCCGCCATCGCCGCCTCCGCGGCTCGGCCCCAGGAGCGGGGGTCGTACACCTTCTTGTTACCGACCTCACCGTCGACCTTCAGCACGCCGGCGTAGTTCGTGAACATGTGGTCGGCGACCGGCCGCGTGTAGGCGTACTGCGTGTCGGTGTCGATGTTCATCTTGACGACGCCGTAGCTGAGCGTCTCGTGGATCTCGCTGAGCTCCGAGCCCGATCCGCCGTGGAAGACCAGGTCGAACGGGTTGTCGAGGCCGAGCTTCGCCCCGACGTGCGCCTGGCCCTCCTTGAGGATCTCCGGTCGCAGCTTGACGGCACCCGGCTTGTAGACGCCGTGGACGTTGCCGAACACGGCCGCGAGCAGGTAGCGGCCGCGCTCGCCGGGAGCGCCGAGCACCTCGACCACCCGCTCCATGTCCTTGGGCGAGGTGTAGAGCTTCTCGTTCATCTCGTTGGAGATGCCGTCCTCTTCACCCCCGACGACGCCGATCTCGAGCTCCAGGATCGTGTGGGCCTCGATCGACATCGCGAACAGCTCGTCCGCGGTCTTGAGGTTGTCCTCGAGGTCGATGCCGGAGCCGTCCCACATGTGCGAGCCGAAGATCGGCTCCTGCCCGGCCTTCACGCGCTCGATCGAGCGCTGCAAGAGGGGGCGCATGAACCCGTCGAGCTTCTCGGGCGGGCAGTGGTCGGTGTGCAGGCCGATCGTCACCGGGTAGTTCTTCGCGACCTCACGCGCAAAGTCGGCGAGTGCGATCGCGCCGGTGACCATGTCCTTGATCGAGGCGCCCGAGGCGAACTCCGCCCCGCCCCAGGAGACCTGCAGGATGCCGTCGCTCTCGGCCTCGGCGAACCCGCGCAACGCGGCGTTGACAGTGCCCGAAGAGGTGACGTTGATCGCCGGATAGGCGAAGCCACCCGCCTTCGCCCGGTCGAACATCTCGGCGTAGACCTCGGGGCTGGCTACGGGCATCTCGGTCGCACCTTTCGCAGATCCAACTTAAGGAGGAGTCTGCCCGCAAGTATGAGCCGATACCCTGCCGCGGTGCATCACCAGTACGCCGTGAACCTGCTCAGCGCACGATCGCTGATCAGCAGCTTCGGCACCCTCGGCATCGCGGTCGTACTGTTCGCCGAAACCGGTCTGCTGATCGGCCTGTTCCTGCCGGGCGACACGTTGCTGTTCACCGCCGGCGTCCTGACGACAACCTCGTCCAAGTCCACGGTGCATCTTCATCTGGGCTGGGTGCTGGTCGCAGTCGCAGTGGGCGCGCTGGTCGGGTCACAGGTCGGCTTCGCCATCGGTCACAGTGCGGGGCCGCGAGTCGTCACCGACAGTCGGCCGCGCATCGTCACCGCACGCGCCAAGACGGCCGAGTTCATCGAGCGCTACGGGCTGCGAAAGGCGATCGTGTTGTCGCGCTTCGTGCCGATCGTGCGCACCGCGATGAGTCCGCTGCTCGGCAGCCTCAACGTCTCCGCGGTCACGTTCACGACCTGGCAGGTGATGAGCGGACTGGTGTGGTCGATCGGGATCACCCTCGCCGGCTGGGGCGTGGGCTCGCACATCAGCAACATCGACCGTTATCTGCTGCCGGTCGTGGCACTCATCGTGGCGATCTCGCTCACGCCGATCGGCTACGAAGTCGTGAAGCACCGCCGAGAGCAACGAGCGCTGAACCCGGGTTCGTGACGGGTCAGCAGTGGTCCGCTACTGCGAGGTCGTCACGAACCCGAGGGGTCGACCCGCGAAACCACGGCGCGGACGAGCTGGTGCGGCAACGCGTTGACCAGGCCGCTCGCCGCCCGGTAGTGCAGGCCCGGCACGGACATGAGCCGGCCGCGCTCGACCGCGTCGAGTGAGGCCTTGGCAACAGCCTGCGGCGTGAGC
The DNA here is from genome assembly GCA_025929365.1 of Frankiaceae bacterium. Taxonomy (GTDB): domain Bacteria; phylum Actinomycetota; class Actinomycetes; order JAFAQI01; family JAFAQI01; genus DASZTV01. The sequence goes on from JAICMG010000127.1 coordinate 5,838, forward strand.
CAGAACCGACCTGACAGTGACGATGGGTCCGGGCCGTTGGGGTTCATCTCGGTGTAGACGTAGCCGGGCTTCAGCAGCGTGACGTGCACTCCGGTGCCGCGCAGCTCAGCCGCAAGCCCCTCGGTGAACGTGGACACGAACGCCTTCGTGGCGGCGTAGGTCACGAATCCCCGCAGCGGCTGGTCACCGGCAAGCGACGACACGTTGAGGATGCCGCCCTTGCCGGCGGCGACCATCGGCTCGACAACCGCGCGGGTGAGCCGCACGAGCGCGAGGACGTTGAGGCGGACCATCCCGGCTTCCTGCTCCGGTGGTCGCGCGGCGAAGGCACCGCCGCCCCCGTCAGCGCCTGCATTGTTGATGAGCAGCTCGACCGGCGACTCGGCGAGGCGCTGCTCGACGGCCGCGACGCCCTCCTCGCTGCACAGGTCAGCGGTGATGACGTTGACCTTGACGTTCCTGATCCCCTTCGCGAGCTCGTCAAGACGCTCGGTACGCCGAGCGACCACCGTGATCTCGGTACCGCGCCTGGCGAGCTCCTGGGCGTACTCCCAGCCGATGCCGCTCGACGCGCCGGTGACAAGAGCGGAGGTGAAGCTGTAGCGAGCCATCCCCCGAGTCGCCTTCTACTCGAGCCCGAGGTCGGCGAGCGAGTACGCCGCGCGGTAGTCCAGCCCAGCCGTAGCCACGGCATCCGCGGCACCACGCTCCACGATCACGGCGACGCCGACGACTTCGGCACCCGCCTCGCGCAGCGCCTCGACCGCCGTGAGCACTGATCCACCCGTCGTGGAGGTGTCCTCGACCGCGAGCACGCGGCGCCCGACGACGTCGGGCCCTTCGATCCGGCGCTGAAGTCCGTGCGCCTTGCCTTCCTTGCGGACGACGAACGCGTCGAGCTTCTCGCCGTCGGCGGCCGCGGCGTGCAGCATCGCGGCGGCCACGGGGTCGGCGCCCAGCGTCAACCCGCCGACCGCGTCGTAGTCGAGATCGCGGGTCAGCTCGCGCATCACGCGACCGACCAGCGGCGCCGCCTGGCCGGACAGCGTCACGCGGCGCAGGTCGACGTAGTAGTCGGCCTCGCGACCCGAGGACAACGTCACCTTGCCGTGCACCACGGCGTCGGAGGAGATCAGCGCCAGCAGCTCGTCGCGGTCACTCACGGCGCAGAGGCTAACCGGCCGGGTGCACGGTGAGCGTTTCCGAGCCCGGCGTTGCGTCGACGAAAACGTCGTCACCGTCCTTGATCTCGCCGGACAGCAGCCCCTTGGCGAGCTGGTCGCCGATCGCGGACTGGATCAGCCGTCGCAGCGGCCGTGCGCCGTACACGGGGTCGAAGCCCGACAGAGCCAGCCACTCGCGGGCGGCATCGCTCACCCGCAGCGTCAGGCGACGGTCGGCAAGGCGCGCCGCGAGGCGGGCGACCTGGATGTCGACGATCGCACCGAGCTGCTCGCTGCCGAGGGAGTGGAAGACCACGATGTCGTCGAGCCGGTTCAAGAACTCCGGCTTGAAGTGCGCGCGCGCCGCGGCGAGTGCCGCCTCGCGCTTTGCGACGTCGTCGAGGGAGGCGTCGTTGATGAACGCCGAGCCGATGTTCGACGTCAGCAGCAGGATCGTGTTGCGGAAGTCGACTGTCCGACCCTGGCCGTCGGTCAACCGGCCGTCATCGAGGACTTGCAGCAGCACGTCGAACACGTCCGGGTGCGCCTTCTCGACCTCGTCGAGCAAGACCACGGTGTACGGCCGGCGACGCACCGCCTCCGTGAGTTGGCCGCCCTCGTCGTAGCCGACATAGCCCGGAGGCGCGCCCACCAGCCGCGCGACCGAGAGTTTCTCGCCGTACTCGCTCATGTCGATGCGGACCATCGCTCGCTCGTCGTCGAACAAGTACGCCGCGAGCGCCTTGGCCAGCTCGGTCTTGCCGACACCGGTCGGACCAAGAAACAGGAAGGACCCGGTCGGACGGTCAGGATCGGAGATGCCCGACCGCGCCCGGCGCACCGCGTCTGACACCGCGCGCACCGCGGCGTCCTGACCGACGACGCGTTCCTCGAGCGCAGTCTCCATCCGCAGCAGCTTCTGGGTCTCGCCCTCCAGCAGCCGGCCGGCGGGGATGCCGGTCCACGAGGCCACCACCTCGGCGACGTCGTCGGGTCCGACCTCTTCCTTCACCATCGGAAGGGCAGCAACATCGGCCGACTGCTCCGCCGCCGCGGCCGACGCGAGCTCGGCCTCGGCGGCCGGGATCTCGCCGTAGAGCAGGCGGCCCGCGGTTTCGAGATCGCCGGCACGCTGCGCGGCGTCGGCTTGGGTGTGCAGCGCATCAAGGCGCTGCTTGAGGTCGCCGACCCGGTTGAGGCCGGTCTTCTCGCGCTCCCAACGGGCGTTGAGCGCCGACAGCTGCTCGGTCTTGTCGGCGAGCTCGGCGCGCAGCTTCTCGAGTCGCTCGCGCGAGGCCTCGTCCGCCTCGCGCTCGAGTGCCATCTCCTCCATGCGCAGCCGGTCGACCGCGC
>JAICMG010000162.1 GCA_025929365.1 Frankiaceae bacterium
CACCGCAAGCGCGAGGGCAAGGCCTGCGAACACGACGAACGCGTACATCCGGATCACTCCATCTCTGCGACGCACGGCGCGTCGCTTACACATGGTTGGACTCCGGAGGCCACGCTTGGTTACAGGAGATTTCTCACGACCTCGTACTTGGCGGTAACCAAACGGCGGGGAAGGAGTCGAAGAACTCGAATGGACGTCGATCCGGCGCTGGTGCGAGCCTGCCAGCGCGGCGAGCGGGGCGCGCTCGACGAGCTGATCCGCGCGACGTACGCCGATGTCTACAAGCTGGCCCGACGGATGCTCGCCGATCCTGACGAGGCCGCCGACGCGACGCAGGAGGTGTTCATCCGCGTGATGCGCTCCGTGGTCGGCTTTCGGGGCGAGGCGGCGTTCGGGACGTGGTTGCACCGCGTCACCGTCAACGTCTGCCTGACGACGCTGCGCAAGCGAACGCGCAACCGGCAGGCCGGCCTGGTCGCCGGGCGCACGCCGTTTGCGTTGCCCGACGACCAGGCTGCGATTGCGGGCGACGAGGCTAGCCCCGGCGATCGCGCGGAGACCGCAGACCTGGTGCGCCGAAGCGAGGATGCACTCGCGAAGCTGAACGAGGAGGCGCGCACCGTCGTCGTGCTGCGTGACATCGAGGGGCTGTCGACGAAAGAAGTGGCCGACCTGCTGGGCGTTACGGAGAACGTCGTGAAGGTACGACTACATCGTGCACATGCAAAGCTTCGCGAGCTCGTGCTCGGCGGCGGTGCCGCGACGGCAGGTGGTGCGGCGTGAGTGACGACAAGCTGCCACGCTTCTGCCGGGAGGCGCGCTCGCAGCTGCCGGCGTTGGTGTCGGGCGAGCTGACCGGGTGGCCGCTGCACGTCGTACGCGCCCACCTTCGTCGCTGCCCGGACTGCTCGGCCGAAGTCGAGCGGCAGGAGCAGCTGGCGGGGGCGCTCACCGCCCTGCGCGACACCCGTGTCGAGCCACCGGTCGGATTGCTCGACGACCTGCTTGCGCAGGCCAACCGCCGAGGCGTTCGTGAGCGCGCCGCGGTACCGGCCCGAGGAGCGATCAGCGGAGCACGACCGGAGCTGTCGGTGGCATTCCTGACGGTGGGAGCAATCGCGTCCACCGGCATCGGCTACGGCCTCTGGCGCGGCGCCCGCGCATTGCGCGCAAAGGGCAACGCGACACCCATGTGACATAGGGGTGGCGAATCACGACACGTATGTCACATCGGTGCAGCCCGTCACAACACCTCTGTCACATGCGAGCGCTGGCTCTGACCGTTACAGGACCGGCCGGCGACTGTCCGGGGCCACTAGCCGCCGCGCGTCGGCGTTGACGTCATCGGTCTGTTCCTGCGAGAGCCGCTCGGCCTCGACCCGCTGCACGTAGGCCGTCACCTCGGCCGCGCGGGTCTCCTGGTCCCAGCCGAGGATCTCCCCCAGGACCAGCGCGACCGCTCGCGCGGAGTCGACGCCGCGATGCGTCGTCTCGATCGAGATCCTGGTACGCCGGGTCAGCACGTCGTCGAGGTGCAGTGCCGCCTCGTGGGTCGCCGCGTACCGCACTTCGGCCATCAGGTAGAGGCCCGCGGCCTCGATCGGTTCGAGCAGAGTCGGATCGTCCGCGGCGGGTGCGAGCACCTCGTCGACCATCGCGCCGTACCGGTGCAGCAAGTGCTCGTACCGCCAGCGCGGCAGGCCGAACTCGCCGGCGATCGTCTCGGTCTGGTTCGCGAGGGCATGGTAGCCATCCGCCCCGACGAGCGGGATGTGCTCGGTCACGCAGGGCGGCACATGCCGGCCGAGATCCTCGACGGCCGCATCGACGGCATCCTTCGCCATGACTCGGTACGTCGTGTACTTGCCGCCGGCGACCGACACCATGCCCCGCGGCGACCGACTGATGGCGTGTTCGCGCGACAACTGCGAGGTCTCCTCCTGCTCTCCCGACAGCAGTGGACGGAGGCCGGCGTACACACCGGAGATGTCCTCTCGCGTCAACGGCACGGCCAGCACCTCGTTGACGTGACGCAACAGGTAGCCGATATCCACCCGGCTCGCCGCCGGGTGCGCCTTGCCGTACTTCCAGTCGTCGTCGGTGGTCCCGATGATCCAGTAGTCACCCCATGGAATGACGAACAGCACCGACCGCTCGGTACGAAGGATCAGGCCCGTCTCCGAGGAGATCCGGTCCCGCGGCACGACGATGTGCACGCCCTTGGAGGCCCGGACCTTGAACTCACCGCGAGAGTCGGCGAGTCGCTGTACCTCGTCGGTCCAGACTCCGGTCGCGTTGACAACGACCGACGTCCTGACCGTCGCGGTTGCGCCGGTCTCGGTGTCACGCAGTTCCGCCCCGACGATGCGCCCGCCTTCGCGGACGAACCCGACCACCTCGGTCGAGGTGCGGACCGTCGCGCCGTACGCCGCAGCCGTCCGGGCGAGCGTCAACGTGTGACGGGCGTCGTCACACTGCGCGTCGTAGTACTGGATCCCGCCGACCAACGCATCGCCGCGGAGGGCGGGCGCGAGTGCCCGGGCACCACGGCGAGTCAGGTGGCGATGCCGAGGAAGCGCGCGTGAGCCGCCCATCGCGTCATACAGGACGAGACCGGCACCGACGTAGCCGCGCTCCCAGCCGTAGCGGGTCAACGGATACAGGAAGGAGACGGGACGCACCAGGTGGGGTGCCAAGCGGGTCAGCATGAGGTCGCGCTCTTTCAGCGCCTCGCGGACCAGGCCGAAGTCCATCAGCTCGAGGTAGCGCAGCCCGCCGTGGAACAGCTTGCTCGACCGCGAGGAAGTGCCACTGGCGACGTCGCGCGACTCGACCAGCGCCGTCGACAGACCGCGGGTCGCGGCGTCGAGCGCGACTCCGGCGCCCACAACCCCGCCACCGACGACCAGCACGTCGAAGGAACCGCCGTCGAGGCGCTTCCACGCGTCCTCGCGCTCCTGCGGCCCGAGCCGCGGCGAACCCCTCACTACACGGAGCCTAGGAGTTCGGTGATCAGAGTGAGATGCGGAAGACGGGGTGCCGCGGCGCGATCCGGTCGACCTCGGCATCGGGCGAGGTGGCACTGACGCCGTCGAAGAAGATCCCCACCTCCGCCTTCCAGCGTTTGAGGTACGCGCGCAGGACCGGCGGCTTGTCGGGGTCGGCCAGCTCGACCGCGCTGAATCCCTGCCGCTTGCGGCCCAGGATCAGTACGCCGTCCCCCGCGGCGCGGAGGTTGCGCACCCACTGCGTCTCACCGCGGGGAGCCACCAGATACTGGCTGCCCTCGAAGGTCAGCAGGTTCACCGGCACCCGACGGGGCTCGCCGGTCGTGCGACCACGGACCTCGAGCACCCGTGAGCCCCAAACGGACAGCCCGAGCCGGGTGAAGCCGGCAACCGCCGGCATCATCAGGTGCCGATCGAGCCAGGTCGGTCGCTTGTAGTGCGCCTGCGCCTCGGACATGGTGCTGATCATTCCGTAGTGGAGCCGCCTTGGAGAATCGAACTCCAGACCTATTCATTACGAGTGAATCGCTCTACCGACTGAGCTAAGGCGGCGTGCGCCGCGGGCGGCGCAACAGCAGGAGAGTCTAGCCGGGGTCAGTGGCAAACGGTCCCGGGCGCCGGCGTCTTCAGGGTGAAGACGTAGTCCGCCACGATCGCGTCCACGCACGCGTTGCGGTCGATGTACGCGGTGTGGCCGTCGCCATCGTGGGTCAGCAGCACGCCCGAGGACAGCTGGTGCGCCAGGGCCTGCGCCCAGACGAAGGGCGTCGCCGGGTCGCGGGTCGTGCCGATCACCAAGATCGGCGGCGCACCGGGCGCCGAGATGGCATGCGTCGGCTCGACCGGCGGCACCCGCCAGAAGGCACACGGCATCGAGCCGTACTCGATCGCCGCACCGAAGTGCGGGGCGACCTTGGCGAACTGTGCCGCCTTTTGCTCATATACCGCCGTCGACCGTGGCCAGGGCCGGTCGATGCAGTTGATCGCCATGTTGGACTCGATCAAGTTGTTGTAGCTGCCGTCGTTGTTGCGGCCGGTGAGCTGGTCGGCGAACAGGAGCACGCCGGCCCCGTTTCCCGACTGCGCCGCTCCGAGCACGCTCTGCAGCTGCGACCAGTCACCCGTCGAGTACAGGCCGGCGGCAAGCCCGTTGAAGAACTCGCCCAGCCCGACGGTGCGACTCCCGACCTGCAACGGGTGCTGAGTGACCCTCTGGATCAACGAGTCCAGCGCTTGGTTGGCAGTCGACGTGCTTGCCCCGAAGGGGCAGCGATGCGACCGCACACAGAATGACAGGAAGTCCTGGAGGTCGGTCTCGAAGCCCTTCGCCTGGACGAGGTTCTGGGCAGTCGCGGACTCCGCCGGGTTGAGCGCACCGTCCAGCACCATCGCCCTTATGTGAGTCGGGAACAGCTCCGCGTACTTTGCCCCGAGATACGTCCCGTACGACGCGCCGTAGTAGGTGAGCTTCGAGTCGCCCAGCGCGGCCCGGAGCACGTCCATGTCGCGGGCCTGGTCTTTCGTGCCGACGTGCTCGAGGTAGCTGCCGTTCCTCCGGTAGCAGGCGTTCGCGAAGTGACGCCCCGCATCGACCACGGCACGTCGCTGAGCCGCCGTGGTCGGAATCGGATCGACGTTGACGTACGCGTCGAGCTGGGCCGAGGTGAGACAACGAATCGGGTCGGAGGCTCCGACGCCACGCGGGTCGAAGGACACGAGGTCGTAGTGGGTCGTCAGCTGGTTGAAGACACTTGCGGCTTGCACGACGAAGTCGACGCCTGAGGCGCCCGGCCCACCCGGATTGATGATCAACGAACCCCGCGACGAGCCGGTTGCCCGCTCGCGGATCACCGCGATGTGCAACCGGCGACCCGACGGGTTGGTGTAGTCAAGCGGGACCAGCAGGGTGGTGCACTCCAGACCGTCGTGGCAGCTGCGCCAGCTGAGGTGCTGACGATCGAACGCAGCGACCGTGGTCGGCCCGCGCTTCACGGCCGTCGGCGTCGACGACGGGGTGGCGCTCGTCGTCGCGCCCGGCGTCAGGTTCGGGGCGCTCGCGGGCGATGAGCCGGACGACGAGCACGCGGTCAGGGCAAGCAGGCCGGCCACGGCGGCAGCGATCGTTCTGGGAATCATGACTCTCAGTCTCTATGGTGCGCGGAGCGCAGTCTCTATGGTGCGCGGAGCGCAACTGCCATTGCTTCCACAGCCAGCAGCGGAGCGACGTTAGCGTCGATCGCCGCCCGGGCGGCCAGTACCGCTTCGATCCGGCGCAATGTCGCCTCGGGATCGGACTCGGCCGCCAGGTCCCGCAGCGTCGGCTCGAAGTCGGGATTGACCAGGTCGACCGTCGCGCCGAGCTGTACGACGAGAACATCGCGGTAGAACGCCGCGAGGTCGACGAGCGCTCGGTCCAGCACATCGCGCTGGGTGCGAGTCGCCCGTGAGCGCTGCCGCTTCTCCAGCTCGGAGATCGCGCCCGCGACGCCACGCGGCCGTGGCATCCCGCGCTCGCCCGTGTCGCCGTACGACTCGCGTAGCGCGCTCTTCTCCTCGGCATCGAGCGACTCGCTGACCGCGGCGGCTTCCGCCTTCGCCGCATCGACGAGGGCCGCGGCCGCCGCGAAGCAGCCGCCCACGGAAGCGACATGCGTGGGAACCGTCAGCACCTCGCGACGATGCGTCGCGGCGTCGTGATCGACCGCGAGCCGGCGAGCGCGGCCGATGTGGCCCTGCGCGGCATGCGCGACAAGACGAGCGGTGACCGGGTCGATCCCCTCGCTCGCCAGGTACGCCGCCACCGCTTCATAGGGCGGCACTCGCAGGGTGACGACGCGGCAACGCGACCGGATCGTCGGCAGAAGATCGTCGGCCGATGGCGCGCACAGCAGCCACACACCACGCGGCGGCGGCTCCTCGAGCGCCTTGAGAAGCGCGTTGAGCGCCTGCTCGGTGAAGCGGTCGGCGTCTTCGACGATCGTCACCTGCCACGTCCCGCGCACTGGCGCCAGCGCAGCGCGCGACACCAGCGCCCGGGTCTCGGCCACGCTGTAGGACAAGCCGGAGGGCGTGACGATCTCGACGTCGACATGGCTCCCGGTGAGGGCGGTGTGGCACTCGTGGCAGGCGCCGCAGCCACCGTCCGGGCACTGCAGCGCGGCACCGAACGCGCGCGCCGCCACGGACCGACCCGACCCGGGCGGACCGGTGAACAGCCAGGCGTGAGTCATCCCCGTTGCCTCGCCGCCTTCGATCGTCACGCGCGCTGACTCGATCGCCCCGCGGAGCTGCTCGATGACGCGGTCCTGTCCGACGAGCGCGTCGAAGACGCTCATTTGCGCGCCGTCGCCGGCTCGGGGTTGCCGCCTGCGGGCTTCGGCAGCGGCGTGGTGGCCACCGTACGAAGCAACGGCTTGAGCCCATTCGCCACCGCCTCGTGGATGCGCTCAGGGGACTCGGTCGCGTCGAGCACGAGGTAGCGGTCGCGGTGATGAGCCGCGAGCTGCAGGAACGTCGATCGGACCCGACGATGGAACGCCACGCTCTCGTCCTCGAGGCGATCGCCCGGTCCACCCCGGCGGCCCAGCCCAACCTCCGGTGGGAGGTCGAGCACGACCGTGAGATCCGGCAGCAGCCCTCCGGTTGCGCCCTGCGACAACCGCCGCACCTCGGCCTCCGGCAACGACCGGCCGGCCCCCTGGTAGGCAAGAGAGGAGTCGATGTAGCGGTCGGTGACGACGACCGCGCC
>JAICMG010000118.1 GCA_025929365.1 Frankiaceae bacterium
CGATGAGCGAGCGGCTCGGGTCACGCGACGTGGACTGGACCGTCCAGGCGATCACGGTGCAGCAGCGCACCGGTGGCCGGCTCGCCGACATCCTGCGAATCGTGGCCCGCACGATGCGCGGCCGGGCGGAGGTCAAGCGCGAGGTCGATGCGCTGACGATCGAGGGCAGGCTCTCGGCAGTCATCCTCGGCGCGCTGCCCTTCCTGATCGCACTCGTGATGCTCGTCGTCAACCCGAGCTATCTCAAACCGCTGTTCCACCAGACCATCGGCCTCGTGATGGTCGGCGTCGCCGGCGCGCTCATGCTTGTCGGCTTCGCCTGGATGCGGCGCATCGTCCGAGTGGAGGTCTGACGCAATGGTGCTTCTCGCCGTACTGCTCGTGGCCGGCGGTCTCGGGGTCGCCGGCGCCGGACTGTTCGCCAGCCGCGCCGCCATCGCCTCGCACGCCCAGGCTGCGGCTGACGCGCTCGATCCCGCACCCGCGCCCAGCGCCGGCGTGATCTATCGGGTGCTCGAACCACTGGGCGACGCGGCGGCACGTGCGATGCGACCGCTGTCCCCGGTGCAGCGCCTCGAGCTCACCCGGCAGCGCATCATCTACGCCGGCCTCGAGGCGAAGCTCACCGTCGAGCAGATGCTCACCTACAAGGCGATCGCTGCGGTCGCAGGATTTCTGTTCGGACTGGTGTTCCACCCCCATCAGCTGCCCGGCGTCGTCGCCGGCATCCTGCTCGCGATACTCGCGTCGTTCGTCCCGGACGTGATGCTCGACTCGCGAGCCAACGAGCGGCAGCAAAAGGTCGCACGCGCCTTACCCGACGCACTGGACCTTCTGGCGATCACGGTCGAGGCAGGACTCGGTCTCGAGCAGGCGCTGGTGATCGTCACGGACCGCCTCGACGGCCCACTCGGCGACGAGCTTCGCCGGATGCTGCGCGAGATCGAGCTCGGTGTCGACCGGCACACCGCCCTGGAGTTCCTGCGCCGCCGCACCGACGTCCGCGAGCTCTCCGCATTCGTCGTGGCGCTGCTGCAGGCCGACGAGCTGGGGATGGCGGTCGGTGAGGTGCTTCGCGTCCAGGCCGCGCAGGTCCGGCTGGTACGCCGCCAGCACGCACGCGAGCAGGCCGCGAAGACGCCGGTGAAGATCCTCTTCCCGGTGATCTTCACGATCTTCCCGGCGATGTTCGTCGTGACCATCGGTCCGGGCGCGATTCGGATCGCGCAGACGATCCTCAACATGTAGCCGAGGTCAGCCCGGAATGACGACCTTGGCAACCACCGGGTTGTGGTCCGACGGGATCGGCAGGACGAACTTGCCGTGGCTGAGCTTGAGCAGCTCATCCCAGGAGGCGACACCGACACCGGGCGCGGCGAAGATCGCGTCAAGGTAGACGCGCGATGCCGGGGGCTTGCTGAAGTACTGATTGCCGGTGTTGAACTTGGTGTGATGGCGCGACGCCGCAACGTCAAACGCGTCGCTGACAAGCCGCGCTCGCATCGCGACGCGAGGACCGTCATTGGGGTGGCTGGACTCGACCGCACTGTTGGTGTCGCCGGCATACACGATCGGCAGATCGGGGCCGGTGTTGAAGGTCTCCGACTGTGCGAGGAGTGACTCGGTTTGACGCTGTCGTGCCGCGTCGTCGGCGGATGGGTTGTTGTTGACCTGTACGAGATGGAAGGCCACGAAGAGGAACCTGCTGTTGCTGGCGCGGTCGGTGAACTCCTGGTAAGCCGCCCAATGCTGCTTTCCGAGCGAGGACTGCCCGAGGTCCCAGTAACGGACGTCGGCAGAAGATGTCCCCGCCGGGTCGTCGGCGTGCATCGTCGTGGAGTTGTAGATGATGTAGTCGCCGGTCCTGAAGTAGTGCGGCTCGGTTGGCGGGATCTCGGTGCGAGCCAGCTTGTAGGGGCTTCCGAGCGCGCTCACCAGGCTGTCGGCCTGCCGTTCGGTCGAACTGCCGTCGACGAACGACGCGCCTTCCTGGACCGCGATGACATCGGGCGACGCAGAGCGAATCAGTGCGGCGGCCCGCCCTTTTCGCTGATCCCAAGGAGCGCCCTTGTTCGAGCCGTCAGGCTGACCGTCGAGTGAGGCCTCGCGGATGTTGTAGGTCATCGTGGTGATCGTGCTCGTCGACGCCGCCGACTCGTTGGCGCTCGCCACCACGGACGGGTTGGACCGGGTGCCGTTGTTCACGGCCAGGATCCGGTAGGAGTATGCCGCGCCGAACGTCAGGTCCGGCGGGGTGAACTGCTGGTCCGGACCGATCAGCGCGTAGCTCTTCAGCACGCTCGAGAACGACGGGTCGGCTGCACGCTGCACGATGTAGCCGGTCCCCGCCCCGCCGGTCCAGCTCAACGTGACGGCACCGTGCTGGTTGTCAGCCCGGATCGCGGTCGGCGTCGTCGGCTGCAAGCCGACCGGGCCGTATTCCGCTGAGTACGCGCGCGCGGTGCCGGTCTGTGCGACGGCGCGGTAGAACCACGGCGTCGTCGAGTAGCTCAATCCCGTGACCGTGACTGTCGGGCTTGTCGACCAGCCCGAGTGCGGATCGTTGTGGAGGTTCGACGCCGTGAGCTGGTGATGCACCTGCGCGACGTACACCCGGTACTTGGACGCGTGGCCGCTGACCGTGAAGGTGAGCGACGAATGGGTCGCGGAGGTGAACGTCACACGCGAGATCGATGGCGAGGCCGCGATCGCCGACGTCGCCTGCGCAACGAGGCAACCACCGGTGAGTCCGGCGGCGGCGAACGCGGTGAGCAATCGGCGAGGCCAAGTGTGGTGCATCAACATTCCTCGGGGTCAGGCTTACGGATCGGCGCTAGTCCTTCCCAACCTTCGATGCAACGATTGCCGGCCCTGCCCGGGCCGTTCTAGAACTGGGCGGGCGAGCTGATCGCCTGGGTGACGGTCATCTCGGGCTCGACCGAGCTGTCCGCACCCCAGTTAATCGCCTGATGGTTACGAGGCGCTATCCAACTGCCCCCGAGGGGAGTCGGCAAGCGCTCGGGGTCCGGTCGGTGCCTATGGCAGCGCGATCGCGAGGAAGTACTGATCAGTCACCGTGCCGCTGACGGCGGTGTAGAACGCGACGTCGGTCGGACCGGACGGCGGTTGCCCCCAGACGTATTCGCTGAGCTCGGCGTGGCTGCCGGGATCAACGGTCGGCTGGACGGCGTCGACTACGAATGGACTGACAGCGCAAGCGGGGTCGGCGCCCGCGCCGCCGAGGCACGCATTCAGGTACGCCAGCGTCGACGTCCCGTCCCATCGCGCGGCATCGAGCGCCAGCACGAAATGCGCGTGCGGCGGCACTCTTGCCGCAAGGGTCCGGTATTCGTAGCTGGCTGGGCCGGCGCCGGCGTACGCCGCGGTAGTGGCGGACGCGGCGGTCGTGCCGTCCGCAACGAGGTGCACGGTTCGTGCCGGCGGTGTGCTCGGAGTGAGCGTGACGGTGCTCGGGCCTCGGGCGACCAGGGTGAGTGTGTAGCTGCCCGGCGCGAGTGTGACGTGGCCGACCGCGATGGTGTCCGGCGGGCCGGACGTGCCGAAAGTGAGCGACCCGCTGGCCGATCCGGTGTTGCCGTCCTCTTGGCCCGACATGACGTTGCCGTCGTCCAGCACGACCGCGAAGTACGCGAACGTCGGGCGGGACGCGCTGGTGATCTCGAATCCGGTGTAGCCATCGGGGACGGTCGGCCGGCGAATCGCGACGTTCAACGATGCCTTTCGCGATAGCGCGAGCCTGGCACTTCCGTTGTGATTGCCGGTGAGGACATAGCCGGCGCGGTACGTGGTCGCCACAGCCTGTGCAGGGACGGCCGTGGCGGCACAGAGCCCAGCTAGCGTGATCGTCACCCACGCAACGCGGCGAACCCCCACCGTCCTGGCTTCGACAAGCGCCGGTTCGGTCCTGCCCCATCGATCGGGGCCGGAACTTCGTCGGTGGAGACGAGGGGAATCGAACCCCTAACCCCCGCCTTGCAAAGGCGGTGCTCTGCCAATTGAGCTACGTCCCCCTGGTGGGGATGGGATGCTTGTGGGCCTGGATGGACTTGAACCATCGACCTCTTCCTTATCAGGGAAGCGCTCTAACCGAGCTGAGCTACAGGCCCTCGGATCCGATGTACCGGCACCGGCACGAAGCACCCGGTGCGGCACGCGAGCCTACCTGAGGCGGCGGGCCCGATGCGCAGGCTTACTCCCGTTCGGAGAGGGTGACCTCGACGCCGCCGACGATGTCAGTGCAGACGTTGTAGATGAAGGCCGTGAGGGTCGCAAAGGCCGCGAACAGTACGACGTTCACCAACCCGACGACGATCGCGACGATGAGCACCCGGCCGAAGCTCAGCCACGCGGCAAGGCCCGGCCCGCTCGAGCTGTCGCTGACGTCCGACAGGAACTTTCGCAGCGACGCGATGACGCCCATCGCGTCGATCACGCCGTAGAGCACGACGACCGCGACGACGAGAACCGCCGCGCCGACCAGGCCGTAGACGATCGAGAACTTCAGCGTCGACCAAGGGTCGATCCGCTTGAGCGTGAGCCGAGCCCGCCGGCCGCGCTTGCGGGCGACCGAGGTGTGACCAACGGTTACCGGACTGTGAGTCGTGATCGTCGGCGCACCCGGGACGACGGTGGCACTCGACATCTGAGCGAGGGAGCCTTCACGCCCGGCCGAGGGGTCGGCTCGAAGCGGACCGCGCGAGGCAGCCGCGGGCCCGCCGAATGGCGACCCGACGTCCCAATCCGGCGGCTCCCCCGAGCCGATCGTCACGACTCAGTGCCCTCCTCGTCGTCCTCGGCCTCCGCGTTGCGGGCGACTGCCACGACAGTCTGCTCGTTCGGGAGGTTGATAAGTCTCACGCCCATCGTCTGGCGCCCGGCTCGGCGTACTTCCTTCACTCTCGTCCGGATCACGCCGCCACCTGAGGTGATCGCGAAGATCTCCTCCTCGGGACGTACCGCCAAGGCTCCCACGAGCCCGCCGCGCTTGGCCACGATCTTCGCGGTGATGACGCCCTTGCCGCCCCGGCCCTGCACGGGGTACTCGCCGACCTTCGTGCGCTTTGCGTAGCCGCCGTCGGTCGCGATGAGGATGTCGAGGTCCTCGTCGGTGGCGACCTCCATCGCCAGCAGCTCGTCGCCTTCGGAGAAGCGCATCCCGATCACGCCGCTGGTCGCCCGGCCCATCGGGCGCAGCATCTCGTCGTCGGCGTGGAAGCGGATCGACTGCGCGTTGCGCGAGACCAGGAGCAGGTCGTCGGTCGGCGCGACGAGGCGCGCCGCGATCAGCTCGTCGTCCTCTCGCAGGTTGATCGCAACAATGCCGCCGGACCGGTTGGAGTCGAACTCGGTGAGCTTCGTCTTCTTGACCAGCCCCCGCTTGGTGGCGAGCACGAGGTACGGCGCGACCGCGTAGTCCTTGATGTCCATCACGGATGCGATGCGCTCGTCGGGCTGGAAGGCGAGGACGTTCGCCACGTGCTGGCCGCGAGCCGCGCGGTTGGTCTCGGGCAGCTCGTGCGCCTTCGCGCGGTAGACCCGGCCCTTGTTGGTGAAGAACAGGATCCAGTTGTGCGTCGAGGTGACGAAGAAGTGCTCGACGATGTCGTCGAGCTTCAGCGCAGCACCCATGACGCCCTTGCCGCCGCGGCGCTGCGCTCGGTAGAGGTCGGTCTTGGTGCGCTTGGCGTACCCACCGCGCGTGATCGTGACGACCACGTCCTCCTGGGCGATCAGGTCCTCGAGGCTCATGTCGCCCTCGTAGGCGATGATCCGCGACTTGCGCTCGTTGCCGTACTTGCTGACGATCTCGCCGAGCTCTTCGCCGACGATCGCGCGTTGCCGCTCCTCGCTGCCGAGGATCGCCTCGCACTCGGCGATGATCGCCATCTCCTTGTCGTAGTCCTCCTGCAACCGCTGACGCTCGAGAGCGGCCAGCCGGCGTAGCTGCATGTCGAGGATCGCGGTGGCCTGCAGCTCGTCGATGTCGAGCAGGCCCATCAAGCCCGCGCGGGCCGCTTCCGCCGACTCACTGCCGCGGATCAGCGCGATGACCTCGTCGATGCGGTCCTGCGCCTTCAGCAGCGCGACCAGGATGTGGGCGCGCTCCTGCGCCTTGCGCAACCGGAAGCGGGTCCGTCGCACGATGATCTCGATCTGGTGCGAGACGTAGTGCCGCACCATCTGCCCGATGTTCAGCGTGCGCGGGACACCGTCGACCAGCGCCAGCATGTTGACCCCGAAGGAGTCCTGCAGCTGGGTGTGCTTGTAGAGGTTGTTCAGCACGACCTTCGGGATCGCATCCCGCTTGAGCACGATGACGAGTCGCTGCCCGGTACGACGACTTGTGTCGTCCTTGATGTCGGCGATCCCCGGGACCTTGCCGTCACGCACGAGGTCGGCGATCTTCTCGGCCAGCGCATCCGGGTTCACCTGATACGGCAGCTCGGTGATCACCAGCTGCTGGCGGCCGCGCGCGTCCTCCTCGACCTCGACGACTGCGCGCACCCGCACCGACCCGCGGCCGGTCCGTAGCGCCTGGTCGATGCCGTCGCGACCCACGATCAACGCACCGGTCGGGAAGTCAGGCCCCTGGATCCGCTCGACACAAGCCTCGAGCAGCTCCTCCTCCGTCGCGTCCGGATGCTGCAGGGCCCACTGCACCGCGGCACCGACCTCGACGAGGTTGTGCGGCGGGATGTTGGTGGCCATGCCGACCGCGATGCCGGCGCCGCCGTTGACCAGCAGGTTCGGGAACCGGCTAGGCAGGACCAGCGGCTCCTGCGAGCGACCGTCGTAGTTGGCGGTGAAGTCGACCGTCTCCTGGTCGATGTCGGAGAGCATCTCCATCGCGGCGGGCGTGAGCCGGCACTCGGTGTTGTGACTGACGAACCCGTCGGTGAGGAAGGAATGGTCATCGCTGTCGACGCGCAGCGAGTACACGGCCTGTACACCCGCATCCTCAACGGAGGCGACCTCGGCGTAGTAGTAGCGACCATCGACAAGCGGCTCGACGACACGGAGGACGTCCTCGTCACCGATTCGTGTGCGCAACTCGTGCCGACTGGACTCCCACCGGTCAACGGAGTCAACGTTGTTGCGTCGAAGCCAGTCTTTGTCTGCGTACGCCGCACCACCGTGTGAGCGGATGAAGTCAGCGACGAAAGGAACCCTGTCTCGCGAACGCGCACGGCTGCGATCCGGGAGGGCCGCTAGTAGCAAGTCGAGCTTGGTCTGCTTGGTGCCCAAGAACCCAACCTCGAGCGCGAACGTCCGTGCGTCCCTGCGGTTGCTGATGTAGAGCTTGATCTCGCCACCCGCATACTTTGCGAGCCGGCTCACCACGCCGAACTCGAGAAGCAGGCACTGGACTTCTTGCGCCAGCTTCAGACTGCGGGTCGAGTAACTGATCTGGATCGAGCGACGCGCAAGCGCAGACGTCGAGCCGTCACCCTCAAACAGCGATCGTAAGAAGGCGCGCTTGACGGGTGCGCCCGCTCGCCAGACGAACTCAGGTATTCCCTTCTCCGCCGCCTTGCCAGTCACTTCGCCCAGGGGGGAGCGCCGCCAAGACTCGAGATTCTGAACATCCAGCTCGTACAATCGGCTGCCCGACTTGATCACACGGTCGTAGACGTAGCGGGGCCCGCCCACCACGAGGTCGAACGCGGTGACGACCGCGTCGAAGTAGGACTTGTCGGTGTTGTTGAATCCGGCCCGCTCGGCTGAGACAAAGCCCTCGCTGACCCACGCGCCGGCGAGAATCGCCGCCGCCACATCGCGGTCATCGGCGTAGACAAAGACACCGGGCTGACCCCGGTAGATCACGACGTGATCGCCCGTTGTTACTTCCGCGGCGAGCTTCCACAGCAGGGTTGGAACACCCGCGACGTTCACCAGGCAAAGGATCGGGTGGTTGTGCGTTCCTTCAAGGGTGTAGCCCTCGATGGTCGTGATCCGAGCGGTCTTGTGGTCGCCTGAGTGGAAGAGCATCGACGCCGCCACTGGATCGCCGTTGCGATCGAGAACCTTGAGGTCGATGGGATTATCAGAGTTAGGAGTCGCGTCAGGCACCAGGGCGCCGATCTCGACCGAGGGCCCTTCGGCAATGCGCACGCGGGTCGATGCGGGCAGGCAGTAGCGCATCGCGGCCGGCGGGTCGTTGCCCGGCGAGCCGAAGTTGCCTTGCCCGTCGACCAGCGGCAGTCGCATCGACCAGGGCTGCGCGAGGCGCACCAACGTGTCGTAGATCGCAGTGTCGCCGTGCGGGTGGTACTGGCCCATCACGTCACCGACGACGCGACTGCACTTCGAGTAGCCGCGATCCGGCCGGTACCCGCCGTCGTACATCGCGTAGAGCACCCGGCGGTGGACCGGCTTGAGGCCGTCGCGTACGTCGGGCAGCGCCCGGGAGACGATGACGGACATCGCGTAGTCGAGGAAGCTGCGCTGCATCTCGACCTCGAGCCCGACGGGCTCGACGCGACCGCCGGGCGGCGGGGTGGTGATCTCGGTCACGGTGATCCTTTGGTGCGAACGGAAACGGTCGGGCTAGGCGCCTGGCCTAGATGTCGAGGAAGCGGACGTCCTTGGCATTGCGGGTGATGAAGTTGCGTCGTGCTTCGACGTCCTCGCCCATGAGGACGCTGAACATCTCGTCCGCCGTCGCGGCGTCGTCGAGAGTTACCTGCAACAGCACCCGGCTGGCAGGGTTCATCGTGGTCTCCCACAACTCGTCGGCGTTCATCTCGCCGAGACCCTTGTAGCGCTGGATGCCGTCTTCCTTGGGAAGCTTCTTGCCGACAGTGCTGCCGGCCTCGATCAGTCCGTCGCGCTCGCGATCGGAGTAGGCGTAGTCAGGCTCGTTCGGCTTGTTCCACTTCAGCTTGTACAGCGGCGGTTGCGCGAGGTAGACGTATCCGGCTTCGACGAGTGGCTTCATGAAGCGGAACAGCAGCGTGAGCAGCAGCGTGCGGATGTGCTGGCCGTCGACGTCGGCATCGGCCATCAGGATGATCTTGTGGTAGCGCAGCTTCGCGATGTCGAAGTCGTCGTGGATCCCGGTGCCGAGCGCGGTGATCAGCGCCTGCACCTCGGTGTTCTGCAGCACCCGGTCGATCCGTGCCTTCTCGACGTTGATGATCTTGCCGCGGATCGGCAGGATCGCCTGGTAGACGGGGTTGCGGCCGCCCTTCGCTGAGCCGCCGGCCGAGTCGCCCTCGACGATGTAGAGCTCGCACTCCTCCGGGTTCGTCGACTGGCAGTCGGCGAGCTTGCCGGGCAGGCCGCTGGACTCGAGCAGCCCTTTGCGGCCGCGCGCGAGGTCGCGTGCCTTGCGCGCCGCGATCCGGGCCTGGGCCGCCTGCGCCGCCTTGGAGATGACGACCTTGCCCTCGCGCGGGTTGCGCTCGAACCACGATCCCAGCCAGTCGTTGCATGCCTTCTGCACAAACGACTTCGCCTCGGTGTTGCCGAGCTTCGTCTTGGTCTGGCCCTCGAACTGCGGCTGCGCGAGCTTCACCGAGATGATCGCCGTCAGGCCTTCGCGGATGTCGTCACCGGTGAGGTTGTCGTCCTTCTCCTTGAGGATCTTCTGGTCGCGCGCGAACTTGTTGACCACGGAGGTCAGCGCCGCGCGAAAGCCCTCCTCGTGGGTGCCGCCCTCATGGGTGTTGATGGTGTTGGCGAAGGTGTAGACGCTCTCGGCGTAGGTGCCGTTCCACTGCATCG